>JANOLP010000128.1:0-24938 GCA_031419835.1 Pseudomonadota bacterium | reverse complement strand
TTTTTTACTTCTGCGAAATGATTGGCGTATTTTTCGACCGGATAAGCCTTCAGAAAAAAATGATCGAGCTTCTTTAGCCAGGCATTTTTATACGGCGTGAAGACGGTGAATGGCCGCCCCGCTTGCGTGAGCACTTCGTCTTTTTCAAAAACAACTTGGTCTTTATAGGAGAAAAACTCGATGCGATTTTCGGCGAGTGTTGCCGCAGCCGCTTGATCGCGCGCAATTGCCAGGGGCTCGTAATCGTGATTGGCGTAAACCGCTTGCACTTGCAACTGCGCGGCGAGTCGCGGAATTTCATCGCATGCGCGGCTATGGCGCACGATTAATGCGCCGCCGTATTTGCGCAACTCTTGATCGAGTTCCACCACGCAATGCCAAATGAATTCGACGCGGCGATCGTCTTTTCTTGGCAACGCGTCGAGTATCTGCGTATCGAATACGAACGCGCAGAAAACTTGTTTGTGGGCTTTCAGCGCGTGATAAAGCGCGGCGTGATCGTCTAAGCGAAGGTCGCGGCGAAACCAACAGAGGGCGGCGGATGATTTCATTTATGGTTTAACGATTAAATAAGTTGCGACTGCGGTAATTTTTTGTCATTCCCGCGTAGGCGGGAATCCATAGTGCGCTTGCAAATTCAAATGCCAAATGGATTCCCGCCTACGCGGGAATGACACAACTGAATTTCTCACGGACACGGCTTGATAAGACACATCGCCCATTATCCAAATTGTGCGCGGCGCGACCAACGATTACAATAGCGTCTGTCATGTACGCGAACCTCACCAATCATTTCTTGATCGCCATGCCCAACATGGCTGATCCCAATTTTGCTAAGACCTTGACCTACATTTGCCAGCACGATGAAAAAGGCGCGCTTGGCATTGTCGTCAATCGTCCTGGCGAAATAACGCTTGGCGCCTTGCTCGGCAAAGCGGACATTAGCCTCAATACTGATCGATGGAAATCGGTGCCGATCTACATGGGGGGCCCCGTGCAAACCGATCGCGGTTTTGTGTTGCATCAGCCGGTCGGCTCGTGGCAGTCGACGCTCGCGGTGAACCAAGTCGCCGGCCTGACCACCTCGCGCGACGTGCTGCATTCCATGGTCGCCGGGAACGGGCCGGAAAAGATGATCGTCGCGCTCGGTTACGCGGGTTGGGCAGCAGGGCAATTAGAGCAAGAAATCCGGCAAAACGGCTGGCTCACCGTCGAGGCCGATCTAGATGTCGTGTTCAAGACGCCGCCGGAAGCGCGGCTCAACGCAGCGATTGGCTTGCTTGGCATCAGCTTCGCGAATCTGTCGGGCCAGGCGGGGCATGCCTAAGGGAACGGTGCTGGCGTTTGATTTTGGTTTGAAACGAATTGGTGTTGCCGTCGGAGAATTAGAACTTGGCATGGCGCATCCTTTGGCGACGTTGAGCAATAACGATTCGATTCAAACTCTCGCTGCGATCGATGAGCTCGTTAAAGAATGGCGGCCGAATTTATTGGTTGTCGGTCAGCCGCACAACGACGATGGTCGGCCACACGCGTTGTCTGGCCCAATCGAAAAATTCGTGGCGAATCTAAAGTATCACACCAAAATTGATGTGGTTTTGTCCGACGAAAGTTATTCGTCGGCCGCCGCGTCGACCGCGTTGCGCGACGCTGGCGTCACGGGCCAAAAACAAAAAGCTATGCTCGACAGTGTCGCGGCACAGGAAATTTTGCAAGGCTATTTTGATAATCATGTCAGCACCGCGCGCTAATCTCCCCGATGCCGAAGCCCTAGTCAGCGCCCTTGCCGCGATGATCAATGCCGACCTGGCGCCCGATACGATGTTGGTCGGCATCCACACCGGCGGCGTGTGGCTGGCGGAACGTTTGCAGCAATTGCTCGGCGTGAACACCCCGCTTGGCACGCTCGACATCACGTTTTATCGCGATGATTTCGATGAGCGCGGATTGCATCGCGACGCCAAACGTTCAGCCATTCCTTTCGATGTCGCGGGCAAAGACATTATCCTCGTCGATGATGTGCTCTACACCGGCCGCACCATCCGCGCGGCGATGAACGAACTCTTCGACTATGGGCGCCCGGCGCGTATTCGGCTCGCGGTGTTGGTCGACCGGCAAAGCCGCGAGCTGCCGATCGGCGCGCAATTCGTCGGCATGACTTTTCCCGTGCCGGACGACGAAATGCTCGTGCTGGAGCGCAGCGAATCCGGCGTACTTGCGTTTAAACAGATGAAAAAGGAACCGCGTTGATGCAGCGGAATTTACAGATTGATGATGAAGGTAATCTGCAACATCTGCTCACTATCGAAGGTATTCCCCGCGCACTCCTACTAAAAATCCTCGACACCGCCGATTCCTTCGTCGGCGTCACCGAACGCGATGTGAAAAAAGTGCCGCTGCTGCGCGGCAAATCGGTATTCAATATTTTTTTCGAGCCATCGACACGCACGCGCACGACATTCGAAATCGCGGCGAAACGTTTATCCGCCGATGTGATCAATCTCAACGTCGGCGTGTCGAGCACCAGTAAAGGCGAAACGCTGCTGGACACGGTGGCGAATTTGTCGGCGATGCATGCCGATATGTTCATCGTGCGCCATGCGACCAGCGGCGCGCCCCATCTAATTGCGCGCCATGTCGCGCCCGGCATTCATGTCATCAACGCCGGCGATGGTCGCCACGCGCATCCGACGCAGGCGCTGCTCGACATGTATACGATTCGTCACTACAAGAAAAACTTCACCGATTTGCGCGTGGCGGTGGTCGGTGATTTATTGCATTCACGCGTCGCGCGCTCGCAGATCCACGCACTGACGACGTTGGGCGTGCCCGAAGTGCGGGTGGTAGGGCCGAAAACATTGATCCCACGCGACGTCGAAACGCTCGGCGTGCAAGTGCATCACGATATGGCGCGCGGCATTAAAGATTGCGACGTAGTGATGATGTTGCGCTTACAAAACGAGCGCATGAATGGCGCGCTGCTGCCGAGTGCGGGCGAATATTTCAAATCCTACGGCCTCACGCCGGAAAAACTGGCGTATGCGAAACACGATGCGATTGTCATGCATCCCGGCCCGATGAATCGCGGTGTGGAAATCGATTCCGCCGTGGCCGACGGCAAGCAATCGGTGATTTTGCCGCAAGTCACATTTGGCATCGCCGTGCGTATGGCGGTGATGAGTATGTTGGCGGGGAGTAGTTCTGCAAATTGAAAATTTCCACTCTGTCATTGCGAGCAGCCTGTATCGGCGGAGCCGCCACTGCTCAGGAGCCATGAACCGCATCGGTCTCAAACCGAAGCCGACCCTCACCCCACCCCTCTCCCACAGAGCGGGAGAGGGAGTATCTTCCCCTCGCCCCTTTGGGGAGAGGGGTGGGGGTGAGGGGCAAGCGATTCTTAAAGCAAGCATCGATCAAATCGGGTTCATGGAAAGCGCAGCGAAGCAATCTTGTTTTTCTGTAACGCAACGCAAAGGCGAGATTGCTTCGCTGCGCTCGCAATGACGATGGTAAATTACATGGCAAAAAATACGCATGCCTGAAACGGCAATATTAGAGCGGCCCCCGGCAAAGCATAGCCTGGAAGCCAGTATCCATGCGCCTCTCCAGGCATCAACAACTGAAATGTCAGAAGCCCTAACGATCCTCAACCAAACTTTTGGTTATCCGATTTTTCGCGGCGAGCAAGAGGAGATCATCGGCCAAATCGCGAATGGCGGCGACGCGTTGGTGTTGATGCCGACCGGCGGTGGGAAATCTCTGTGCTATCAAATTCCGGCGCTGTTGCGCGATGGCGTCGGCATCGTTGTTTCGCCGTTGATCGCGTTGATGCAAAACCAAGTTGATCAACTAAAACAGCTCGGCGTGCGCGCGGAATTTTTAAACTCGACACAATTGATCGACGAATCGGAGCGCGTGCAGCGCGAGGTGCTCGCCGGCAACATTGATCTACTTTACGTCGCGCCGGAACGTTTGCTGACGCCGGGCTTTTTGCAATTGCTGGAACGCATGAGCGTCGCGCTATTCGCCATCGACGAAGCCCATTGTGTGTCGCAATGGGGTCACGATTTTCGTCCCGAGTATTTGCAGTTGTCGATTTTGCATGAGCGTTTTCCCGATGTGCCGCGCATTGCGCTGACGGCGACCGCTGATGAATTGACGCGTCAAGAAATGATCAAACGCCTCAAACTTGAAGATGCGCGGATATTCATTTCCAGTTTCGATCGGCCGAACATCCGTTACAGCGTCGTGGAAAAACAGGACGCGCGCCAGCAGTTGCTACGCTTTCTGCGCGAGGAGCATCCCGGCGATGCCGGGATTATCTATTGCTTGTCGCGCAAAAAAGTTGACGAGACCGCCCAATGGCTGAAGGGCCAAGGCATCGCCGCGCTGCCATATCACGCGGGCATGGATGCGCAGTCGCGACGGCGCAATCAAGATAAATTTCTCGGCGACGACAGCATCATCATGGTCGCGACGATTGCTTTCGGCATGGGCATCGACAAGCCCGACGTGCGCTTTGTCGCCCATTTGGATTTGCCGAAAAGTGTCGAAGGTTATTACCAAGAAACCGGCCGCGCCGGGCGCGACGGCCAGCCGGCGAATGCGTGGATGACTTACGGCTTGAGCGATGTGGTGCAGTTAAGCCGCATGATCGAGCAGTCGGATGCCGACGAAGCCCACAAGCGCGTCGAGCGCCACAAGCTCGACGCCATGCTCGGCTATTGCGAAACGGTAACGTGTCGGCGGCAAATGTTGCTGCAATATTTCGGCGAGGCCGGTGCGCCGTGCGGTAACTGCGATACCTGCCTTGCGCCGCCGCAAACCTGGGACGGCAGCCTCGCCGCGCAACAGGCGCTTTCTACGGTGTACCGCACCGGGCAACGTTTCGGCGCGGGGCATTTGATCGATGTGCTGATAGGTAAGGTCACCGAGCGGATGAAAAGTTTAGGCCACGATAAGCTAAGCACCTTCGGTCTCGGCAAAGATTTCGACGACAAGCGCTGGCGCTCGGTGTTCCGTCAATTGGTCGCGACCGGCTTGTTGCGCGTCGATGTCACCGGTTACGGCGCGTTGCTGTTGAATGAAGCGTCGCGGCCAGTATTGCGTGGCGAACAAAACGTGCGATTCCGACGGGAAGTCGACGTCGAGAAAACGAAAGCGCCGAAAACCCGCAGCAAAGTGCCGATCGATTTGCCCGAAGATCGATTGAAATTACTGGAAGCCTTGCGCACGCTGCGCCGCAAATTGTCCGAGGAACAAGGCGTGCCGTCATTTGTGATATTTCACGATTCGACATTGATGCAACTGGTCATGCAGCGCCCACAAAGCCGTGTGCAACTAGCGAAAATCACGGGCATCGGCGCGCAAAAATTGGAGCGCTATGGCGCCGCGCTGTTGGACGTATTACGTGCCCATGCCGCATAATACTCATCGCCCATGTCATCCTGAGCGCAGCGAAGGATCTGCTTTTTCACCGCGTGTGCATAACCCCGGAAAGCAGATCGTGCGCGGCGCCCAGGATGACATTGTGATTGTGAGCACCGGACTCAATTTTCGATCGGCGAAACATTAACGAATGAAAATCCACATCAAAAACGGTCGTCTGGTCGATCCGAAAAATCGTATCGACTCGAAGCAAGACGTCTTCATCGCCGCGGGGAAAATCGTCGCCATCGGCACGATGCCGGACGGCTTTCATGCTAACCGCGTGATCGACGCGAGCAATATGATCGTTTGCCCTGGCCTGATTGATCTCTCGGCGCGCCTGCGCGAACCGGGCTTCGAATACAAGGCTACGCTGGAATCGGAGATGGCCGCAGCCGTTGCGGGCGGCGTGACAAGTTTGGTCTGCCCGCCAGATACCGATCCGCCGCTGGATGAGCCGGGCCTGGTGGAAATGCTGAAATACCGCGCGAAGAATTTAAATCAGTCGCACGTCTACCCGCTCGGCGCGTTGACCATGGGATTGAAGGGCGAGCGCTTAACCGAGATGGCGCAATTGTCCGACGCCGGTTGCATCGGATTTTCACACGCCGATCATCCGCTCATCGACACGCTGGTGTTGTCGCGCGCGCTCAACTACGCGGCAACCTATGGCTATACGGTATGGCTGCGGCCGCAGGATGCGTTCTTGAGCAAGGACGCCGTCGCCCATGATGGCATGGTTGCCACGCGCCTCGGTTTGCCGGGGATTCCCGTCGAAGCAGAATCCATCGCGCTCACCACGATTATCGAACTCGCGCGGACCTCCGGCGCGCGCGTACATTTGTGCCGGCTGTCGAGCGCGGCGGGCGTGGACCTTGTTCGGCAAGCGAAGGCGAGTGGCCTCGCGATCACCTGCGATGTCGGCGCACATCATTTGCATTTGAGCGAAATCGACATCGGCTACTTCGATAGCAATTGCAATCTAAAGCCACCGCTACGCAGCACCCGCGATCGCGACGCGCTGCGCGCCGGCGTGGTGGACGGCGCCATCGATGCCATTTGCTCCGACCACGCGCCCGTCGACGATGACGCGAAGCAATTGCCGTTCGCCGAGTCCGAGCCCGGCGCAACCGGTTTGGAATTATTGCTGCCGCTTACGCTCAAATGGGCAATGACCGAGAAGCTAGATTTGCTGCGGGCGCTGGCAACGATCACGTCGAAAGCCGCATGGATATTAGGCCTTGAGGCAGGGCATCTTGCTGTTGGTCAGCGCGCCGATATGTGTATTTTCGATGCCGACGAAGCGTGGAATGTGGATCGCGCAACGCTGAAAAGCCTCGGGAAAAACACGCCGTTCATCGGTATGGAAATGATTGGCAAAGTGCACTACACCCTCGTTGAGGGACATGTGGTTTATCCCCACGGCTGATTGAGCCAACCTGTCATTCCCGCGCAGGCGGGAATCCATACGGGGCCGCGATTAGTCACCGCCAAATGGATTCCCGCCTGCGCGGGAATGACAATTTAGGCGTTGTTGCTAAGGAGCCCGGCCTAGGATCAAAAATAGCAACCCAATAAAAATCGGCTGATGCAGCATGTAAATAATCAAACTCTGCCGACCGGCGAACGCAAGCAGCTTCGCAATGGGGTTACGAAATTCAACCGCCGAAAATTTCTCGAACCATCCGCGCGCTTCGGCACGCCGCGCCAGGAACATGCCGATTAACACCACGCCAAACCACGGCAACACCGGGACATAGTCTTCCGTGTAAGGCTTGTGGGTCATCATGCCGATCCATTGTAGTGCCGGCTGATCGAAGAACGGGAGTTTCAGCGTGGCGCCGAAGACGATCAACGCCGTGCCGATGAGCAAATTCAACCAGGCGAAATTCAAAAACGCCAAACCGAGGATGCTGGCGACAAAAATGAAATGCAGGATTCCGAAAAAAATAAACGTTTTGGGAAACATGAAATAGCTGCCTGCGCTCGCGAGCGCGGCGCAGGCGCCGATGGCGAGGAGGCGTTTTCCGTAGCGCGGCCAATCGAGTTTGCGCCCTGGACCGAGCACCAAGCCGACACCAACCAGCGCGGAAAATAGGCCGACGATCACGGCGCGAAAACCGAGCCAGCGAAGATCGTTATTGAAATCGAATGAAACTACCCCGAAGTAGTTTAGGTCGAAGGTGAAGTGGTAGACGAACATCAGCGCGATGGCGCTGCCGCGCGCGATGTCGACCACCATGAAACGCCGCGCCAACACTGGTTCTGCAGGCATTGTTGCCCTGTGTGCCGCGCTGGATCTGCGATTGGCTGACTTACTCATATTCGACGCTATAATGAACTTCACTTAGGAATTGAAAAATTTTCTGCTTATGAATCCCCTACTCGATTTTTCCGGACTACCACGATTCGCCGAATTCAAACCTGAATTCGTCACCCCCGCCGTTGACGCGCTGCTTAAAGAGAGTGCCAGCGTCGTTGAGCGATTGACGCACGATTCCGCCGTGCCGACGTGGGACAATTTCGTCGTGCCGCTGGACAACACCAACGAGCAGTTAAATCGTGCCTGGGGCCAAGTGAGCCACCTAAACGCCGTAATGAATTCGCCTGAGCTACGCGAAGTGTACAACGCGAACCTGCCGAAGATCACGCAATTCTATGCGGAGTTGGGCCAGAATCCGGCGTTGTTTGCAAAATACAAAGCGCTAAAACTATCGCCGGAATTTTTGGGACTATCGGCGGCGCGAAAGAAAATTATCGAGAACGAGTTGCGCGATTTCCGTTTGGGCGGCGCGGAATTGCCGGACGATCAGAAAGCACGCTTCCTTGAAATTCAAGAGGAGCAATCGGCGCTGGGGTCGAAATTTTCCGAGAATATTTTGGATGCGACCAAAGCGTTTTCACTTTTCGTCGAATCGGAAAAAGAATTAAGCGGCATTCCCGCCGATGTGTTGCAAACCGCGGCGGAAGCGGCGAAGAAAGATGGCAAATCCGGGTGGAAATTTACCCTGCACGCGCCGTCCTACTTGCCCGTGTTGCAGTATGCAGACAATCGCGCGCTGCGGGAAAAAATGTATCACGCTTATTTGACGCGAGCGGCGGAATTCGAACATCCCGAATGGAACAACGCGCCGCTGATCGAGAAAATCTTGAAGCTGCGCGACGAAGAAGCGAAGTTGCTCGGCTATAAAAGTTTCGGCGAAGTCTCGCTCGTGCCGAAGATGGCGAATTCGCCGCAGCAGGTGTTGGATTTCCTTACCGATTTGGCGAAACGCGCCAAGTCTTACGCGCAGAAAGACGTCGCGGCGCTGCGCGATTTCGCCACGCGCGAGCTGGGTTTGGCGACGATGGAGCCCTGGGATCGCCCCTACGTTGCGGAAAAATTGCGCGGGCAACGCTATAGTTTTTCCGAGCAAGAGGTGAAGCAATATTTCCCGGAACCAACGGTATTGGCGGGCATGTTCCGCGTCGTCGAAACGCTGTACGGCCTCACGTTGGAAGCGAGCAGCGCGCCGGTTTGGCACAACGACGTGAAATTTTTCGACATTCGCGATCGCAACAAAAATCTGGTGGGTCAGTTTTATTTGGATTTATACGCGCGCGATACCAAGCGCGGCGGCGCCTGGATGGACGATGCGATCACGCGCAAACGCCTTGGTGTCGGCATTCAAACGCCGGTCGCGTATCTCACCTGTAATTTTTCCGCGCCGGTCGGCCACAAGCCGGCGCTGTTTACCCACGACGAAGTCATCACGCTATTCCACGAATTTGGCCATGGCTTGCATCATTTGCTGACGCAAGTGGACGATATGAGCGTTGCGGGGATTAACGGCGTCGAGTGGGACGCGGTGGAACTGCCGAGTCAGTTCATGGAAAATTTTTGTTGGGAGTGGGACGTGCTACAGCACATGACGCGCCACGTCGACGCCGACGCGACGTTGCCACGCGCGCTGTTCGACAAAATGATCGCGGCGAAAAATTTCCTCGCCGGCATGGATATGGTACGGCAGTTGGAGTTCTCGATGTTTGATATGAAATTGCATAGCGATTTTGATGTCAACGGAACAAAAACTGCGCAGCAATTGTTGAACGAAATTCGCCAGCAAGTCGCGGTCGTGTTTCCGCCGACCTACGATCGTTTTCCCAATGGCTTTTCGCATATTTTCGCTGGCGGTTACGCGGCGGGTTATTACAGCTACAAGTGGGCGGAAGTGCTGTCCGCGGACGCCTATAGTTTGTTCGAAGAAAATGGCGTGCTGAACGAACAAACGGGCGAGCGTTTTCGTAGCGCCATCCTAAGCGTCGGCGGATCTCGACCGGCGCTGGAATCGTTCGTTGAGTTTCGCGGCCGCGAGCCAAAAATCGACGCCTTGCTGCGCCACAGGGGTATGCTGGAGGCTGCGTAAGCAATGCCCTAAGCGGCAATGCCCGAGCAGCTCTTCAAGGCAATCGCGCCAGGCGCAAGTGTCAGAGCGGGTTGTGGCCGCTCGTTATTTTTTCAACTTGCCGATCAAAAAAATCATTCACAAAAGTTCACTATTTATCTAGAATAATTTCGTATACTATTGTTTTTTTATAATTATTAGATAATAAAGGATGCGAATGTATAGGCTCGCAACGCTGCTTTTAGGACTAGGTTTGATTGGAACGCCCGCCGTTGCGGAGCTGTATAAATGGATTGGCGCGGACGGGAAAATCAATTACTCGGACACGCCGCCGCCTGCCGACGCAAAAAAGGTCGAAAAGAAACGTCTGAATGATCGAGTTAGTGAAGGCGATGGACTTGATTATGCGACGCGCAATGCATCGAAGAGATATCCAGTGGTGTTGTATGCGTCTGATTGCGGCGCACCGTGCGATCAGGGGCGGGCGTTGTTAGTAAAGCGCGGCGTGCCACACGTTGAGAAGAATCCAGAAAAAAGCATTGAGGACGGTAAAGAGTTGAGAAAACTGATCGGGGCATTATTCGTCCCCGACCTGCAAGTAGGCAAAAACACGCCGATAAAAGGTTTTAATGAGGCGACGTGGAATGCGGCGCTCGATGCGGCCGGCTACCCTAAATCTGCCGCGCCCCTCAAAGTGAACGCCGCAAAAGACGTTAAAGATTCGAACAGCGCGGATGCTAAGCCAAAGCCGCGAAAGGAAGATATCGGTAACGGGAAGGGACTACCCAATCCGGCTGGCGGCGGTGGCACAGCCGGTGTCGGCGCGGGTGGTGGTGGCGCGGCGGGTGGCGGCGGTGGTAACGGCAGTAAGAATGGCACGACGGGCAGTAATGAGGCCCCTGCATTTAGCAACAAAGCGGATCCAAATGCTCGAACCGGGCCATACCACGAGCCGGATTTGCCACCCAGCGCGACGAAAAACCAACCAGGTCCCCAGCCAGAACTTAGCAAGCAGCAAATCGACGAAATGGAAGGTATCAAGAGGTGAAACTCGCAACGTGGAACGTAAATTCGCTCAAAGTTCGTTTACCCCACGTTGCCGATTGGCTGGCTTCAGCGCAACCGGATGTGTTGTGTTTGCAGGAAACGAAGCTCGAGGACAAAAATTTCCCGTTAGCGGAAATCGAAGCGCTCGGTTATCGCGCCACATTCACCGGCCAAAAAACCTATAACGGCGTCGCGCTGATTAGTAAGGCCGAGGCGTTCGACGTTGTGAACGCCATTCCCAATTTCAATGACGAGCAAAAACGCATTCTCGCCGGGACGTTCGATGGGGTACGCGTGATATGCGCCTATATGCCGAACGGCCAAAGTCTCGATTCCGACAAATATCAGTACAAACTCAAATGGCTCGCCGCGCTACGCGATTGGCTCGCCGAGGAAATCAAGCGCTTCCCGAAACTTGCGTTGCTCGGCGATTACAACATCGCGCCGGAAGATCGCGATGTGCACGATCCGAAAGCGTGGGAAGGCAATGTGTTGGTGAGCGAGCCTGAGCGTAATGCGTTTCGCGCATTTCTCGATCTCGGCCTGAAGGACAGTTTTCGGTTATTCGAGCAGCCGGAAAAAATCTACAGTTGGTGGGACTATCGCATGATGGGGTTTCGGCGTAATCACGGCTTGCGCATCGACCATATTTTGCTTTCCGATTCGCTGGCGACTGGTTGCACCTCATGCGTGATCGATAAAGCGCCGCGTAAATTGGAACGGCCGTCGGATCACACGCCGGTGATAGCTGAATTGTCTCTTTAGGCATGTCATTCTGAGGAGCAAGGCGACGAAGAATCTGCTTTTTTAGTCGGTGGCATCACCACCGCATGTAAAAGCAGATCCTTCGCGTTGCTCAGGATGACATGACAACTACAATTTCGCCAGATCCAGCGTCCCGCCCTGCTCCGCCCAGGCATTGTTGAACAATTTTCGCGTCGCCTCTTCGCCTACTTTATCGCCGCGTTGTTTGTACACCTCAGCTAATCCATAGTAGTGAATCGCGCCCGAATGGTCGGGATTGTCTTTGAGTACGCGTTCTAACTCGCGAGAATTTCGCCGGCGCGACCTTTCGATTGCGCGCCGCCCGCTTCCCAATAGTCCCACGGCCGCGTATCCATCAACGCTTCGGCGTAGAGCGCGCCGATGTCTTGATTGCGCGGAAACAGCGCGACGACTTTGCCGATCGCTTCCGCGTAGGCTATTTCCAGTGGCGGCCGTTCGGCTTTCGCATCGTTGCTGTAACGCGCCGCCAGTACACCGAAAAGACGCGCTCCACCAACCGCAATACGTTGCCCAGCGGCGTCTCGGCCAACAAGAACCCAACTGCGACGCCGAATGCGTCCGCGACCATATCGGCAACCTCAAAGTGGCGGTAGCCGGTTTGTTCTTGCGCAAATTCGATCGCGATGCCTAATCCTACCAAGCCTAACGCGACCCAAAATCTCTTCGAACGGTCGCGATAGAGTTGCGCAAACCACAACATCAGCGCCGTGTACGCCACGGAGTGTCCGATTTTGTCCCACCAGGGTCCATCCATGCCGGGCGGCTCGGGAATCAGCGATAGATAAACGACCCAGGCGATCCAAACCCAGCCGAGCGCGAGCCACAATTTATGGAAATGGAGGAAGGTGTTGCTATTTTTCATTGGTATGCGGCTGCGAACTAACGTTAGCGCGGTTCACCGAGCATCCTGCCTGGAGAGCCGCATGGTTATTGCCTCGTGGCGAGGCCAATTACATCGGTAACATGCCGGCGAGCTGTTTTTCAACCGCTTTTTCATCGGCGCGAACGCCTTGAATCGTGCCTTGTGCCATGTCGCCGACGTAAATATCTTCGACGCCATCTTCCACGGCTTTCAGCGATTGACGCGCGACATCGGCGGGATCAAGCTTAGCCATTTCTATGCCCTTCGCCATGTCAGTGTCGATCGCGCCCGGATTGACGCTAACGACCAGCGTACCTTGCTTGGCCAACTCGGCGCGCACGCCCTGCGTCAACGAAAACAGCGCCCATTTCGATGCGCAGTAAGAACCCAGCATTGGAATCGTCACGCGCCCGGCGATAGAAATCACATTGATGATCGCACCGCCGCCATTGGCTTTGAGTACGGGTGCGAACCCGCGGCACATCGAAAGCGTGCCGAAATAATTCGCTTCCATTTCGGCGCGCGCATCGTCAATGCCGCTGGCTGCGATAAAACCACGCATTTTATTCACGCCGGCATTATTGATCAGCAAATTCACATCGCGTGCGCGCGCCGCAGCGGCGCTGACTTGTTCGGGCTTAGTGATGTCCAACGCAATCGCTTCGACCTTACCCGGATACGCGGCGACGAGATCGGCGATTTTGCCGGCGTCGCGAGCCGCAGCGTAGACTTTTGCGGCGCCTTGTTCCATCAAGACTTTGACTGTCGCGCGACCGACTCCGCGATTGGTGCCGGTGACCAGAACAACACTGCCTTTGATCTGCATACATTTCTCCTTTTGTTGACTGGGTTATTGTACCGCGTTGACCCAATCGGGATCGACGTCGGGCAGCGGGATCGCGCGCAATAATTCCTTCGTATAAGCATGTTGTGGATCGCCAAAAACGGTTTCGCACGCGCCCATTTCGACGATCTCGCCTTTTTGCATCACCGCAACGCGGTCGCATAGCACGCGCACAACCGACAGATCATGACTGATGAACATCAGCGCTTGATCGTTCTCGGGTTTGAGTTCGCGCAGCAACGCCAAAATTTGCGCCTTCGTCGACACATCCAAACCTGAAACAATTTCATCGGCGACGATGAACTGCGGTTTGAGCGCAATTGCGCGGGCGATACCGACGCGCTGACGCTGGCCGCCGGATAACTCGTGCGGAAAACGATTCACAAAGTTTGTGGGCAGGCCGACGCGAGCAAGCAACGCCACCGCGCATTCGCGACCTTCGTCGCGATTTTTCACGCGACCGAATGCGAGCAAGGGTTGCGCCAAAATATCTTCGATACGGTGCCGTGGATTGAGCGACGATTGCGGATCTTGAAACGCCATCTGCATGCGCGCGCGAAGCGGACGCATCTCCTTTTCGGAAAGTTGGGTAATGTCTTGCCCGGCGAAATGGATGGTGCCCGCAGTGGGCTCGTACAAACGTAGCAGGGTTCGACCCAGCGTGGTTTTTCCTGAACCCGATTCGCCGACAATGCCCAACCGCTCGCCGCCTTCGATATCCAAATTAATATCGCGCAAAATTTCCCGCATCGGCGCGCGGCCGAACAGCGGTTTCGCCGCGCGATCGGGCAAAGCGAGGCTTAGGCTTCGAATCGAGATTAGCGGCATGAATTCGTGCGATCGGCACCGCTACCGCCGCCCCTCACCCTGACCCTCCCCAAAGGGGCGAGGGGATTCGACTCCCTCTCCCGTGTGCGGGAGAGCAATTGGGGTGAGGGGGCGCGGCGAAATCGAGTCGCTCACTCATAAAGTTCCCAGCTACCGCCCCGCATCATGGACTCGAGCCTCGCCCCACAGCGCATCGATCAACTCCGCCGGCACAGGATGCAACGCATCCGCCGGACGATCAAAGCGCGGCGTCGCCGCGAGCAGCGCTTGAGTGTAAGGGTGCTTCGGTTGCGCGAATAAGTCCGCCGCCGAATTCGATTCCAAAATACGCCCCGAATGAATCACGCTGACGCGATTGCAAATCTTGGCGACTACGCCGAGATCGTGGGTGATGAATAAAATCGCGGTATTCGAGTTTGCCTGAAGTTCTTTGATCAAACGCAAGATTTGCCGCTGCACCGTTACGTCCAGCGCCGTGGTCGGCTCGTCGGCGATGATCAGCTTAGGTTTGCACGCGAACGCGATCGCGATCAACACGCGCTGGCGCATACCGCCGGAAAGCTCGTGAGGAAATTGCTTGAGCACACGATCGATTTCACGGATATGTACGTCGTTAAGCAACTCCGCCGCGCGCCGCTTTGCGGCAGTTGCAGTCATGCCTAAGTGAAGTTGCAACACATCGGTGATTTGCGGCTCGATGCGTTTGACGGGATTGAGCGCCGTCATCGGATTTTGCGGGATAAGCGTGATGTCGCGTCCCAATAGATCGCGCCATTCGGCCGCATGAATTTTGAGGAGCTCGCGGCCGTCGAAATTTATATAACCATGCGTGACCTTGGCATGTTCCGGCAACAAACCGAGCACGCATTTTCCGACCATGGTTTTGCCCGCGCCGGATTCGCCGACGAGTCCGTGGACTTCGCCTTCTTTGATTTGCAGCGACACGCCGCGCAAAATCGGCTGGCGGATATCGAGATAAAGCGATTTGATATCGAGAATCGTCATGATTTCTCACCACGATCCAGCGCGCGTTTTAGTCCGTCGCCCAATGCGTTCATTCCCAACACCGCGACGATGATGCACAACATCGGTAACGCCATCAGCCACCAGGCTTGGTTCACATATAGTCGCCCTTCGGAAATCATGCCGCCCCAGGTCGCGGCGCCCGATGCGACACTTAGCCCAACGAAACTCAAAATAGCCTCGACGACGATCGCGATACCCATTTCCATGCTGAACAAAACCAACAGCAGTGGTGCAATGTTCGGCAGAATTTCGCTCCACAAAATTTGCCATGGTTTGAGTCCGATCGTGACTGCCGAAGTAACGTAATCCAACTCGCGCTGCGCCAGAGTTTCGGCGCGGACGATGCGGCAAAATCGAGTCCAGTCGATAACCACAATGGCGACAATCACCGTTAGCAATCCGGGCCCGATCACCGCAGCAAGAACAATCGACAACAACACCGGCGGAAAGCTCATCCAAATTTCAACGAGCCGCGAAATGAGCGCATCGACTTTGCCGCCGAAGTAGCCGGCAGCCAAGCCCAGCGCGGTTCCTAGCAAGCCTGCTAGCAATGCTGCGACAAAGGCTACGATCAAGGCGACGCGCGTACCGTGCAACAAACGCGACCCAATATCGCGCCCCAAACTATCGGCGCCGAACAAAAAATTACCGTCAAAATCGCGGTGCCAAAACGGTGGCGCAAACGAACTCATCAGGTCCTGTTCGAGTGGATCGTGGCGCGCAAGCCACGGCGCCGCGATGGCGGCCAGCAACATCAAACCCAAAACAAGTAGCCCAAAGATGAGTTGCTTATTCCATGCGAACCGATTCATCGCTGCCGCACTCGCGGATTGAGCCAATGATAGCTGGCATCGACCAAGCAATTAATCGCGATGAACAACACCGCGAAAGTCAGCACCAGGCCTTGTATCAGGGGCAGATCGCGCTGAATCACCGCGCCGATGGCCATGTTGCCGATGCCGGGATACGAGTAAATGTACTCAATCAGCACCGTGCCGCCGATCAGAAATGTGAACTGCACGCCCGTTAGCGCGACGGTCGGGATCAGTGCATTGGGCAATGCTTCGCGCCAGATGATACGACGGCGTGTGAAGCCTTTGACGCGCGCGAGCATGATGTAATCTTGATTCATCGCCTCGTTCAGCGAATTTTTCAACACGCGCGCGATCATCGCGGCCAGCGGCAAGGCCAATGCCAACGCCGGCAAAACCGAATGAGAAATCAGCGACGCGAGTACCCGAAATTCACCGCGCAGTAAGCTCTCGATAAAAAAGAATTGCGTAGTGGGATTGAAATCCAATGACGGATCGAGCCGGCCGGAAATCGGCATGACGGGAATCAATACGCCCAATAGCAAAATGAAAATGAGTCCCCATAAAAAATCGGGAATCGCCAGCGCCAATCCGGAGAATCCGTCGGCGAGGGCCTCGGGCCAGCGACCGCGCCAATACACGCTCGCCACGGCAAATAACACGCCGAGGAGCAGCGCGATCGCGACTGCAAGGAATGCCAGCTCCAACGTTGCGGGTAGTCGCGACAAAACGAGCGACAACACATTCTCGCGCAAGCTAATGGAGTTGCCGAAATTGCCCTGCGCGACCGCGCCGAGCCACGAAACAAATTGCTGCCAGATGGGTTTGTCGAGGCCGTAAAGCTCGCGCAGGTTGGCGATGTCTGCTTCGCGTGCACCGGGTGGAATCAACATCGCGATGGGATCGCCGGGAACCACGCGCAACAAAACGAAGACGATTAACGCGACACCAAATAGCGTGGGAATCGCCCAGAAAAGGCGGCGGAGCCAATATCCGATCAGCATAAATTGAACATGCCCGTGGGATTAAGCTGACATGTCATTGCGAGGAGCAACGCGACGAAGCAATCTTGACAGGCGTTTGAAATACGAGATTGCTTCGCTTCGCTCGCAATGACAGAAAAGTTAAGCGGGCTTAATATCCTGCGGCAAAATAAACCCAGCCGTGTGCGGCGTGAACTTCAGACCCTTGCGATGCACTACCGGCTGATGGTATTGCAGTAAGGGAATCACCAAGCCTTTATCGGCGATATAGCGATCGACTTTTTTGTAACCCTCAATGCGCTTCTTCTCGTCCTTCTCTCCCCACAGCGGGCCGATCTGATCGTCGACGTCTTTGCTTTTCCATGCCGAGTGCGGCGAATGGGTGAACATGGAAAATCCTGTCGATGTGGATGGATCGCCGATGGAGTTGCCCCAGTTGTAGAACGCTGCTGGTGCAAGGCCATGGCGCGCGCGTAGCTCATAGTGCTTGGCGATTTCGTAGACTTCGATGTTTGCTTCAATGCCAACCTTCTTCCACATGCCGACGATGGCCTGGATCATTTCGAAATCTTTCGGCTTGAAACCTCTTGTGGTTTGGATGGTGAATTTCACCGGTTTGGTGGTCGAGTAACCGGATTTTTTCAATAGTTCTGCTGCGAGTGCCGGATCGTATTTGGTTTTGATGGTCGGATCAAACGCCATGTATTGCGGCGCTTGCAGCGTGTCGATTACCGTGCCGTAACCGAGTAACAAACGTTGCACGATCGCCTCTTTATTGATCGAATGGATCATCGCCTTGCGCACGTTTTCATCGAGCATGATGTCTTTGTTGGTGATGAAAATCATGCCGATGTCGGACACCGGATGGACCGAGCCCGGCAGGCCTTTCTGCGTCAGGCGGTTGTATTCTTCATAGGGAATTTCCAGCGTCAAATCGCTTTGACTGCTTTCAAGTTCGGCGACACGCGAGGTTGCGTCGGGCACGAACTTGAAAATTACCGTATCGAACGCCGGCTTGGGTCCCCAGTATTTGGGGAATGCTTTCAGACGCACATAGGAATTGCGTTCGAATTTATCGACCATGTACGGCCCGGAGCCGATAGGTTTGCTTTCCCAGCCTTCCGCCCCTGCTGCGGTATAGGCTTTTTTCGGCAGCAAGTAACCCGTCAAAAACGCCATCCACGGAAACAACGTCGGTTCGAACTCTTTCACGTCGGCGGTAATTTTCATTCCGTCAATTTTGAAGTTGCCGATTTTTCCCCAGACAAACTGAATCGGGTTGCCGCTCTTCGGATCGCCCGCGCGCTCCAGCGACCACACCACATCGTCTGGCGTCACCGGCGAGCCGTCGTGCCAAAACGCGTTCTCGCGAAGCACCAGTTCGATCTTGGATTTATCGGCGTTCCAGCCCCATTTGGTGATGATGCCGGGCTTAAATGTCAGATCTGGATTTTGATCGATGTAAGAATCGAACACCGATTTGTAAATCGATTGGATGGTCGGGTTCACTGCCGACGAGCCGACGGTTGGGTCCCACGATGGCAGTGCGACGTTGTAAGCGATCGTCAGCGGCTTGCCCTGCGCAGATGCCAATTGGCTGGAAAGCGTTGCCAGGAGCGGCGTTGCGGCGGCCGCTTGAATAAAGTGGCGGCGGGAAACGGGGTTCATGTTGTTCTCCTCAAAATCTCGTTTTGTGAATTTTCGCAGTAACACTTCTCTATTGTCATTCCCGCGCAGGCGGGAATCCAGCGTCTTTCGCTAACGACACTGGGTCCCCGCCTTCGCGGGGACGACGAACTAAATCGGCTTACGTTCGCTTTCAGCCCAGCGCGTCATCAACGTATTCGACGGCAAACTCTCGTCGACCAATTTCTTCGCCGTTTCAATCCCCGCCACCGGCAAACCCTTCGGATCGAGGATGCCGATCTGCACCAGCACCGAGGCTTGGTCCCAATAAATATGCTCGTTGTAAAGCTTGTCGCCGCGGAAACAAACAATCGCGACCAGCGGAATCTCGACATATTTCCCGGTCGGCGGAATGCCGGGTAGCATCCAATCGATTTCGATATCGTGAGTGAAACAGAACAGCATTTCGTCGACCAGGCGATCGGTGCCGACGGTTCGCGAAATCGGCACCAGCTTGGTGTCTTTCGGCGTGGTCGGAATGAAATGATGTTTGTAAAAACGCTTCAATTGATCGTGGCCGACGCCGCCGGTCATGTCGGGAATGTGATTCACATACGGCGAGGCGACCATGGTCTTCATCGTCGCATCGACATCGCGGGTGCCGAATTCGTGCATGCAGTGGATGTCCCACAGCGCGCTTAAGTCATAATGCGGGCCCATGCTTTTGCGCAGCGCGGCGAGGCTACGCGAATAGGCCATCATCGCCGACGGTTTGTGATAATGCATGCCGCCGTTGCGATTGAAGGCGTGATCAGCGCCGGGATAGGAATAGACCTCGATTTCCGGTCGGCCCTTAAATTGATTGCGAATTTGTTCGACGGCAGCGGGCGGCGCGAATTTATCTAATTCCGCAAAATGAAACACCACCGGGCATTTGATCTTGCCCGCTTCGCCCAACGCTTTTTCGATGCTGACGCCGTAATAGCAAACCGCGACGTCCACGTCCGTGCGGCACGCCGTCATATAGGATAAAAATCCGCCCAAGCAGTAACCGACGGAGCCCACTTTGCCTGTGCATTCTGGTAAACCACGCAACACCTTGATGGTCTGGGCAATGTCCGACATACCTTTTTCAACATCGAAGCGGCCATAAAAATCAAAGGCTTTGGCGAAATCTTGTTCCGTTTGGCCAAGCTCTATGCCCGGCTCCATGCGCCAGAAAATGTCCGGCGCGATGGCGACATAGCCTTCTTCGGCATAGCGGTCGCAGACATCGCGAATATGTTGATTGACGCCGAAAATTTCTTGGATCACCAATAATCCCGGCCCGCTGCCTTGAGCGGGTTTGGCGACATAGGCTTTGAATGATCCGCCGTCGGCGGCGTTCACAGAGATGTATTGACCGGCCATCTGGCTCCTCGCGATTTTGTCTTATTAAAGCGCTAGTTTACTGCAGTCCCAAGGATTCAACCAGTTAGCGTCGGGCTGACGAGTTATCGACGTTTTTCGATTGACGCAATGCGCCGATTATTTAACAATCGTTCACAGAATAATTTTGGCGAATAACTAATAATAGCTTCTGTGAAAACATTTAACCCCTCAACTTTTTTTCGACTCGTTACTGGCGTAACCAGTGCGCTATTGCTTTGCGCCTGCGCATCGACGAGTCGCGTCGACCTCAACAGCAAAGGGCCGGAACGCACTTACCAGGTGGTCAATGTTATGAGTGCCCCGGATCAAGCCGGTGACGTGAGCGCCGCACTGGAAGCGGCTTTGCAGCAACATGGCTTCAAGACCCGCGTCAATCCAGCCACTCAGGGCGCCGGCACTTTGACGGCTCGTTTTCAGGACGCCTGGAAGCGCAACGGCTTGACCTACCTGGGCAAGCTCAACATGGAGTTGGTCGACGTGGATTCCAAAACGGTGCTGGTGTCGTCTAACTGGCAAAATAGCAGTGGGCACCAGGCGCAAAGTGTGCCGGAAGTCGTCAACAATCTCGTCGCGGCGATGTTAAACCGCTTGTCGAATCGCCGTACGGAATTACCGCCTCGGTTAGTAAGAGCGGACAGGACTCTTTAGATCAACAGCGCTGCTAGTTCCAGTAGGCGCAATTTTTCCCGCACCAAACCCGGCATTATTCCAGCGATACTTTCCCTATCGCGGATCGCCATACCCTCTCGCTGCAGGCCGATTTTGCCGGCAACACATTCCTCGACCAGCGACTTTTCGATCTCAGTGATACCCAATTTGCCATCCAAAAGCGCCAGCAATGCCACTTGAAATGGATTAAGTGTCACTTGCTCATGACGTTGGTTCGTCGCGCTCACGCCGGATCGAACCTGTTCCCGCGCCGGCGCAAATGCCTGCGGCTGCGGCCGCGAAGTCCCTGCAAAATCCAGTGGTTCAACCTGTAAGTCCAGTATTCCGTTAAGCGCGAGCGCCTGGAGGGCGTTGAGCAATGTGATTCGTTGCAATTCATTGGTGTTCGAATGCGCGCGTGCGGCCGCGAATAATGCTTCGAAATCGATCGTTTTCGGAAAGCGTTGCCCCAGAATTATGAGCGCAGCTTTGATGATCGGTTCGGTGACATCCATACTACGGCCATGGGCCGATTCGAATGTGGCAATGGTCAACGATGAGACATCGACGTCGCGCTGGGTTTTGATATTGGCGCTCAACTGAAACGTGGTGAACAGCTCGGCGCGAATGTTGCGCCGAACGTCACCCAGTCGCTCAGCATGCACCAGCAGCGTTTGGCGGAAATAGCGATTGCGCAAAAAATCCATGTACTGCTCAGTCAGAATAATATTGCCGCCGGAAGCTTGTTCCAGCGTGCGTTGCACATCGGGCGTGAAATGCTGCGGCAACATCTCGACGAAATTCGCTTCGCCGAGATAACCGAGTCGATGGGCATCGGCCTGCGCCATGAAATCTTTGAAATAACACGGATGATTGTGCTGCTCCAGATGTTCGTGCAAAACATAATCGTCGCGAAAATTCGCGATCATGTCCGACTCGATCTTCAGCATCTGACCGAAAATGCTCGCCGGGTCGCTCGCTTGTTGCATGAACTGCAAAAACGCGCGGCCTTGCGTTAGCCGCTGCGTCGTATCGGCGTGGTCGCCGGCGTGAAATAACATGGCTTCGCCTACCACTTGGCGCAAACGCCAGCCGGGATAGGTGTTGTAGCTGATGTAGGCGACGCCTTGTTCCGTCAGCGCCTCACGGCAAATTCGCAGGATTGCCGCGCGTGTGGCCTCCGGCACCCAACTGTAAACGCCGTGGCAAATGATGTAATCGAATGTTTCGCGCGGCGCGAAGGTGGTGATATCGGCGCTTTCGATGCGAATATTGTCGAGCGCCAATGCAGCGATTTGTTTCTCTGCGACGCTGACTTGGCGCGCGGAAAAATCGATGCCGTAAAATCTCGTGCGAGGATACCGCGCCGCCAACGGAATCAAATTGCCGCCGCTCGCGCAGCCTAGTTCAAGGACCTTCGCTTTCGACGGCAATACCGGTTGTAAGCCAAATAATTTTGCGACGACGGCGAGCCGTTCCGGTTGCGATTGCGCAAAAGGATTCGATTGATAGGGAACGTCGTCGTAGCTGCTGATTGATTCCGTGGTCATACTATTGAATTATCGTGTAACTGAGAGGCCGCTTACCCCTCACCCTCCCCGCAAGCGGGGCGAGGGGACACGCCCGCTCCCGCCTTGGCGGGAGCGGGTTGGGGTGAGGGCGGGCGCTGTTGACAAGAAAGCCGTAACTTATCTACGCGAAGCTTACTAAATTCCCTCCTATGCGAAAACATCAATGAGCGCGGCTAGTCTTAGGCTATTGGCAATGCATGCCCTGAGAGGCGCGCCCCTATTGGCTCTTGGGGCATATCAAGAATCAACGCCACCAAATATAGCGATGCATAGGATCGCCGGTGATGCCCAATCGGCGGCGCAGCTTTTGAAGTTCAACTTCTTGCATCGCTAAACCCTCGGGTAATTTCATGCCGCCGTAAACTCATCAACTTGCCCGTCCAGAATATCGGGCCTCGCTCAAATGCCGGCGACGTCCAAATAATGTCCCGACGATTCCACCAAGCCGCCGGCCTGATTGCCCGTTGCGCTGATGCTGCCGTAGGCGCGCGTTGCGTCATCGCTCCACAGAATGACCTTGCCACCACGCCCGTCCTGCGTGGCGTTCGCGGCAATGTTGGCTGTGGCGTCCATCCACAGCGCGTTTGCGCGGGGCGTGTCGCCGCCGCCTTGAGTCGCCGCCCACCAGCACGGTACCGCCACCCGCCGCGCCGGATGCGTCGATTGAGGCGCCTCTATTGAGCGCGATATTTTCGCCGGTGATGGTTACCGCGCCGCCGCGTTCGCCGCTTACGTCGACCCTGCCGGAGACATTCACTACACCGCTTGGCCCACCACTCAAAAATATTCGGCCGTTTTTGTTTTCGATACTGCGCGCTTCGATGATGCCGGTTTGATTGACGACGGTATTGAGTAACGCGTTAGCGGCTTTCGCACTCAAGATCACTTGGCCGCCGTCAGCGCGAATCGCTTGCTTGTTTTCGACCAATGCGTCGAGCGCCGCCGCTTCGACGCTGACATTCAGCAGGCCACTGACATGAGACAGCGTCACGCGCTCGCCCGCCGCTAATGCCACCGTTCCTCGCGGCGCGTTGAGCGAACCTTGGTTGCTGACTTGTTTGCCGATCAGCGCGACATAACCGCCGTTATTGGCGCTAATTGTGCCGTGATTGACGATGCGGCCATTGCCCGCGCCGGAGAATGTGAATTTGCCCGACGCCGCGCCGCTTAAAAAATCCGTGTCGGAAATATCCAGCGTGCTTGCGACTAAACCGCCGACGTTAATCTGCGCAATGGCCCCGAAGGTAATGCCGTTCGGGTTGATCAAAAAGATTTGGCCGTTCGCCAACAGCTGACCGAAGATCCCCGTGGGATCGTTCGACAACACGCGATTCAACGCAATCGACGACGATGAAGGTTGCAAAAATTGCACGCGTTCATTCGGCGCAATATTGAAATTGTTCCAGTTCAAAATCAGCGTATTCGACTGTTGATTGATCGTGGTCGTTTGCTGGTTTGTTTGAATATTGCCTTGGCCATTTATGATCTGACCGCCGTCCGCAGCCAATACCGGAGCGACATTCCATGGTGCCATGCTGAAGAGCGCCAGTGTGAGCGGCTTCAGGCGAGGATAGGCCTGAG
Source organism: Pseudomonadota bacterium (assembly GCA_031419835.1). Taxonomy (GTDB): domain Bacteria; phylum Pseudomonadota; class Gammaproteobacteria; order Burkholderiales; family JALYOK01; genus JALYOK01. Next base: position 1,081 of record JANOLP010000128.1, on the reverse strand, counting down.
AGGCAGTATGGATGCGGGTTGCGGCGCGTTTTATTTTCATAATCGGCTATTTAGGCAGTGAATGGAAAAACACCGATTGTCATTCCCGCGAAGGCGGGAATCCATACGGCGTATCCTTCGCCACGGCTAAATGGATTCCCGCTTTCGCGGGAATGACAGCCTAGGAATGGCAGCGCGCTATCGAAAAATCTCGCAACACGGTTAGGCATCGTGGCCGTTGAATTCATCATCTAAAAATACTTCACCGCTTGAAACCAAGTTTGATGGCGCGCTTCACGCTTAGCGACCTCGTCGGCGTTCAGTCGCCAGGCATGGTGTAAACGCAGCGCAAAATTATTCGGCAGCGCAGCCGTGAAGCCAAATCCAGCGCCGTTGAGCGTGCGATTGTTGTCGTCATTGCTCGGCAAGGGGTCGCGATCGATGCGCACACCACCGTGGTCAAAAAACGCCAGCAGTTGCAACCACTGCGCGCGCTCAAACGTTTTGCGCACCTCGAGCGTAGCAAGATAACCGCGATCGCCGCTCAAATAGCCTTGCGCATAGGCGCGCAAGCCGTGCGGGCCGGCAAGCGCAAATTCCTCGCTGCCATCGAGATTTTTGTTGCTTTCTTGCGCCGAGGCCGAAGCGTGAAGGGTCCAGGTTTCGCCGATGCGCTGATCGCGTTCGACGTTCAAATAAACTTTGCTGAAGCTGCCATGGGTGCGCAGATTCGCGTCGTCATCGGCGCGCGCGCCGGCGCTTTGAATTTTCAGATCGCCGGCGCTGATCGCAATGCCGTAGCGAGTGCGCGCCGTGTAACAGGCGATCTTGGCCATCGCCGGTCAGCGCCCAAGTCACGCTGTTGAGTTTTTTCTCAATATCGACGGCGCCGAAGTTCACCAAATTGCTATCCACCAAACGTTTGCCGTCGTAAGCCAGTTGTCCGTAGAGATTGGCGTTGCGGCTACGGATGAACGGATAGGCTAGATAGGCGCTGGTCACTTTTGCATCGCCACTGGCATCGAGCGCCTCGAACGGATCGCCGATCTTGTAACGCAAATCGGAATAGGCGAGCCCGCCGCGCAGGCCGCGGTGGCCGAGC
>JANOLP010000127.1:0-22195 GCA_031419835.1 Pseudomonadota bacterium | reverse complement strand
ATGTCCTCAGCGTGATCTCGGTGCACGCGCAGGCTGAAGCGGTGGTGCGACCAACTTGCCCGTTGGAACGAATGCACGTTGGATCGATATCCCCGGACGTCTCGGATACTTGTAATAAGATAAACGAGATGATAGTCGGCGCCGCTGTTCCTCCTGCCTGTAAATAGATGCCGTTGAGTGTAGCTCGTGCTGGTCAGAGACATAAACCGTGGTGCAGAGAGTCTTACGATTGGCGAACGCAAGATTGTGGCGCGCTTGCGATTCAAAAGGACCCAATTATTCACGGAATTGCGAGTGCGTTTCAAGTAGCCTTCTCCTACAGCCTCAGCGTTTGATCCGAATTGCCTGCCTGCCGGTGGGGCTAGTTGGCGAAAAGGATTGGTCTTCGTTTCCCGCAAAGTCCCAACTGAACTTGACAGCCATGTCAAGACTCTACAATGTAGCTACGTTAATTGGAGTAGAAACATGAGTGATACCAAGATTCAAAAGTGGGGCAACAGTATGGCGCTGCGTATCCCGGCCGTGACGATGCGCGCTTGGGGAATTGAGGAAGGGCAATCAGTCGCGTTAAAGGTAGAAGACGGCGCCTTGGTCGCCAGACCGACACAAAAACGCTATACGCTCGCCGAACTACTGGCGCAATGTGATTTTTCAAAACCCATGAGCGCCAACGAACGAGAATGGATCGATGCCCCGGCTAAAGGTCGTGAGTTGCTGTAAAGCGCACGCTTAAGCGTGGCGAGATATGGCAAATTGATCTGGACCCGACTGCCGGAAGGGAACAACAGGATATCCGCCCGGTATTGATTTTGTCACAGCAGGAGTTCAACCGCTCTGGCCTGAGCCTGGTATGTCCCATTACTCAGGGAGGCCAATCAAATTCGCTTTGCCGGCTTCGCCGTTGCGCTCATGGGCAGTGGCGCCAAAACGCAACGCATCCTGATGTGCAATCAGCCCAGAACCGTATATTTCGTATCAAGAAAGGGGAAGTTCATCGAGTTTGCACCGGAGGTTGTCGTCAGTGAAGTCTTAGCAAGAATACAGACGCTGATCAATTGATCTGGAGATGGTTGTGCGGCGCTCATCAATTCTGAAAACATCACCAAGCAAACCCACTTCCTCCCTTGCGCGGTTTGTTGCGCGGGGGAGGGGCTAGCATGTTGCTATCGATCGCCCCCATCCCCGCCTTCCCCCGTGCGCGGTGCGCACAAGGGAAGGAGTAGTCCCCAGTCGCCTTCGGCCGCTCATCAAATATACCTCCGACTCTGGCGGAGGATTTATTTCCCGATAATCCCCGCAAGCGCATCAGCCCCCGCCTTCGCAACCTGGCCATCCTCCGTCGATTTCACGCCGGACACACCGATCGCGCCGATGACTTTGCCATCGTGCATGATCGGCACGCCGCCCTCGAGCGGCAGTGCGCCTTTGAGTCCGATAATGGCGTTGCGCCCACCGGCGATGGCGTCTTCAAATACTTTGGTCGGGCGCTTGAACGCAGCCGAGGTTTGCGCTTTTTGAATCGCGACGTCGACGCTGCCGTATTGGGTGTTGTCTATTTTCGCCAGATAAATTAAATGGCCGCCTTCGTCGACGATGGCGATCGCGACCGTCCATTTATTTTTTGCCGCTTCAGCTTCCGCAGCGGCGGAAATTTGTTTTGCGACGTCGAGCGTGAGCCCGACGCGAGCGGCGAGTTCGGCGGCGTAGCTTGTTGTTGCGGCAAGGCTCAGTGCGGCGATCAGCAGTTTAAGTTTCATTACAGTTCTCCTCAAAAAATTTTTAATAAAAAATATCGGCACTACAAATCCCATTTCGGCCGGCGTTTTTGCATAAACGCATCCACGCCTTCCGCTGCTTCCGGCATCATGAAGTTACAAGCCATCACACCGCTGGCGTAGGTGTACGCGTCGGACATGCCCATTTCAAGCTGCTCGTAGAACATTTTCTTGCCAAGAGCCAATATCGACGCGGGTTTTGCGATGATGGCTTGGATCATTTTCGCCAGTTCTTCATCCAATTTTTCCGGCGCGACGACGCGGTTTACCAAGCCATATTGTTTGGCGGTTTTAGCATCGATGAATTCGCCGGTGAGTAACATTTCCATCGCGTCTTTGCGCGCAAGATTGCGCGATAGCGCGACGCTTGGTGTCGAACAAAATAATCCGACGTTTATTCCCGATGTGGCAAATGCGGCGTTGTCTGAGGCGATGGCGAGATCGCATTGGGCGACCAACTGGCAGCCTGCCGCGGTCGCGAGGCCATGAACTTTTGCGATCACCGGTTGTGGCAAGGCGACGATGCTTTTCATCACACCGCTGCATTGATCGAACAGCGCTTGCGTCGCGCCGAGTTCATATTGGCTGCGCATTTCCTTTAAGTCATGGCCGGCGCAAAATGCCGATCCCGCGCCGGCGATCACGACTGCGCGCACGGTTGGGTCGCGCGCGATTGCGTCCAAATTGTTTTGCAACTCGGTCAACACCGCGCTGGACAGGGCGTTATACTGCTTCGGTCGATTAAGTGTTAACGTCGCTACGCCTACAGAATCGTCGCGCAGTACCAGCGGCTCGGTTGCGGTGATGGCGCGAGGGGCGATCGGTTGATTCATAACAACATCCTAAGTTAATGATCAGTGTGCCGAAAACGACTACAATTTTACCGGTTTTGAATACAGTGTGCCTTCCACAACGCGCCGATTTCCGCTATTCTTACGCGTTTTGCGCAGGGCCTCTCCCGCGCTTCTAATAGAACGGATCAATGAGTTCAGATTTTATACTCGAAACCCGTAACTTGACCAAGGAGTTTAAGGGGTTTGTCGCGGTCAGCGATGTGAACTTGCGCGTCAAGCGCGGGGCGATTCACGCGCTGATCGGCCCCAATGGTGCGGGTAAGACGACGGTATTTAATCTGCTCACCAAATTTCTGAGCCCGACTACCGGCTCGATCCACTATAACGGCCACGATATCACCGCCGAGAAACCCGCTCAAGTGGCGCGCAAAGGCATGGTGCGCTCGTTTCAGATTTCTGCCGTGTTTCCGCATTTAAGCGTGTTGGAAAATGTCCGCGTCGCGCTGCAGCGAAAACTCACCAATAGCTTTCATTTCTGGAAATCGGAAAAATCGTTGGAGTCGTTACATGGCCGCGCCCACGAGTTATTGAAGGAAGTCGATTTAGATTCGTTCGCCGATACGGTCACGGCGGAATTGCCCTACGGCCGCAAGCGCGCGTTGGAGATCGCGACGACGTTAGCGTTAGAGCCCGAGCTAATGCTGCTCGACGAGCCGACGCAAGGTATGGGCCACGAAGACATCGGCCGCGTCACTGAATTAATTCAGCGGGTCTCGAAGAATCGAACGATTTTGATGGTCGAACACAATTTGAGCGTCGTCGAAAACTTGTCCGATACGATTACCGTGCTGCAACGCGGCTCGGTGTTGGCAGAAGGCGATTACCAAGCCGTATCAAAAAATCCGCAAGTGCTCGAGGCCTATGTTGGAGTGAGCCATGAGTGATGCATTGCTTGATGTGCGCGATTTGCACGCGTTCTACGGCGAATCGCACATTTTGCATGGCGTTGACTTCAGTGTGAAAAAAGGCGAGGTCGTGACCTTGCTCGGCCGCAATGGCGCAGGGCGTACGACAACCCTGAAATCAATTTTGGGTTTGGTTGGCAAACGCACTGGAACCATTACGGTCAATGGCAGCAATATCGTGACATGGCCAACGCATAAAATCGCGCATCTCGGCGTCGGCTATTGCCCCGAAGAGCGCGGCATTTATTCCAGCTTAAGTTGCGAAGAAAATTTAATGCTGCCGCCGAAGGTGCGCGACGGTGGCATGGGCATCGATGAGATTTACACGATGTTTCCAAATTTGAAAGAACGTCGTAATAGCCAGGGGACGCGCTTGTCCGGCGGCGAGCAGCAAATGTTGGCGGTCGCGAGAATTTTACGTACAGGCGCGGAATTATTGCTGCTCGACGAGATTACCGAAGGCTTGGCGCCGGTCATCGTCAAGGAACTGGGCCGCATGATTACCACGCTGAAAAGTCGAGGCTTTACCATTGTGATGGTCGAGCAGAATTTCCGCTTCGCCGCGCCGCTGGCAGATCGGCACTATGTGATGGAGCACGGCAAAATTGTTGAGATGATTAACAAAGATGAGCTGACTGCTAAGACGGACATGTTGCACGAATATCTGGGCGTATAAGAAATTTGACGTTATTTTCTGGAGATAAAACTATGAAAAATATTTGGATTGCTGCGTTGGCGGCAGGATTAATTAGCGGCGGCGCATTCGCGCAAGCAAAACTGACCGACGATATCGTTAAGATTGGTATTCTGACTGACATGTCGGGACTTTATTCCGATGTCGGCGGCGAAGGCGCCGTGATCGCCGCGAAAATGGCGATCGAAGATGCGGGGGGAAAAGTGCTTGGCAAGCCGATTGAATTGATCAGCTCCGATCATCAAAACAAAGCCGACATCGCGGCTAACAAAGCGCGCGAGTGGTACGACACACAGAAAGTCGACATGATCGCCGAGTTGCTGAACTCCGCTGTGGGTCTTGCTGTACAAGAAGTCGGCAAACAGAAAAAACGCATCTCGATGAATTCCGGCGCAGCGGCATCGCGCTTGACCGGCGCCGATTGCACGCCCTATGGCGTGCACTGGACATACGACACTTACGCGTTATCCAATGGTACCGGCAAGGCGATGGTGAAGCAGGGCGGCGATACCTGGTTTTTCCTAACGGCCGACTATGCGTTCGGAAAAAATCTTGAGAAAGATACCACCACGGTCGTGAAAGCGAATGGTGGCAAGGTGCTGGGCTCGGTGCTGCATCCGCTATCGTCCGCGGACTTCTCCGGTTATCTTTTGCAAGCGCAGGCGTCGAAAGCGAAAGTGATCGGCCTCGCGAATGCCGGTGGCGACACCATTAATGCCGTCAAGCAAGCGAATGAATTCGGCATCACCAAGGGTGGCCAACAACTCGCGGGCCTATTAGTTTTCGATACCGACATCGACAGTATTGGCCTGCCGATTGCGCAAGGCATGTATTTGACCACCGGTTTTTACTGGGACATGAATGACGACTCGCGCAAATGGGCGAAGCGTTTTGGCGAACGTCACAAAGGCAAGATGCCGACGATGGTTCAAGCCGGCGTGTATTCGCAGGTCAGTCACTATTTGAAGGCGATTGCCGCGGCGGGAACCGACAATCCCGATATGGTCATGAAGAAAATGCGCGAAACGCCGATCAATGATTTTTTTGCGAAAAATGGCAAGTTGCGCGAGGACGGCCGTATGGTTCACGACATGTATTTGGCGCAAGTCAAAAAGCCGAGCGAATCGAAAGGGCGTTGGGACAATCTGAAAATCGTCCAGACGATTCCCGGTGACCAAGCCTTCCGCCCGCTGAAGGACAGTGAGTGTCCTTTGGTTAAGAAATGATATTTGTGCTAACGAATGCCTTGCCCCTCACCCTAGCCCTCTCCCCGCACGCGGGGCGAGGGGATTCCTTTTCTCCCTCTCCCGCTCTGCGGGAGAGGGCCCGGGCGGGGTGGCCTAGGGCCATGAGGGTCGGCGCGATGTTAATTGAGTTGCGTTTCTAGTTCGTCCCATAACCTGCCAGACCAACCATGCAAGCCATCCTCAGCCAAGTCATGATCGGACTCGTCAACGGGTCCTTCTACGCCATTTTGAGTCTTGGTCTGGCGGTGATTTTCGGCATGTTGAATATCATCAACTTCAGCCACGGCGCGGTATACATGATGGGCGCGTTTGCGGCGTGGATGGGCTTGAATTATTTCGGCATCAACTATTGGGGGGCGCTGATTCTCGCCCCGCTGGTGGTCGGTTTGTTCGGCATGCTGATCGAAAAAACCATGCTGCGTTGGTTATACAAGCTCGATCATCTTTATGGGCTGTTACTAACATTCGGCCTGGCGCTGATTATCGAAGGCTTGTTCCGAAATTTCTACGGCGCGTCCGGGTTGCCCTATAGCGGTCCGGAGATTTTTTCCGGCGCGTTTGACTTAGGCTTCATGATTCTGCCGAAGTATCGCGCTTGGGTAATCGTCGCGTCGCTGACGGTCTGCTTCGCGACGTGGTTCGTGATCGAGCGCACGCGCTTGGGCGCGTATTTGCGTGCGGGCACGGAGAACCCACAGTTGACGCAAGCGTTCGGCATCAATGTGCCGCGCATGGTGACGCTGACCTATGGCTTCGGTGTGGCACTGGCGGGTTTTGCCGGTGTGCTCGCCGCGCCGATTTATCAAGTGAGTCCGCTAATGGGATCGAACATTATCATCGTCGTGTTCGCGGTCGTCGTGATCGGCGGCATGGGTTCTATTCTCGGTTCGATACTGACTGGGCTGGGATTGGGCGTGATTGAAGGTTTGACGAAAGTCGTGTGGCCGGAAGCCTCCGCGATTGTTGTGTTTTTGATCATGGCCATCGTCTTGGTCACGCGGCCAGCCGGCCTATTTGGTCGCGAGAAATAAGCGCGATGAAAACAAACACAAAAATTTTATATTTGGTGTTGCTTGCAGCGGCGATTGCCGCGCCGCTGGTTGGCGCCTATCCGGTGTTTTTGATGAAGGCGCTGTGCTTTGCGCTGTTCGCTTGCGCGTTTAATTTGCTGATTGGATTTACCGGTTTGCTATCGTTCGGCCACGCGGCGTTTCTCGGCAGCGGCGGCTACGTCGCAGGCTACGCGATTAAATCCATGGGCTTGCCATTCGAGCTTTCGATTATCGCCGGTGTGATGGTCGCAGCCGCGATCGGGTATCTGGTCGGGAGCCTTGCCATTCGCCGCCAAGGAATTTATTTTTCGATGATTACGTTGGCGTTGTCGCAGCTTATTTTCTTTATCTATCTGCAAGCGCCGTTTACCGGTGGCGAGGACGGCATCCAAGGCATTCCGCGTGGCAAATTGCTCGGCATCGTCGATCTCGAAAACGATCTGGTTTTCTACTACGTCGTACTGGCGATTTTCCTATTCGGTTTTTGGTTGGTTTATCGAACCATCCATTCGCCGTTCGGCCAAATTCTTAAATCAATTCGGGAAAATGAGCCACGCGCGATCTCGCTCGGCTACGACGTCGATAAATACAAGTTACTCGCATTCGTGATTTCGGCCGGGCTAGCGGGTTTAGCCGGCGCAACTAAAACATTGTCGCTGCATTTGGCTTCGCTCACGGACGTCACTTGGCAAGCCTCCGGTGAAGTCGTCTTGATGACACTCCTCGGCGGCTTGGGGACGATCCTCGGTCCGGTCGTCGGCGCGATTGTTGTCGTTACGCTTCAGAACTACCTCGCCAGCTATGGTTCCTGGGTCACAGTCATTATGGGCGTGATTTTTGTGGTATGCGTCTTGGCCTTCCGCCGTGGCATCGTCGGTGAGTTACGCGCCCTGTTCAATCGTTCGCAATAACCGTCCTTGCGCCGGTGTGGCGCGTCCTAGCAAGTTCTTGGTTCTCCGCTAATTTACAATTGTTCACAATCGTCGTTGCGCTGCTGAGCTACGACTAGGGTATGCTTCTTGGGTCGTATGGGTTAAGAATAATTCCGACACACCAGGAGGCCAAAAAAACCTACCATGAGGCTAAGAAAAATGAAATTTCACGTTCAATCCGACGAACACGTGACGCGCGTTGAAGTCGAAAACGGCGCCAAACTCTATTTCAACTTGCGCGACTATCGTCGTTACGCCCATCGCGAAACGCCGTTGCTTTGCGTGTTCTACGAAGGGCCGCAGCCGGAACGGGAAATGGACTATTACGAAATGTCCATCTACATGCTAGATGGCACGGTGATGGTCGGTAATGGTCCGATTGGCAGTGATCATATTCCTCAAATCAGCTTTCTGAATTTGTCAGACGAAACGAATCGATGTCTTGCCAACGCGATTTCTGCCGGATTCGCAGAATTTGTCGAAAAGCACTTCGCAAGGCTTGAGGATCTTGCCAGCGCAAGTCAACGAGAAGTTGCGTAAACGCTAGTTGTCTCAAACAGACTAAACGTCAGGACTTTCTTCAGGGAATGTCCAATTTGTCGGCGTAGCCGCCTCTGAAAGTTTAGTCCAAAAATTCTATTGTGAGCTGAGAAACCTCAGCTAAGTCCGTCGTGACCGCGAAGGACTTAGTCAGCGGTTCCCTTGGTCTATTCTGTCTTCAGAAACAATTCCCGGTTCGGCGCAAAATGAGCATAGAGCGGAAGCAGCGCTCCGCCCATCGCGCGGGCATCGGCGCCGATTGAGCCTGCCAGTAAATGCGGCCGAGTGAGGCCTTCCCAACTGTAACTATCTAGCACCGCGGCGGTTTCGTCGACGACGCGGTCAATCAATGTGCGATGCATCGAGCCATCGAGGATGACGGCGTCTAAATCGAGCAACGCGGTGGCGGATATAATAGTCAATGCGAGGGCCGGGCAGGCGTCTTTCAGCCAATCGATAGTGTGCGGCGCCAATTGCGGCGATAGTGCTCGTTCGTCATGCGCAGCGGCGGCCGTATGTCCGTGTTGTTTCAAAAGTTGTTCGAGTACGAATCCCGACGCTTTGTGCAGCAATTGGGGTGGTTTTTTGCCGTCCTCGCTGCGCAGCGGTAGCGAACCAACGGCGCCGGCATTTCCCGTGGAGCCCGGATAAAGATGGCCATCGATAACCAATCCGCCGCCAATGAAGGTGCCGATGAAGAGGTAGAGATAGTTACGTAAACGACGACCCTGGCCCGCGACTAACTCGGCAACGCATGCGGCGGTTGTGTCCTTCGCAAACTCAACCGGTAACGAAGTCATGGCTTGAATACGGCAACGAATATCGATCTCGTGCCACGCATCCATCACGCTGGTCGGCGCGCCGAGAAAATCGCGCCACCCGCCGAGCCACAACGGGGCAGCAACGCCAACACCGACCAGCCGATTCGCCAGCTTTCCAAGTTGATCGTCAACGAGCGCGAGCTTATGTTCGATGGCTGGAAAAATAATGTCCGGATCGGGATATTCGTAGCTGAGCATTTCTCGATAGCGAACTTGCCCCACAAAATCCATTGCTAGAACGTCTAGGCTGCGGCGCCCGACTTTGATGCCAAGCGTGAATGCGCCATCGGGGTTCAGCGCAATCGGCACGGACGGTTGGCCGATGCGACCGCGGACGCGTTCTTGCTTGATAACTAATCCGTCATCCAATAAGCCGTTAATAATGACCGATGCCGTCTGGGTGCTGAGACGTGTTAGGCGAGCGACTTCCGCCTTCGGTAATGCGCCATGTAAACGGATCGCCTGTAGCACGATGCGCTCATTAAATTGGCGCATGCCGAAATGGTTGGAACCGACGGGCCGCGTTAAGGACGTTATTGATGCGCGGGAAAGTTCATTCATCAAGCTATGCTAGGTAATCCGGTGGAAGCTCGTCCGGCCGCTTCGCGCCCGTCATTACTGCGACGGTATCGGACATCGATATTTTTTTTGGGTCGACTACGCACGCGCGCTTGCCGAGCCGGGCGATGTGGATACGATCTGCAATGTCGAACACGTGCGGCATATTATGACTGATAAGAATCACCGGCAGGCCCTTGTCGCGTACACGACGTATCAGATCCAGCACCATATTCGATTCCTTTACGCCGAGCGCGGCGGTCGGCTCGTCCATGATAACGACGTGGCGAGCAAACGCCGCACTGCGCGCGACCGCGACACCTTGGCGTTGACCGCCGGATAGAGTTTCGACTGCCTGCTTCATCGATCGTATACCGATCTGCAAATCTTTCATGTGGGAGATTGTCTCAGCGAGCATTTTCTTTTTGTCGAGCAAGCCGAACAAATTACCGAGGATTCCGGAGCGGCGTATCTCACGGCCGAGAAATAAGTTCTCGGCGATGGACATCGCCGGCGCTACTGCGAGATCCTGGTAAACTGTTTCGATGCCTTGCTTGCGGGCGTCGCTTGGCCCATGAAACTTGACTGGCTTGCCGTCGAGTTGAATCTCACCTTCGTCGGGAATGAGCGCGCCCGACAGCGCCTTGATCAAGGTCGATTTACCCGCGCCGTTGTCGCCGATCACCGCGAGAATTTCGCCAGGGAACAAATCGAAATCCGCGCCGTCGAGTGCCGTGACATGGCCATACCGTTTTGTCAGGCCGCGCGCTTGTAGGACAGGCGTCGTCATCGCCTTAGCCTTTGCGACGCGAGAGTTGGTCGGTCGTTACGGCGAGAATGACCAATATGCCGGTGATCAAAATTTGATACACCGATTGCACGCCCATCAACGTAAGGCCATTGCGAAACACGCCAACAATCATTGCGCCGACCAAGGTGCCGAGGATCATGCCACGTCCGCCGAATAGGCTGGTGCCGCCGAGTACTACGGCGGTGATGCTATCGAGGTTGTCGGTCTGTCCCGCGTTTGGGTCACCAACACCGGTTCGCGCGACCAATAATAATCCGGCGATGCCGTAAATTAATCCGGCGAGCGTATAGACGGTAATCAGTTGCCGTCGCGTGTTGATGCCCATTAAGCGCGTGGCTTCGGCGTTGTTGCCCAGTGCGTAAAGATGTCGTCCCGGTGCCGTTTCACGCAGAATAAACCAAGTGATGAGATACAAAGCCAGCATCAATACGACGCCGTAGGTGATCGCTGTTTGTCCAATTTTGAAGGTGTTGCCGAAGAACAGGAGCGCTTCCGGCAAGTCGGAAACGGTTTGTGCTTCGGAGTAGATTTGCGAAATCGCAAAGGCGATGTTGAGGGTGCCGAGCGTTACAATAAATGGCGGCAATTTGACAAACGTAATCAACGCGCCATTGATATAGCCAAAGATAATACAAACGAGCAAACCGCAGGCAATCGCCAAGTAAGGATTCAAGCCAAGATCGACGGCCAATTTGGTCATGACAATGGAGCCGAGCGCCATGATCATGCCGCAGGAAAGATCGATTCCCGCTGTAAGAATGATCAATGTCTGCCCGATCGCGATGACGCCGACCACCATCACTTGCTGCAGAATTAACGAGAAATTTTGGCCGGAGAGAAAGCGATCCGATTGCGATGCGAAAAAGGCGCAGGCGAGTAACAGCGCAATGAATGGGCCGAACGCGGCAAGTGGCGGAAAGTTTTCAAACACGCTGCCGTTGGCTGATTTCGCGGTTGTTGTTGAATCGGTTGCCAATTAGCCTCCTGAATCACCATTGTCATCGTCCCCGTCCCCGACTAAAGCATTCGAGGACAGGCTACGGCGGGACCCAGTGTCTTTTACGAACGTCACTGGATTCCCGCCTTCGCGGGAATGACGATAAATGCGCGGTCGTTCGCGAGTTACTTGTTACCCCAGCAAGCATTCAAGCCAAACTTGGCGTCTTTGCTGTTCACGCCCTTCATGGCTTTGTTGGTAATCAAGGTCACGCCAGTGTCGATGTAGCCCGAGACTTTCTTGCCTGTCTTCGCATACGCGACGCCGGCTTCCACACCCATCGCCGCCATCCTCAACGGATACTGCTGCGATGTCGCAGCGATCACGCCGGCCTTGACGTTTTTCACACCGGCGCAACCACCGTCGACGGAAACAATCATCACACCTTTTTCTTTCCCGGCGGCTTTCAGGGCTTGATAGGCGCCGGCGGCGGCGGGTTCGTTGATCGTGTAAACGAGATTAATATCGGGATTTTTTTGCAAGCAATTTTCCATTCCCGTTTGGCCTTTGGCTTGATCGCCGAAACTATCTTGCGCGCAGACGACTTCAGCGGGCATCGCTAGTTCGTTATTTTTTGCATCGTTGCTCTACAAGCCAAGCCCTTGCAAAAAGCCGTTATGACGTTGCGCGCCGACCGGATGACCGGGGAATAGATCAAGCGTCGCGATTTTCAGCGGCTTGCCGGCCATCGCGGCTTTAGCATACTCGCCGATCAGCAGTCCGGCTTTGAAGTTGTCGGTCGCGAATAACGCGTCGAGTGCCTCGGCGGGATCCGTCGGGCTATCCAGACCGATCACCATTACGCCCGCATCTTGCGCCTTTTTGATCGCCGGGATGATTGCCTTCGCATCACTCGGCGTGATCAGAATCGTTTTCGCGCCCGCAGTGACCATGTTCTCGATCGCGGTCACTTGACCGGCATTGTCGCCGTCAATTTTTCCGGCGGCAGACATTAATTTCGCGCCCTTCGCTTTCGCTGCCTTTGCCGCGCCTTCTTTCATTTTTACGAAGAACGGATTAGTTTCGGTTTTGGTGATCAACCCGATAATCGGCTCCGCTGAATAGGCCGAGACAGCGAACGCGGTGAGGATCGTAAGGGCAAATAGTTGTTTGGTTTTCATGGAGGTCTCCTTCCTGGCTTGTGGAAATTTGGCGATGTTATCGCCTCAATATTTTTCAGCCAGACGCTTGCGCGTCGAGCTTGGTTGCAAACTAGATGTCATTTTTTTGACTAAATCAATCGCATTTATTTAATGGAAAATTTGTTATGATGCCGAACTTGCGTCGAGATCAATTCGAAACGTAAGCCCTGCCCAAAGGCGCATGGATAATGGTGCCTGGCAGTGCACTGTTCGAGCGCCGCGTGGTTATTGGCTCTCAGGGCATCGGTCTGTTACGATTTAATTTGGAGTAAGAATTTGTTTGTAATTGCCGGTGAAGCGCTGATCGATTTTATTGCGACGCCGGACGGTAGCTACCGTCCCGTTGCTGGTGGCGCGCCTTACAATTTCGCCAGGGCGTTGGCCCTGCAAGGCGTGGCGACGGGTTACGCCAATCCGTTTTCGGCCGATCACTTTGGCATGTTGTTGAGTGCGTCGTTGAATTCTTCCGGCGCAGTGCATCTGGGCCCGATGGTCGCGCAGCCGACATCGCTCGCGATCGTTAGCAAATCCGCCGCTGGCCAGCCGAGCTATCAGTTTTATCGCGAGGGGGTGGCCGATCGCGCCATCACGTTGCAACAAATCGCTGGACATTTTGATGTAAAAACGCTCGGTTTTCATAGCGGCGGATTGGCGCTGGTCGCGCCGGATCACGAAGTGATCATCGCCGCGCAAAAAAAGGCCCGCAGCAAAGGCATTCTTTGCAGCCTTGACGTCAATATGCGCATGCAAGTCGCGAGCAGCATGGCCGTGGCGCCGAACGTCTATCGCGAAGCGGCGCGCGCGGCGATCGCCGGCGCGGACATTGTTAAAGTCAGCGATGAAGATTTGCTGCACTTAGGTTTTAGTGGCGCGGCGAATGATACCGCGCGCGCTTTGTTAGACGAAGTCTGCAAAGTCGTCATTGTGACTTTAGGTGCAAACGGCGCGTGGGTGTTGAGTGCTTCGCAGGAAATTTTTCAGTCGGCGCAGTCCGTTAAAGTTGTCGATACGGTGGGTGCGGGCGATTGCTTTTTTGCCGGATTTATTGCTTCTTTAATTCGTGACAATGCCCTTCAGGCGTTGCGCGTGCAAGTGCCAAGCGCGGCGATGTTCGAGCGCGCACTGCAGCACGCAACGCGATGTGCTGCAATCAATATCGCTCGCGAGGGCTGTCAGCCACCCTCTTGGGCGGAAGCGTCGTCGTCGACATAGCTGACACCGTCCCTCATGCTCGATGGGTGATTAGTACTGCCTTCGCCGATATGAGAAAATCACGTATCAATTCTCAATCGACAAAATGACGAACCCCCACAACGATCACGCCAACGGCTACGAAGGTTGGCGCGAAGAAATGTCTTCCGCGTACCTTTATCGGCGCCTAGCGGCGCGCGAAGACGGTTCGCGCAAGTCCTTGTTCCTTGAGTTGGCCACAGCAGCGGAACGACAAGCAGGATTGTGGTCACAGAAAATGACGGGCGCCGGTAACGCGCTTCCTGCGATGTTCACGCCGGGCATGCGCACTCGCATCGTCGGCTGGCTGATTCAGCGCTTCGATCCGCGCGCGATCAAACCGATTTTAGCGGCAACAAAAGTGCGCGGCCTGTCGGTTTATCTTGACGAAGCGCCGGGGCACGCGATGCCCGAGCACGTCGACGAAGTCGGCGGACGCCATCGCGGAATTGCGCATGGTGGTAATCTTCGCGCGGCGGTATTTGGTGTAAATGATGGCCTCGTTTCCAATGCCGGTTTGATTTTAGGTGTCGTAGGCGCGGGTAGCGAACCGAAAATCGTGTTGTTGTCGGGTGTCGCAGGATTACTCGCCGGCGCATTTTCGATGGCGGCCGGAGAATATATTTCGGTACGATCGCAGCGTGAAATGTATGAATATCAAATCGGCTTGGAGCGCGAGGAGTTTGCGCTCTATCCACACGAAGAAACCGCTGAACTCGCGCTTATCTATGCGGCGCGCGGCATGCCCGAGGCAGAGGCCAATCGCCTCGCCGCGAGCATGACTAGCGATCCTCAGCGCGCGCTCGATGCGCTCGCTCGCGAAGAGTTAGGATTGAATATCGATCAACTTGGCTCACCCTGGGGTGCTGCCGTCGCATCATTTTTATCATTTGCTGGTGGCGCTGTGATTCCGCTCCTGCCATTTTTATTTGGGTCGGGAAAGCTGATTTGGTCGATTGGCTTAGCGGGTGTCGCGTTGTTTGCCGTAGGCTGCGCGTTGAGCTTGTTCACCGGCCGGAGCGCACTGGCGAGCGGCCTACGCATGCTACTGATCGGTGCTTGCGCTGGTATCGCGACCTATTTGATTGGTTCGCTGTTGGGCGTAACTTTAGCGAGCTAAAATCCGGAAAACTTATCTCGATAGACGAACTTCCTCATCTATCGCGGACGTGCAGTTGAAACGATGTGTATGCAATACACAAATCGTTTACGGCATGGCAATTTTCCTGCTATTGCGCTTTTGCTTTGCGCCCAGGGGCGGCTGGCGGTATGTATCCTGACATCCGGCACAGCAGTGCCTCGATCTGCTTACCGTCTTTGAATCGAATCGAGCGACACACCACCACATCGCCTCGAGCAGACAGCTCCGAGACGCTACTACGAACCTTGGCAAGTGAGATCCCGGTCGCTGTTGCAATCTGCGAATCAAGTTGTTCGCCGTTGTTCTTCAGGTAAAGTAAGATGTCGTGCATCTGAAATAGTCCTTGTTGTAGATCGGTACAGGCGCATCGGTATGACTACCTTCGCATTGGACATGATACCTTAGATTGGCCCAAGTCCGTCAGATTCAACCGCTCGGCGGCGCCGGGCCATCGCTCAAGCAGGATCCAAACGAGGCAAGGCGAAACGTCAACGCCTCGCTTTGTTTAATCGAAACTCCCCGGCCACTCTACGCTTTTAGTGAAAATGTCCCATCGTCGGCGTGCTGAACGCGTGATTTGTTCTGGCGTAGGATTTTGTACAAATAAGTCATGTTGTTCTTTTTATTGGTGCCACTGAACCGGTAGCCCGCATCATGAATTTCGTCATACAGTTGCGTTGCTTTCACACCGCCAGCCTTCTCACGGTGCCGTGTTTCAAGGACATGGGCGATAGCGGCGGCAAGAGTCGGTTTACCTGTCGATTTTGTGGCGGTTTTTGATTTTACCTTTTTTACGGACGTTGATTTCTGTATTGGTTTGGCTTTGCTTGCCGCCTTCTTTGCCGCCGGCGGTGCGGACGCCTTAACCGAACTTCCGGCTGGCGCGTCTAACTGCAAGAGTTCGCGCAACTGTTGTGCCGCCTGGCGCGATTTTGCAGCGGCTAATTCGTATTGCTTAGCGCGGGTGTCGAGTTCAGCGATCGTTTGACGAAGATTTTGTGACATTCTGTAAGATTCCTGTAAACGGTGACCTTACATTATCCGGTCTTTCAGGCAAGACGTCGATATCCCCAACGAAACAGTGCGATCAGATCCGCAATTCTGATCAATGCGATTCCATAGCAATTCGTGGATAATGTCTACTATTCCCTACTCGCATTAAGACCCAACGTGACGGATCAATCAGTAACAAAACCCAATTGGCGCACTCCGGTCATGGTCATAGTTTGCGGTGGCTTGATTGTTACGCTTTCGATGGGTGTCCGGCACGGGTTTGGTTTGTTCTTGCAGCCGATGACAACGGATCTTGGCCTGACTCGGCAAAATTTTGCATTTGCCTTGGGTGTGCAAAGTTTGGTTTGGGGTTTGGCGCAGCCGCTCGTTGGGATGATCTCGGACCGCTTCGGCGCCGGACGCGTGTTGGCCATCGGCGCCGCGCTTTATGTGTCCGGGCTAGTGTTTATGTCGCACGCACAGAGCGCGTTAGGCTTGAGCATATCGGCAGGCTTGTTGATTGGGCTGGGATTGAGTGGCACGACATTCAGCGTGGTGTTCGGTGCGGTTGGTCGTGCGGTGGCGCCGGCGTTTCGCTCTAAAGCCCTAGCAATTGTCGGCGCGGCGGGATCATTTGGGCAGTTCGTCATGATTCCGACGACGCATGGATTGTTGGCCGGATGGGGTTGGGCAGTGGCCCTGCTGATTCTCGCAACAATGGCGGCGTTAATGATGCCGCTAGCCCATGCGCTCGCGGAATATCGCGATCATGGGAGTAGCGCCGCTGACGCGCCGCAGTCGATCGCACAAGCGCTGCGTGAGGCGTTCGCGCACAATGGTTTCAAATTGTTGACGCTCGGTTACTTTGTTTGCGGTTTTCAAGTGGTGTTTATCGGCGTTCACCTGCCTTCCTATATTTTGGACCAGGGCCTGACTGCGAAGGATGGCATGATCGCGCTCGCGCTGATCGGTTTGTTCAATGTGATCGGCAGTTACTCCTGGGGCAGCATGGGCGCTCATTACACGAAGAAAAATTTGCTTTCGCTGATTTATCTTTTGCGCAGTGTCGTGATTACGATTTTCTTATTGGTTCCGATTTCGGAGCTGTCTGTATATGTTTTTGCCGCGGGAATTGGATTGTTGTGGCTCGGTACCGTGCCGCTTACTAGCGCTGTGGTCGCGCAAATCTTCGGGGTGAAGTATTTATCGATGCTGTCCGGATTTGTGTTCTTGAGTCATCAGCTGGGTAGTTTTTTCGGAGCCTGGCTCGGCGGATATGCGTTCGACAAGACCGGTTCTTATCAATTGGTCTGGATGATTGCGATTGCGTTAAGCCTCTTGGCAGCGCTGGCGAATTGGCCGATTGATGAGCGTCCGCTGCAACGCTTGAAGGTGCGCGAAAGCGCCGCGTGACCATGACGCCATCGTCCTGGAAGGCGCTCCAGTGCTTGCTCTTGGCGATGCTTGCTGTAGTTATGTACATTGCGTTTCGCGCCTATTTGGGGCCGAATGCGCTATTGGATTTTGCAAATAATTTATTTCTTTGTTGAGAATCGGAAATATGAAACGTGGTTACAAAGAAATGGTCGACGAGGCTTACGCCGAAGTCACTACATTGTCGACCGCCGATGCGATTAAATTGGCGAGCGATCCGAATGTGGTGTTCGTCGACGTGCGCGATGTTCGTGAATTGGAACGCGAGGGCCTGGTGCCGAATTCGTTCCACGCGCCGCGCGGCATGCTGGAATTTTGGATCGACACTGAGAGCCCTTATCACAAGGCAGTGTTCGCGGAGAAAAAGCGATTCCTATTCTACTGCGCCGCCGGTTGGCGCTCGGCACTGGCGACAAAGTTAGCGCAGGACATGGGAATGGAAAACGTCGCGCATATCGAAGGTGGCTTTGGCGCATGGAAGGAAAGCGGTGGCCCGGTTGTCGAGAAAAAGAGCAAGCCCAAAGCGTAGCGACTTATAATGTGATCATGATTGATCTGTATATTTTCGCGCCAAAAGGCGAACGATGAATCGCATCCGAACAAAGTGTTGGTTCGCTTGGGTTGTATTGGCCGCGCTGTTATTCCAGGCTGGCTTGCCAACGTTGCGTCTATCGGCTGCGCAAGCGGGCGAATTGCGTGCGCAAGCCATTCTTGCCACAGCGCTTTGTTCGAAGCCGGCGCTGAGTGTTGCCGATGGCATCGCGGCACTACTCGATCCGTGGCAGCAACATAACGCAAAATCCAAGCATCACCACTGCGATTCCTGTCGGCAAAACCTCGATGCGCCATTTGCCCGCGAGGCGAGCGCATGGTTCGTTGGCGTCTTATTTGTTGCCGGCGATGAAGTACCCGACTACTCCCCAGTTTGGTTTTTTTACGCTCGAAACCTCGTTCCACCCCTGCGAGCGCCACCGATTTTTTCCTGAAGTTTCGATTTTTCGCGCCACGCCATTTAGTGTTGCGGTGCGCTTACTTATATCGTTTACAGGAGAAAATTATGGGCTCAATTGCCCGAATCAGCGTCATATCGATTTTATTTTTCGCAACGGCAAACGCATCGGCGAATTGCGGTAGCGGTTTTTGTTCGATCAACACCAATTCCGAAACGCAGTTTGACACCCAAGTCCGCGGGTTTAGCGTCAACTTGCGTTATGAATTTGTCGATCTTGATCAGCCAAGGGAGGGGAAAAACAAAATTGCTGCGCGCGGTGAACCCGAAGTACACGATGAAATTGAAACGACCAATCACAATCTCGTATTGGGATTGGAGTACGCGTTTGACCCACACTGGGCAATCGGTGTACAGCTTCCATTTCTTAAACGCACCCACACGCATATTCACAATCCGAGTGAAGAGCATGCGACCGAGGGCGAAGAGCCGAAACGCGAAATGTGGAATTTTTCCGGGATCGGCGATGTTCGCGCCGTGGGCCGCTATCAAATAAATCTCGGCGATTCAAGCGTTGGTTTCCAGGCCGGCCTTAAATTGCCAACGGGTGCACGAGATGGCAAAAATGATATCGGTGAGCTCGCGGAACGAACCTTGCAGCTCGGCACCGGTAGCACGGATCTAATTGTCGGCGCGTTCGCCAAGGGAAGTGTCGCTGAGCTACCGCTGCGTTGGTTCGTCCAAACCCAGTGGCAACACGCGATCGCGACTAAAGATGACTTTCGTCCCGGCGACGATATCGGCGTTGACGTGGGCTTACGCTATCTGGTGACGGAGGCGTTTGCTGCAAACTTGCAATTGAATTCGCGTTTCAAGCGGCGCGATAGTGGGGGCAACGCCGAGCCCGCGGAATCCGGAGGAAAATATCTGTATCTGTCACCCGGCGTGAGTTACGAGTTCGCCGGTGGATTGCAGATATCCGGTTATGTCCAGGTGCCGTTATATCAAAACGTGAACGGCATTCAGCTTACCCAAAGCACGAGCTACGTTGCAGGTTTGAGTTATCGGTTTTGAGAGGAAGGAAAATACAGGGTCGACTGAGGCCGTAAGGGCCACGCTTTTTCGGGGTAGGGCTTCGTTACCTGATCAGAAACGCTGATCGTGCCCGATCAAGAGCCGCATGCTGATTGATTTTGGGCGGAGGAGCCTCGAAACTCCGCTCCAATATTGCTGCTTCGGACGGCCAATTTTTGTCGCGAGAATGAATTTGGTGTTTGTCAGTAACAAATTGAAGTATATATTTATTGTTAATAATTATTAAGTTAGGTAAATAATCTCCTGCAGATTAGGAAATATCGTTCTACAATAGAGCAATTCCAAAAAATCTAGGAAAGACCCTAATCATGGGCCTTGAGAATTCTTACACTGCGGTGAAGTTGGGCATCGTCGGCGTGTTTCCGGCAGAGGTGTACTTTGTCCACTGACCAGCGCATTGCTGCGATCTTTAAAGATCGTCCCGATAAGTATCCGCGCGTGTTGGAACAGGAATTTCCCCGCATATTGAACAAGATCGGGGACCTGTGGGGAACCGACAACGCCAACCAATATTTCATCGAATTGCTCGTCGATAAGCGCGGTGATCGCAAGGGATTTCCTCCTAAGGTTGCTGAGGAAATTTTCTTTTTAAGTGAATTACATTCCGCCTTATACCGCGACCGGCCGTTACGCGCCGGTTCAGCGCTAAACGAATCTCAAAGCATTTCCCGTGCCGCAGAGAAAACCCAGGAATTTCGCGAAGCCCTTGAAGCACGCAGCATTAAATTTATTGCGCCTGAATTTTTCACTCGTATTTCCCGCGGCGATCTCAGCGCGGTAGTGTTATTCGTTAACGCGGGTATGGACATTGACACGCCCAATGAGCAGGGTTGGACGCCGTTGATGGTGGCGTTATTTGAAGGGCGGGAAGACGTTGCGTTGTTTCTGATCAAGAAAGGCGCAAACGTAAACTTTAGCGATCGCTCCGGCTATCGGCCAATTCACTGGGCGGCGTTTAAAGGCTATACGACGGTGATCGATGAAATAGTTGCGCGCAATGGAGACGCAAATGTCGAGACTGACTACGGCTGGACAGCATTGCTACAAGCAGCGTCGTTGGGCCATGTTGCAACGGTTGAGTCGTTGCTTCGGCACGGTGCTGCGCCTGATTCGCGCGACAAAGAAGGCGCAGCCGCAATTCATAAAGCAGCGAGCAATGACCATGCTAGCGTGGCGCGGGCACTCTTGCGCGGCGGTGCTGCGCGAGACTTGGGCGGCCCTGACCAAGCCACAGCGATGCACATTGCCGCGCGGCTTGGGCATGACGATACCGTCGAGGCTTTACTGGAGCTGGGTTGCAGCCAAGCCGTTAAAGATGCACGCGGTGCAACACCGCTGCACTTGGCGGCAGGCAACAACCATATCGTAGTACTCGAGCAGCTAATCAGTCTAAAGCCCGCCATTGCGCCGCGTGACAGAGACGGCGCCACACCGCTGGTTTACGCAATTCGTGCCGGCGCAATTGATGCAGCGCATCGTTTGGCGCGTGCTGGTGCAAAAATAAGTGAAACGATGGAGACGGTCGTGCCGGAAACTTCGATGCCTTCGAGCGCGGGATTGAGTCGCGTGTTGGTCGGTGCCGCTGGCGCGTTTAAAATTTTCGATACAACCGCTCGCTCAAGCGGCAAGTTGCAGCGCCTGATTGAACGCAACGATGTCGCAGGCGTGCGCCGTCTGCTTGAAAAAGTGGTCGACATTAACGCCCGCGATGCCGAAGGCCGCACGCCGTTAGAACATGCGGCGATCCGCGACAATGATCAAATCTGGTGGTTATTGGTCGAGCACGGCGCTGGAAAATCCGGCGACCGCGTTGCCTAAAACTTACGCAATTGCTTGATGAATGCGCTGTAACGCATTTTTCAAATTATCCATCGACGTCGCGAAAGAAATACGGATATAGCCTTCCGCGCCAAACGCCGAGCCAGGCACGACCGCGACGCCCGCTTTCTCCAACAAATATTCACTGAATGCTAGATCGTTCGCTGCTTTGATGACGCCGCGTTTCGCTAACGAGGCGATCGCCTCGCGTGTATCGGGGAATGCGTAGAATGCACCGCCCGCCGAAATGCATTTCACGCCGGGCATTTTATTAAATGTCTCGACGACGAACGCATGGCGTTCTTTAAACGCCTTCACCATTGGCGCGATGCAGCCTTGATCGCCATTCAGCGCGGCTTCCGCGGCGACCTGCGAAATCGATGTCGGGTTCGAGGTGCTTTGCGATTGCACGTTTTCCATCGCGGTGATGATGTTCTCCGGTCCGCCGCAATAACCGATGCGCCACCCTGTCATCGAGTAGGCTTTCGACACACCGTTTAACGTCATGGTGCGCGGATACAAATCCGGGCAAACGTTGAGGATGTTGGTGAATTTTTCGTCGGTCAGGCGCACGTGTTCGTACATATCGTCGGTGGCGATTAAAACATGGGGGTTGGCGCGCAACACTTCGCCCAGCGCCGTTAACTCGGCGGCGGAATACATCGCGCCGGTCGGATTGCTCGGGCTGTTGATGACGACCATTTTTGTCTTCGCCGTGATCGCCGCTTTCAATTGTGCCGGCGTCATCTTGAAGCCTTGCTCGATGCCGCATTCGACAATCACCGGTTTGCCTTCGGCGATTAGTACGATGTCGGGATACGACACCCAAAAAGGCGCGGGCACGATCACTTCGTCGCCCGGATTAATGATGGCAAGACACAGATTGAAGAAGCTTTGCTTACCGCCGACAGAAACCAAAATTTGTTTCGCGGTGTAGTCGAGGCCGTTGTCGCGTTTGAACTTGGCGATGACCGCTTGCTTCAGCGTCGCGGTGCCGCCGACCGGCGTGTACTTGGTGAAGCCCTTGTTAATCGCGTCGATGGCCGCATCTTTAATGTGCTGCGGAGTATCGAAATCCGGCTCGCCGGCGCCAAGTCCAATGACATCTTTACCTTCCGCTTTCAATTTAGCGGCGCGCGCGGTGACGGCGAGGGTGGGGGAGGGCTTGATAGCTTGTACACGACGTGACAGTTCCAACTTCTACTCC
>JANOLP010000126.1:0-8764 GCA_031419835.1 Pseudomonadota bacterium | reverse complement strand
CAAAGGAAGTGGCTCCAGGCCGAGAAGCTGCGCACGGCGTGGTTGGCCAAGAATTTCTCGACCAGGTACTCGAAGTGTTTGAAGGGAACAAAGTCCAGCAGTTGAGCAAAGACCGTGCGGCCATGATTCATGAGCGTGGCTGCGTTGCAAGAAAATGCAACAGTAGCCGCTTTGAACCTCCTCCAATTTCAAATCGTCCGACTCACTCATCGCTCGAAATCCTGCGTCCTATCTGGGTTACAACGGTTCATGAATAAATTTAACCGGACAGTAGTGAGAGTTTCCGTCAGTTTTTAACGACCCGTTCGAGCTTTATCACGCATCACTCGTCTGTGCTAATGTTGTCCTAAACCAGTGTAAACGCTATAATAATTTCTGTTTTGAATTTTTGAAGTTGGATGCAGCCCATGCATCTCAGGTGAGTGAAAGGACATGTTCACAATATGGTTATGACACCGCGAACTACTCCGGATCCGTTTTTGAAACCTTAGTCGCGCTCGATCGAGCCACCGAAAAAAGCGCGGCATGCCCGCGCTTTTTTGTTTGCTGTAACGGAGAAATGAAATGTTGAGTATCACGCTACCGGATGGTTCTAAACGTTCCTTCGATAAACTGGTGACGGTTGCCGAAGTTGCTGCAAGCATCGGTGCGGGCTTAGCGAAAGCTGCGCTGGCCGGCAAAGTCGATGGCAAGCTCGTTGACACATCGTATCGACTCGATACCGATGCGAATCTTGCGATCGTGACGGACAAAGACGCCGACGGCGTGGACATCATTCGCCATTCGACGGCGCACTTACTTGCCTATGCGGTGAAGGAATTGTTTCCCGATGCGCAGGTGACGATTGGCCCGGTGATCGAAAATGGTTTTTACTACGATTTTTCCTACAAGCGCCCATTCACGCCGGAAGATTTGACCAAGATCGAGCAGAAAATGTCGGAGCTTGTAAAGAAGGACTTTCCCGTCGTGCGCGAGGCTTGGGAGCGCGATAAGGCGGTCGAATTTTTCAAGAGTATCGGCGAACACTATAAGGCGGAAATTATCGCATCGATTCCGGCGGATCAGGAAATCGGGCTGTATCGCGAGGGCGATTTCGTCGATCTGTGTCGCGGGCCCCATGTGCCGTCGACGGGCAAGCTCAAAGTTTTTAAACTAATGAAGCTGGCGGGCGCCTATTGGCGCGGCGATTCGAAAAACGAAATGCTGCAGCGGATTTACGGTACGGCTTGGGCGAAGAAAGAAGACCAAGAAGCCTATCTTCACATGCTGGAAGAAGCCGAGAAACGCGACCATCGTAAGCTCGGCAAGCAGCTTGATCTTTTTCACATGCAAGACGAAGCGCCGGGTATGATTTTTTGGCATCCGAAGGGCTGGACCTTGTGGCAGCAGGTCGAGCAATACATGCGCAAAATTTACCAGAATAACGGTTATCAAGAAGTGAAGTGCCCGCAGATTATCGATCGATCGCTGTGGGAAAAATCCGGGCATTGGGAAAACTTTAAAGAAAACATGTTCACGACGGCCTCAGAAAATCGCGACTACGCGGTGAAGCCGATGAATTGCCCCGGCCATATTCAGGTGTTCAATTCCGATTTGCGCAGCTATCGCGATTTGCCGTTGCGATACGGCGAGTTTGGTTCTTGTCATCGCAATGAACCGTCCGGCGCGCTGCACGGCATCATGCGCGTGCGCGCGTTCACACAGGACGATGGCCATATTTTTTGCACGGAAGATCAAATTCAATTGGAGTGCGTTGCGTACACGGCGCTGTTGCAAAAGGTCTATGCGGTGTTTGGTTTTACCGACATTGTCTACAAACTCGCGTTGCGGCCGGAAAAGCGCGTCGGTGCCGATGAATTATGGGACAAGGCGGAAGCGGCTCTGGCGACCTCGCTTGAAGCCAGCGGTGTACCTTTTGATCGGCTGCCGGGGGAGGGCGCTTTTTACGGCCCAAAGATTGAATATCACTTGAAAGACAGCATCGGCCGCTCCTGGCAGTGCGGCACAATGCAGGTAGACTTTTCCATGCCGGGTCGTTTGGGTGCGGAATACGTTGCCGAGGACAATACGCGCAAGATTCCAGTGATGTTGCATCGAGCGATGATCGGCTCGATGGAGCGATTTATCGGCATCTTGATCGAAAACTATGCTGGTACGTTCCCGTTATGGCTTTCGCCAGAGCAAATCGTTGTGATGAACGTCTCTGAGCATCAAGCCGGTTATGTGAAAGAAGTGAATGAAGCACTTAAATCTGCTGGATTTCGCACCAAGGCGGATTTGCGGAATGAGAAAATTTCCTATAAAATTCGGGAACATAGTATGCAAAAGTTACCCTATCAAGTAATTTTGGGTGATAAAGAATTGGCGGCGAAGACGATTGCAGTGCGCAATCGCAAGGGTGAAGATCTCGGGCAAATGCCCATCACTGCGTTCGTTGAACGGCTCAAATCCGAACTTGCAGCAACAATGTTATGAGAATTTTCGTTCCGTGCCTGTAGCTATGACGGTTGGCCGCGCACGGTTTAAGTAATTTTATGGAGGCATTGCAATAGCCCAGGAAAAAGAACTGCGAATTAACGGGGAAATCACTGCTCCCGAAATTCGTTTGATCGGAAAAGACAGTGAGCCACTCGGAATAGTAACTCTGGCAGAGGCGCAAGCCATGGCGGAAACGGCGGAGTTAGATTTAGTAGAAATTTCGCCAACGGCCAAACCACCGGTTTGTCGAATCATGGATTTCGGCAAGCACAAATACCGAGAAAGCAAGAAAGCTCACGAAGCAAAGCTTAAGCAAAAGCAGATTCAGGTCAAAGAAGTAAAGTTCCGGCCCGGAACCGACGAAGGCGACTATCAGATCAAGTTACGCAATCTGATTAAGTTTTTATCGGAAGGCGACAAAGCAAAAGTGTCGCTACGATTCAAGGGCCGCGAAATGGCCCATCAAGAATTCGGATTTAATTTGTTAAAGCGAGTGGAAGGCGATTTGATGGTTCATGGAACCGTTGAGCAGTTTCCAAAAATGGAAGGCCGTCAGTTAGTGATGGTGGTAGGGCCGAAGAAAAAGTAAGTGCAGTTGCAGTAACTAAGGCGTGTTCGGGTTGTAAAAGTATTCCGATGGAATCACCCGACGCGGATTCAAATCAAAACGGAGTTAGTAATGCCAAAGATGAAAACAAAGAGCGGTGCCGCCAAGCGCTTTAAAGTGCGCGGTTCCGGCAGCGTCAAGCGCTCGCAAGCGTTTAAGCGTCATATCCTGACCAAGAAAACTACCAAGAATAAACGCCAACTGCGCGGCACGGCAGGTGTGCATGAAAGCAACATGGGCTCGATCCGAGCCATGATGCCCTACGCTTAAAGGAGAACAGCGATGCCAAGAGTTAAGCGTGGTGTAACGGCGCATGCCCGTCACAAAAAAATTATCGACCAAGCCAAAGGCTATCGGGGTCGCCGCAAGAATGTTTACCGGATCGCCAAAGAAGCGGTTATGCGCGCCGGGCAATACGCCTATCGCGACCGTCGTAATCGCAAGCGCGATTTTCGCGGATTGTGGATTGCGCGGATCAATGCCGCTGCTCGCGAAGCCGGTATGAAGTACAGCACGTTTATGAACGGCTTAAAAAAAGCGGCTATTGAAATCGATCGCAAAGTCCTGTCGGACATCGCGGTGTTTGATAAAGCGGCGTTCCTGAAGCTTGTGGAACAAGCTAAAGCCAGCCTTTCAAGCTAATTAACTTTAAAGATAATCGGGAGGCCGCTGGCCTCCTTTTTTTTCACTCATGACGATGGCACTTATCCCAAATCTCAATGCGATTGTCGACGAAGCAACGGCGAGTCTTGCTGCTGTTGCCGATGGCGCTGAGCTTGAGCAAGTTAAAGCGCGTTATTTGGGAAAGACGGGGCAACTTACAAGCCTGCTTAAGCAGCTTGGTACTTTGCCAGCGGACGAGCGGCGCGACGTTGGCGCGAAGGTAAATCAAGCCAAAACAACTATCGAGGCCGCATTAGAGCGGCAACGCGAAATCATCAACGCCAACGCATTGAATAAAAAGCTAAATGCGGAGGCGATCGACGTGACCCTGCCTGGACGAGGCGCGGGGCAGGGTCGTTTACACCCCATCACGCAAACCATTGAGCGCATTCAAGCGATCTTCGCATCGGCTGGATTTGAAGTCGCGGATGGTCCAGAAATTGAAACGGGTTTCTTCAATTTTACCGCGCTGAACATGCCGGAAGATCATCCGGCCCGGGCGATGCATGATACTTTTTATATCGACGATACACACGTTTTGCGTACTCATACGTCGCCGGTGCAAGTTCGTTATATGCGCTCGCATCGGCCGCCCATCCGCATTATCGCGCCCGGACGGGTTTATCGCGTCGATTCAGACGCGACACATACCCCCATGTTTCACCAGATTGAGGGATTGTGGGTTGATGAGAATGTGAACTTCGCCGGCCTAAAAGGTCTGCTGGTTGATTTTATGCGAAAGTTTTTTGAGCAAGAGGACTTGCGCACACGATTTCGTCCATCGTTTTTTCCATTCACAGAACCTTCCGCAGAAATGGATATCGGCTGCGTAATTTGTGCCGGTGACGGATGTCGCGTTTGCAGTCAAACTGGCTGGCTTGAAGTTTTGGGCTGTGGTGTCGTGCATCCCAACGTATTTGAACACGTCAATATTGATAGCGAGAAAATGCTCGGTTTCGCGTTTGGATTAGGGGTTGAGAGGATGGCTATGTTACGTCATAAAATCAATGATTTAAGAATTTTTTATGAGAATGATTTGAGATTCTTACGGCAGTTTGGTTAAATCTATTGCTTTCAACTAAAAACAAAAATAAAATATTGAAATTAATGAGATATAATATTTTTCTCAATTAATTTATTCGACATGTGCAAGAAATCACTTAATTCATGAAGTTTTCTGAAAACTGGCTAAAGACGTGGGTAGCGCCGGTGATGGATGGTCAATCCATTATGGACAAGCTCACCATGAGCGGACTTGAGGTCGAGGCCAGCGAACGTATGGCGCCCATTTTTTCGGGCGTCGTTGTCGCGAGGGTGATTAAGGTCAATCAACATCCAAGTGCAGATCGCCTCAAAGTCTGTCAAGTAGAGATAGGAGGCTCTGGACCGCTGCAAATCGTCTGTGGTGCGCCAAACGTTGCAGTCGGTGGTGTCGTTCCCTGCGCGTTGCTTGGCGCGCATGTTGGAGAGTTGGAAATCAAGGAAGTAAATCTGCGGGATGTTACATCGATGGGTATGCTTTGCTCGGCGAAGGAATTGGGCCTTTCCGTCGATGCCGCGGGCCTAATGCTGCTGCCTATTGACGCGCCCATTGGTATGGATTTGGCGAAATACCTTGAACTTGACGATACGATAACAACGCTCAAACTCACGCCGAACCGTGGCGATTGCTTGAGTGTGATAGGGTTAGCGCGCGAGATTTCTGCGCTGACAGACTCGCCGGTCAATTTGCCTAAGTTCAGCAATGTTCCCGTTTCGCTATCCGATCGGCGAGAAGTTCGAATTGAAAATCCGGACGCATGCGGCGTCTATTGCGGACGAGTCATTAGGTTGGACAACCCGAATGCCCACACGCCTGTTTGGATTAAATCTCGTCTCGAGCGTTCGGGGCTTCGAACGATTAATCCCGTTGTCGACATTACGAATTATGTGATGCTCGAGCTGGGACAACCTCTGCACGCATTTGACAACGAAAAATTGTCGGGCGATATTAATGTGCGATTCGCGCGAGCCAATGAATCGTTGCGCCTCCTCAATCAGCAAGATGTAGAGTTGACTTCCGACATGGTTGTCATTGCCGATGCCAATGGTCCCACAGCGTTAGGTGGGGTAATGGGCGGTGAGGCGACAAGTGTAACGAATTTAACCCACTCTATTTTTTTAGAGTCGGCATTCTTTCCGCCAGCGGCCATCGCTGGGCGGGCGCGTCGGCTGGGCCTCACTAGTGATGCGGCGTATCGGTTCGAGCGTGGCGTCGATTTCGGTGGCACAGAACGCGCGATTGAGCGCGCGACCCAATTAATTATTGATGCTTGTGGTGGCGGGGCAGGCCCGGTGGCCAAAGCACAATCCACTTTGCCCGTGCGTAATGCGGTATTGGTTCGTCCAGAACGAGTGACGCGTGTATTGGGAATAAAGATTGCTGCGGCGGAACTGAGTCGAACTTTGCTCAAACTTGGCTGTAACTGTAACGCTACAGACGACGGCCTCCTGGTAACCGCGCCGAGCCATCGCTTCGATCTGAGCATCGAAGCAGATTTTATTGAAGAAATCGCGCGCATCCATGGCTACGACAATATTCCCGCGACGGCGCAGGTATCGACAGCCGCACTGTTGCCGAGTCCACTGGGCAGGCGATCCGCGATTGATGTGGCTCATCAACTCGCCAATCGCGACTATCAGGAAGTCCTGACTTACAGTTTCGTTGATGCGCAAATGGAGCGTGACTTTTCTCCCGATCAACAGCCAATTGCCCTGCGCAATCCGATCGCTGAACAGATGGGCGTAATGCGTACGACATTACTAGTCGGGTTGATCCAGACGCTGCAATTTAATTTGAATAGAAAACAAGAGCGTGTGCGTGTATTTGAGATCGGACGCTGTTTTATCGCGCATGAAAGCCCATCGGAGCGTTCACTCGACAATCAACCAATTCGTTTGGGTGGATTATCGTACGGTAATCGATACGAGGAGCAATGGGGCGAACGCGCTCGGTTGGTTGAATACTTCGATGTCAAAGCTGATCTGCAGTCTATTTTTCACGATACGAAAATAGAATTCAAAAAAATTGAAACATCCGTGCTTCATCCGGGCCGTGCCGCAGGTTTATTTTGCGGAAGTCGCCAAATTGGATACCTGGGCGAGTTGCATCCCATGCTCTGCCATCGATACGACCTGACTAGTGCGCCCATTGTTTTCGAGCTCGAACTTGAAGTTTTGCTACCAGTAAACATTGCAAGTCACCAAAATATATCTAAGTTTCCAAATGTCCGACGTGATATCGCCGTTGTCGTTGACGATGGGATTCCTGCCCAGGCGCTGGTTGACGCTTTGTATTCAGCTGCGCCCAAGTCGGTTCGCGAGATCCAGTTGTTTGACCAGTTTCGCGGAGGAAATTTGGAAAATGGGAAAAAAAGCCTTGCATTTCGTGTAGTTATGAATGATACTGAAAAAACTTTGACAGAAGAAGAAATCGAGAAAATCGACCAGTCGTTGAAGCAAACTCTGGTTTCTCTTCACCAAGCACAACTAAGAAGTTAAGGAGTTTCCATGACTCTCACTAAGGCCGAGTTATCCGACCTATTGTTTGAAAAAGTGGGATTGAACAAGCGCGAAGCGAAAGATCTCGTCGAAAGTTTCTTCGAGGAAATTCGTATTGCCCTTGAGCGTGGCGAAAGCGTCAAGCTCTCGGGCTTTGGTAATTTTCAATTGCGAAACAAGCCTCAACGGCCGGGTCGTAATCCAAAAACTGGCGAAGAGATTCCCATTTCGGCTCGGCGCGTCGTGACATTCCACGCCAGCCAGAAATTAAAAGGATTAGTGGAAAAGAACTATGGCGGAAATCCTACCTAAAGAAGCCTTACCTCCAATCCCCGCGAAACGCTATTTCACAATTGGGGAGGTCAGTGATCTGTGCGGCGTAAAGCCGCACGTATTGCGCTATTGGGAGCAGGAATTCACGCAATTAAAGCCGGTTAAGCGTCGCGGCAACCGGCGTTATTACCAGCACCACGAGGTTCTTCTTATCCGTCGTATTCGCGAGCTGCTTTATGAGGAAGGCTTCACGATTAACGGCGCGCGACATCGCTTGGATGAAATGTCACCGTCAGCCGGTAGAAAATCCGCAAAAGGCGATTCCGCCGCTATTCGCGGAGAAATTCTTGCAGTGATCGAGTTGCTGCGCCTCTAGCGCCGGTTGTACAAGACCCGTTATAATTCAAAACTCGGGGCGTAGCGCAGCCTGGTAGCGTACTTGCATGGGGTGCAAGTGGTCGGAGGTTCAAATCCTCTCGCCCCGACCAAATTAATTAAGGCGTTGCGATTTCATCACGTGCTCGCGTGAATTTGCAATCAGCATAATTCGACCGTACACAAACGTCTGGAACCGATTCTAGTGGATTTCGACCAGGACACGAAACGCGAGAAGGTTTGCGGCGTATGTGTGAATGACAAGCTTTATACCTGCCTGCTACACAATACGCCGCAGTGGTGCTAACGTTTTGCGATTTCCTGGACCAACGACTTGTCGATCGCGCCAGCAATTGATACGTCACCGGCAATCAACTTCTTTTCTTTCAGAAATTTGATAAGTTGAACAGACACGGTAGACATAGACCGTGGATCGGACGTGCCTACAAAGTAACTAAGATTGTCTTTCTCGCTCCAAAACCTCGCGCCACCAAGAAAAATTCGATATTTTTTTGGGTCTTGCTTCACGACCTTGGCCATGATGTTCACCGCCTCATCACGGTTATCTCGAAGAAACTTCTCGACGTCGTACCACGCGCGCACCAATCCTAGGTACTCGGCACGCTTTGCGGTGAGGGACTTTTCAGTTGCAACGAGTACATCCGACATCAGGCCCGGCAAATCCTTTGAACTAAATAGGGGACGACCCTTACCTGAGACCTGAATGTCGTTAACTAGTGGATTCCATACGGCGGCCGCATCGACCTTTCCTTCCATCAGCGCTTTGGCGGCATCACCTGCGGGCATGTACATGATCTGTACGTCCTT
>JANOLP010000125.1:0-6233 GCA_031419835.1 Pseudomonadota bacterium | reverse complement strand
TTTGCTGTTAAGCGTATTCTCGAGCAGTAGCGCATCACGAGACCACCTCAGGTACGCATCAACTGTGAACATGACCGTAGTCGGCTTGGTATTTGCCGTACTGCTCAGAAACGTCGATCTCGGTGCATTGTTGCCCTGGGTCAACTTCGTGCTCCATTACATCATGCCGGTGGCCGTCGTCTTGGACTGGCTGGTGCGGCCACCGGTCTCCAGGTTGAAGGCGAAGAACATCCTTCTTGCACTGGTGTTCCCGGCGGCCTACCTCGCATACGTCGTGCTTCGAGGCACAAGCACAGGCTGGTATCCCTACCCGTTCCTCAATCCTTCGAATGTCGGTGGCTATGGCGGTGTCGCAATGTACGCCCTGGGCATTGTCGGCACCTTCCTCCTCGCCGGATGGGCACTGCTCGCATTCGGCAACCATTTGGCCAGTTCACGGCCGCACAATGCCGGCGTCTCTTAAGAAACACCCTTCGGTCAAGCCGACGCGCTCCGGGCTGCGCCCGCCGCGCGCGGCTTACCTCAAACGTTAGATGCTTATGGCGACAATCGAGATTCTTGGCTGGAAGGAGCATGATGTTGGTTTCAAAGGATGGGATGGCCATGCCCGAACAGAGCTTACGAAGCGTCTCCGTCGAGCGATAAATACATCCCCGGGCGAGCTCAAGAGCATGGCGCGTGAAATTCGATTTCGCCATTGGGTGAGTATTTTCATGTTATAGGAAATGACACTTTTTTGACCCATCCCCATCCCAACCTTCCCCTTGAAGGGGAAGGGGGTGCTGACGAAACGCCTTAAGTTGAGTCAGCGTGCGTCACCTGGCAAAGCTGAATCTCCGCCGTCACATGGACGATTTCATCGTGCACGGCAAGTTGTTCGCGAATGCGTTGCGGCGTCAGTGTCGTGTCATGGGTAACGACACTCACCGCGCAGGAATAAGCGCGCTTACCGACACGCCATACGTGAAGATCAGCGACATGAGTCTCGCCGTCGTCCGGCCCCGTCTCTATCGCAGCGCGAATTTCATCAACTACCGGATGATCCATCTCGCGATCGAGTAACACGGCGCCGGTGTCTAGGATCAATCCTTTCGCCCAAATTGCTACCAGTGCCGCGCCGACAATGCCGATCACCGGATCCAGCCACGACCAACCATAAAACCAACCACCGGCAAGCGCGACGATCGCGAGTATCGAGGTCGCCGCATCCGCGACGACATGGGTGTGGGCGGACTTGAGATTGAGATCATGATGATGGTGGTGGTCATCCGCGTGACTATGTCCGCGGTCGCCAGCGCGGCTCAAAATAAATGCGCACACGATGTTCACCACTAGCCCAATTGCCGCAACGACGATCGCTTCGCGATAGTGGATCGCTTGCGGCGCAATGAGCCGCTCAACCGAGCTAAATATCATCAGCGCGGCGATACCGAAAAGAAAAATCGCACTGGCAAAACCGCCTAAAATTTCGATCTTCCACGTGCCAAACGCAAAGCGCGGGTCACGCGCATAGCGCCGCGCCGCCCCGTAGGCAAAGGCGCTCAGCCCGATCGCCAGCGCGTGGGAACTCATGTGCCAGCCATCGGCGAGCAACGCCATGGAATTGAACCACCAACCGGCGATGATCTCCACCACCATCATCGCCGCGGTTATCCACATCACCAAACGCGTGCCGCGCTCTGCATTTGGATTGCCGGAATCGAACGCGTGATCGTGGGACCAATCGGTTAGGTGGTCAGTGTGCATGATGGGATTCTACGCGCCGTCCAGGAGAATCGATACGATTCGTTGGTGCTGACGAGAGGAGTCGAACCTCCGACCTACTGATTACGAATCAGTTGCTCTACCAACTGAGCTACGTCAGCAACGAGATGGAATTATAGAGACTTAGGCTACCTGGGGCAAATAGAGCGACGAAATACCTAATGCGGCATAGCCGGGAGCCGCATGAATATTGGCTCCCGGGCCATGCATTGCTGCGGCCCAAGCCAGGATTGGCTGTTAGCTTAGTGTTATGAAAATAATTCGCGTAACGCTTGGCCTGGATCGCTGGCACGCATGAACGCTTCGCCGACCAAAAACGCATTCACATTATTTTTGCGCATTAGCTCGACATGGGCCTTTGCGAGAATTCCGCTTTCGGTGATGATGTGGCGTTCCTTGGGAATGTCGCGGATGAGGTCAAGCGTGGTATTCAGGTCCGTTGCGAAGGTACGCAGATTGCGGTTGTTGATTCCCACTAGCGGCGTATTGAGTTGGAGTGCGAATTCTAATTCAGCGCGATCGTGCACTTCCACCAATACGGCCATGCCGAGTTGATGCGCGACGGATTCCAGTTCTTTCATTTTCGCCAACGGTAACGCGGCGACGATGAGCAAAATGCAATCGGCACCCATGGCGCGCGCTTCATAGATTTGATATTCGTCGATCATGAAATCTTTGCGCAACACGGGCAAGTCGCAGGCGGCGCGCGCTTCGACTAAGTATTGCGGCGCGCCTTGAAAGAATTGGCGGTCGGTCAATACCGATAAACACGCAGCGCCGTGTTGCGCGTAGCTTTTGGCGATTTCTGCCGGGACAAAATGTTCACGCAACACGCCTTTGCTCGGGCTGGCTTGTTTTACTTCGGCGATGACGGCGGCTTGGCCATGTTCGACTTTGTTGCGTAACGCGCTGACAAAGTCGCGCGGTTTCGACGTTGCGTCAGCCTCGCGACGCATTGAGGCTAATGGTTTTTCTTCTTGTGCCGTGGTGATTTCTTCGGCTTTTACCGTGAGGATTTTTTGTAGTATGTCGGACATTAACTTACTCGCAACGGCCGAAATAAAACACTGGTGTCATTCCCGCGAAGGCGGGAATCCATTCGGCTCCGGCCATAACCGACGCAGTATGGATTCCCGCCTGCGCGGGAATGACGGTGGTTAAATTTGGCGTCATAGGAAAAGAAAGGTCAATTGCTATTGAACGACTGACTGATCGCCGCCAATTGATCAAGCTTTTGTTTCGCCGCGCCGGACTCAAGCACTTCAAATGCCCGCGCGATGCCGTCTTTGAGCGTCGCCGAATGGCCGGAAACGTAAATCGCTGCACCGGCATTCAGCGCGACGATATCGCGCGCTGGGCCCGGCTGATTGACGAGTACCGCCAACAAAATCGCTTTTGATTCGGCGGCATCGCTCGCGCGCAATGCTAGCGTCGGCACCGATTTGATGCCGAACATCGCTGGCTCAATTTGATATTCCTCGACATGATCTTTCTTCAGTTCCGCGATCATGGTCGGGCCGCTCAACGTGATTTCATCGAGGCCATCGATACCGTGGACGATCATCACGTGGTGGCTGCCGAGTTGTTTCAGCACGCGTGCTTGAATGCCGACTAGATCCGGATGAAACACGCCCATCACCTGGTTCGGCGCGGTGGCTGGATTGATCAGTGGGCCTAGAATATTGAATATCGTGCGCACGCCCATTTCTTTGCGGATCGGCGCCGCGTGCTTCATTGCACTATGGAAACTCGGCGCGAACATGAAGCCGATGCCGACTTGGTCGATGCAGCGAGCGACTTGTACGGGACTCAGCATGATGTTGATGCCGAGCGCTTCGAGCACGTCGGCGCTGCCGCTGGATGACGAAACCGAGCGACCGCCGTGTTTCGCGACTTTCGCGCCTGCGGCGGCGGTGACGAATGCGGCTGTCGTGGAAATATTAAACGTATGTTGCCGATCACCGCCAGTGCCGCAGGTGTCGACTAAGTAGTTGCGATCTTTCGGTTCAACTTTCGTTGAAAGTTCGCGCAGCACTTGCGCCGACGCGGCGATTTCGCCGATGGTTTCGCCTTTGACGCGCAAGCCCATAAGAATCGCCGCAGTTTGCACCGGCGATACTTCGCCGCGCATGATTTGCCCCATGATCGCGAGCATTTCATCGAAGAATAGCTCGTTGCCTTCGATCAAGCGGTTAAGCGCCTCTTGCACGGTAATCATCACGGCGTCTCGCGAATTTCAAAATCGTGCGTAATCGTTGCGGTTTTCGCGAGCATGATCGATGCGGAACAATATTTTTCCGCGGAGAGATTAATCGCACGCTCGACTTGCGTCGGGTTAAGATTTTTGCCGGTTACGATGAAGTGAAAATGAATTTTAGTGAACACTTTCGGTTCGGTCGGTGCGCGTTCCGCGTCCATTTCCACGATGCAGTCGGTGACGTTTTGCCGCGCTTTCTTCAAAATAAAGATCACGTCGAACGTGGTGCAGCCGCCGGTGCCGATCAACACGGTTTCCATCGGACGCGGTCCGAGGTTACGACCGCCCGCTTCGGGTGCGCCGTCCATTAAGAATGCGTGGCCGCTCTCGGATTCGCCGAGAAACGACATGCTATCGCTTACCCACTTAATTCGTGCTTTCATGAATTCCGAGCTTTTTAGATCGATGTTGGATTATAACAATCGCCGGATCGCGGCGACGATTTCAGATTCGAGGCCAGCAATATTTCACTGGGTTAAGCCAAAGAGCGGCTTCTTTCTCGGCATAAATGGCCTGGGGAGGCGCATGAATATTGGTTCTGCAGGCAGGTCGGTCGAAGGATTTCACGCGAAAATTGATTGCTAACGAAGCCGTTGTTGGCGCTCATCGAGTTCTGGGGTTTTATTGTTTTTGACAAGAGGGGCACTTCCTTTTTATAATTGCGCGTTTCGCAGCACCAATTGCAGGGATTTCCCCATGAAGACGTTTTCCGCCAAGGCGCATGAAGTTAAGCGCGACTGGTTTATTATTGACGCCAAAGAGCAAGTGCTTGGGCGTATGGCTGCGCAAATCGCCCTGCGGTTGCGCGGTAAGCACAAACCTATTTTCACGCCCCACGTTGATACGGGCGATTTTATCGTCGTGGTGAATGTCGACAAGTTGCGCGTGACCGGCAATAAAGCCGAGGACAAAAAGTATTATCGCCACAGCGGCTATCCGGGCGGTGTTTCCGAAACCAATTTCAACAAGATGCAAGCGCGCTTCCCGCGCCGCGTGTTGGAAAAAGCGGTCAAGGGCATGTTGCCCAAAGGTCCGCTGGGCTATGCGATGATCAAAAAGCTCAAAGTGTATTCCGGGGAAACGCATCCCCACGAGGCGCAGCAGCCGCAACCCCTTACGGTATAAGGATATAAGATGATCGGTAACTATTACTACGGAACGGGTCGGCGCAAAAGTTCGGTTGCGCGCGTGTTTATCAAAGCGGGTAGCGGCAACATTGTTGTCAACGAAAAGCCCGTCGATTTGTATTTTTCGCGTGAAACGGGTCGCATGATCGTGCGCCAGCCGTTGGAACTGACCAACAATGTCGGCTCGTTCGACGTGATGGTCACGGTGGCCGGTGGTGGTGAGTCCGGTCAAGCCGGTGCGATTCGTCATGGAATTACTCGTGCTTTAATCGATTACGATGCGGCGCTAAAATCGGCGCTGAAGAAGGCCGGGTTAGTTACGCGCGATGCCCGCGAAGTGGAACGTAAGAAAGTCGGCTTGCGTAAAGCGCGTCGCGCGAAGCAGTTCTCCAAGCGATAAAGCGGACGTTTCACTGCAAAAAGCCGCCGTTTTGGGCGGCTTTTTTGTTTTTCGTTCTACTATTTTGATTTCCGAAGGAAAGGCTCGCAATGATCAAAATCGGTATCGTTGGCGGCACGGGTTACACAGGCGTTGAATTACTGCGCATTTTGGCGCGACATCCGCAGGCGGAGCTTGCTGCGATCACTTCGCGCAAAGAAACCGGCATGCCGGTCGCGGAAATGTTTCCCAGCTTGCGTGGTTCGGTCGATCTCAACTTTAGCGATCCAAAAGAGGCAGGGCTTGCTAAATGCGATATCGTTTTCTTCGCGACGCCGAATGGCATTGCGATGACCGAAGCCCAGGCCTTGCTCGGTGCGGGCGTTAAAGTCATTGATTTGGCAGCCGATTTTCGCATCAAAGACATCGCGGTCTGGGAAAAGTGGTATGGCATGACCCACGCCTGCCCCGAATTAGTCGAAGAAGCGGTGTACGGTTTGCCTGAAGTGAATCGCGAAGCCATTAAGGGCGCGCGTATCGTCGCAAATCCTGGTTGTTATCCCATTTGTGAAACGATTGCACATATTCAGATCCGACTACCCACACCAATTGGATATTTCGCTGCGCAATATGCGGCGTAAGCAACTCGACGGTATTCAGAGTGAACGAGGGGCGGCGGCCCTGCTCCCATATTTGAGCGACTTCC
>JANOLP010000124.1:0-11557 GCA_031419835.1 Pseudomonadota bacterium | reverse complement strand
GACACTCAGTGCGGCGGCGCCGTTGGGCGTGTCGAAATAGACCACCGTTAAATCAGACAATTTTGCCATCAACTTCTTGTAGAACTCTGGGCGCGTTAACGCGCTTTGAAGATCCATCGAAACCGGCAGATAATGGTGATGGCTTTTCGTTCTTTCGCGCTGCTTTAGCGCCGCGTTCAGTTTTTTTAGTTCCACCTCTGATTGGCTAAACGTTTTCCCTTCCGGAAAAACCACTTTCCAGATCTCCCGCAATAGTGACGCAAGCGCCGCGTTATTTTCCCAGCCGACTTCCAACGCCGGATCGAGAATCGCTTCTGCGCCGTACGGATCAGGCTTTCCGGCGTCGATATTAAGTCTTGGCGTTACTTGCCGGAAACGCGAGCTAACCATTTCCACGCCGAATGGCGTCGTCACCGCAATGGAAAAACTCAGATCGCCGGGGCTCGACTCACTTTGCTCGAGCTCGGCGACGCATTCTTCAAGGACAGCCAATTGACTCAAGCGCATCAAGATGGCTTTTGCGGCTCCCCAAGTTTTGCTTGACTCCGGTTTGTCGAGCCCCTCGCCTTTCAAAACCTTGATAGTTGCCGGACGCAATAATTCGTCAACTGCGATCGAATATTCCGCTTCGCAAAGCGCTTGTGCCAAGCCTGTTGGGCAAGCGATGCCGACATCGGTGGTAATTCGTTGCAACACCTCTGACAAGGGAGCACATTGCTGCAACTCAGTGTGCACTTCGGCAATAATCTCTCGGCGAAACTGAGAATCGGACTGACGGTTTCGTCTGTTTGGCCCCTTGTCAACTTGAGTTGAACTCAGGCCGATGCGATCGAGCAAAGCTTCGAAATCGCTGTCGACGTGAATGTCCTCGGTGAGGGTGTTCATGTCGGCAAGGGCGGCCAACAGTTCGTCCATTAAACGCCGGAATGCGGCGTAGTCGTCTAAAGCGGCGTTCAGATTCGTGGTGTTTGTACGGCCAATTTCTCCCAGGCTCCTTTCTAACTCTGTCGTTTTTGCCTCCCAATACTTCAAATACGGAACGCGTTCAAGCGGCGCACTGAAATGGGTATTGCGAAGAACGACGGGATTGACTCGGCTGCGAAAATTCGTGTTCTGGTGAATCTCGCGCAACTCATACATACAGTAGTCGGACTTGAAATAAGCATCGCTTAGAATCAAAACGACATGGCGGCCTGCGCCAAGCTCGTTCATGTAGGTTCGGATCGATTGTCCGTAGTCGATCTCATTCCTATCACGTTTGAGTTTAGCGCTACGTTTCTCAAACGCCGCCTCAAGTTTATCGACTACGCCGCGCTGAGCCTCGTCCTTCCACGCGTAAGACACATAGACATCGTTGTTTGCCATTGCCCACCCCATTAATGCCCGTAAATTCGCGGCGTCCTGAATTGATAAGGGACATTGTCAATTGGATTTCGCGATGACGCAACACGTGCTGAAATTTTGATCGGCGCTGGATTCCCGTGCGCAATGGCACGAGGGAAAGAGGACTTAACGTTTCAATGGTCATTGCGAGCGGCCTGTATCGGCAGCGCCGATACTGCCCACGGACCATGAACAGCCGGCGTTCTTGCTTCCACTTTCGCATGTCATCCTGAGCAACGCGAAGGATCTGCTTTCGTCGCCGTATCAAAGCAGATCCTTCACTGCG
Organism: Pseudomonadota bacterium; assembly: GCA_031419835.1. Lineage (GTDB taxonomy): Bacteria > Pseudomonadota > Gammaproteobacteria > Burkholderiales > JALYOK01 > JALYOK01. The sequence goes on along the minus strand of JANOLP010000124.1, from coordinate 9,888 downwards.
TTCAAAATGACATGGGGAGGTGGCCGCAAGAGCGCATGCGGTTCATGGCACGTGGGCAGTATCGGCAGCGCCGATACAGGCAGCTCGCAATGACAAAGGTGAAGTGTCGGCTATTAGAAAACTAGCCTACGACGCAATCGCCGCCAACTTCGCGGATTTCTCAGCAACTGCTTTTGACGCTACGTCACTCTTAACGTCTTGCATAACTGGCTCGCCGCCTGCCCAAGCAACATCGTATCGACGCCGGCAGCGATTAATGTGAAGCCATCGGCAATATAGGGTTTCACCGCTTCAACCGACACGCCGAAGAAGCCCAGCTTCAAATTCTTACGTCGCGCCGCGGCAGCGACGACGTTGATCGCGGCCACCACTTCCGGGTCATTCACCTGCCCCATTTTGCCCATGCTTGCCGAGAGATCGTACGGGCCAATCAGTATCGCATCAAGACCGGGCACCTCGGTGATCGCGTCGATATTTTTCACTGCGTCGATATGTTCGGCTTGGACGATCACCGCCGTTTCTTGATTGGCGCGACCAATGTAATCGGCGACTGCATAGCCATAACCATGGGCGCGCGAGACACCGACACCACGCTGACCCAGCGGTGCATATTTCGCGTAGCGCACCACGTCGCGCGCCTGCTCCGCCGTATTCACCTGCGGCACAATAACGCCTGCCGCGCCCATGTCCAGCGCGCGCTTGACCCAAATTTCGTCGTGATTCGGAAGGCGCACCACACACGGCGTATCGCGCGCAGCGATCATCATGTGTTGCAGCGAAATCGGCGATGCAGGCGCGTGCTCGGCTTCCAGGAACAACCAATCAAAACCGGCGCCACACAAAATTTCCACAACCTCTGGCGAACTCAAGCAGACCATGGGACCGATCAGTAAATCACCGCGATGCAGGCGCTCACGAAACGAAATAGACATAGCGAATCTCCTAGATAATTAACGGCCAAAGGTGTTGTTACTGGAGAAAAATGTTACCGAAAGGTAGAGAGAAAAAGTACCTAATATTGCATGCAAAACCACACTGATTTAGAATATTTTTCTTTCAATTAAATTTTAAACAGAATGAATCTCGATAAATTTGATTTTCATATACTTTCTATTCTCAATCGCGATTCGCGCACCAGCTTGCAAGACATCAGCTTGCAAGTCGGATTGTCGACCACGCCTTGCTGGACGCGCATCAAGCGCATGGAAAGCGACGGTGTGATTCAGGGCTACACGATCCGAATCGACCCCGCCGCGATTGGTTTCAGCGAAACGGTGATGGTTCAGATCACGCTGGAAAATCATAGTGACGATACGCTCTTCAAGTTCGGCAAAGCGCTGGAAGATATTCCCGAAGTGTTGGAGGCCTATTTGATTTCCGGCGACTACGATTACTTAATTCGCCTCGCGGTACGCGATACCCGCGACTACGAACGCCTGCTTCGCGAACAACTTTATAAATTGCCGGGAATACGCCACAGCAAATCCAGCTTCGTGCTACGACGATTGAAGGAAAGCTCGATACCGCTGCCGACCGTGACAACGGCGCAGCGGATACCGAAGAAGAAAAAATAACGAGCCTAATTCGTCTCGGTGGGTGGGCGCTGAGGAACGAATCTCAACATATCGCTCGGCAGCGCAACCGACGCTTGAGCTATTAAGCCAACCTGTTGGGATTCGTGCCTCACCCCCCAACCTTTGTCATTGCGAGGAGCGTTTTTGCGACGAAGCAATCTCGTAGTTTAACGTCGGTAAAAATCGAGATTACTTCGTCGCAAAAACGCTCCTCGCAATGACGGAATGTTCTCGTTATACCTGCTCAGGAATTAACGAATAAATCGCGCCTTCCCACGGCTTGCCGTAAGAAATGATGCGGTTGCGCGCGATTGATTCGAGCGTCGCGCCGACTTTTTCCGCGACGCGGCGGCTGGGCAGATTATCCGGCCGAATCACCAGTTCCACGCGCGTTAATTTGAGTTCCTGAAAAGCGAACTCGATCAGCAGCCGCAATGCTGCCGTCGCAATGCCGCGCCGTTGACGGCTTTGCCTGACCCAGTAACCGACGTTGGCGAAATTGTGCGCGGTGTTGATTTGATTCACACCTGCCCCGCCGAAAAATTCGCCGGTGTCGGGATCGACTAACGCGAATTCGTATGCCGTGCCGTCCGCAGAATTTTGATGGCAGGTTTCAATCCAAGTGTGAGCGTCGTCCTGCGAATAATCGGCGCGACACCAATCCATCCATTTGCCTACCCCCTCGACAGATTCGCGCACGGCAGCAACAAAATTGTCCGCGTCACTTTTTTCGAAAGGACGAATACGAACGATTTGATTTGCACGCGAGTACGCCACTGCTAAACGCTACGCCGCTCCAACACCGCTTGCGCCAGCGTTCCGCTATCGACATGCTCCAACTCGCCGCCTACCGGCAAGCCACGCGCGATGCGCGACACCTTTAAGCCGCGCGCGCGTAACAACTCGCCGACATAATGCGCCGTAGCTTCGCCTTCGGTGGTGAAGTTGGTTGCCAAAATAACCTCTTGCACAACGCCATCAGTCGCACGTTTAATCAATTTATCGAGATGAATTTCTTTTGGGCCGATGCCATCGAGCGGCGACAGGCGCCCGAGCAAGACGAAGTACATGCCGCCGAATGCGAGAGTCTGCTCCATCATCAACAAATCTGCAGGCGTCTCGACGACACATAGCATCGTGCCGTCGCGCTTGGGCGAGCTGCACAGCGCGCAAATGGTTTCCTCGGTGAACGTGTTGCATTTTTCGCAGTGATGAATGCGCTCGAGGGCTAGCGTCAGTGCCGTGCCCAATCGTTTTGCACCGGGTTTATCACGCTGCAAAAGATAGTAGGCCATGCGCTGCGCGGATTTTGGTCCCACACCGGGCAGGCAGCGCAATGCGTCGATTAATTCTTCTAAAGTTGAAGGCGTTTTCATGATCGCTATTTTAATGGGTTCGCCAATTTCATGGCGTATTTCGTGATTGACCGGCGATTACATTTCACAATTTGACCATTGCCAGGGCCCTTATCCAGACTGGCTTTCAGCATGGCATGCCTGAATCGCCGCATCGGTATTGCCTCATGGCATGGCAATGGTCGCAAGCCAATATTGATAAGCCTTTCCGGGCACTATTGCTATGCGGAGTTAGGCGAATTTCATTAAAGGGCTAGTCTAGAACAGCCGTTCTGCGCGATAATTGGCGGTTCCTATAAAAATATCAGGCAGCGCTATGGCCCCCAAAATCTCCTTCCCGCCCGGCATCGAAATCAAAGGCGATGTGTCCGGCCAATACGCCGAAATTATCACGCCGGAAGCCGTGGCATTCGTCGCGAAATTATTCCGCGCGTTCGGCGATCGGCGCGAGCAATTGCTCGAAAAACGCAAAGTGCGCCAAGCGGAATTCGATCGCGGCATTCGACCGGATTTTTTGAAAGAGACCGAAGCGATTCGCAATGGCGATTGGACCATCGCGCCGCTGCCGAAAGATTTGCAAGATCGTCGCGTAGAAATCACTGGCCCGGTCGATCGCAAAATGGTCATCAATGCGCTGAACTCCGGCGCCAGCATGTACATGGCGGATTTTGAAGATTCGTCGACACCGACGTGGGCGAATCTGATCGAAGGCCAAATCAATCTGCGCGATGCCATTCGCGGCACGATTTCGTTCTCAACGCCGGAAGGTAAGTCCTACAAGCTCAACGACAAAACCGCCGTGCAATTGGTGCGTCCGCGCGGCTGGCATTTGCCCGAAAAGCATATGATCGTCGACGGCAAACCGATGTCCGGATCGATGTTCGATTTCGGGATGTATTTTTTCCACAACGTCAAAGCGCTGACGGCGAAAGGCTCCGCGCCTTATTTCTATTTACCGAAAATGGAAAGCCATTTAGAAGCGCGTTTGTGGAACGATATTTTTGTCACGGCGCAAGACGAACTCGGCGTTCCGCAAGGTACCATCAAGGCGACGGTATTGATCGAAACGATTCTCGCGTCATTCGAGATGGATGAAATTCTGTACGAATTGCGCGAGCATTCGGCGGGACTGAACTGCGGCCGCTGGGATTACCTTTTCAGTTGCATCAAAAAATTTCGTACCGACAAAAATATCGTGCTGGCCGATCGGAATCATCTGACGATGACCAGCCCGTTCATGCGCAGCTACGCGTTGCTGCTGGTGAAAACTTGCCATCGCCGTAACGCGCCGGCCATGGGCGGCATGGCGGCACAAATTCCGATTAAGAACGATCCGGCGGCGAATGATGCCGCGATGGCGAAAGTGCGCGCCGACAAAGAACGCGAATCGACCGATGGCTACGATGGCACCTGGGTTGCGCACCCTGCCCTCGTTGCGGTCGCGAAGGAAATTTTCGACCGGAACATGCCGACGCCGAACCAGATTCATCGCCAGCGGCCGGACATTAATGTTTCGCCGAAAGACCTCATCGATTTCAAACCGGAGGCGCCGATCACGGAAAACGGCCTGCGCCAAAACATCAGCATCGGCCTGCAATATTTAGGTGCTTGGCTCGGCGGCACGGGCTGTGTACCGATTTTCAATTTGATGGAAGATGCGGCAACGGCGGAAATCTCGCGCGCGCAATTGTGGCAATGGATTCGCAGCCCGCGCGGCGTATTGGACGATGGCCGCAAGGTAACGAAAGAATTATTCCGTCAACTGGTACCGGACGAATTGGCGAAAATAAAAACGTCGCTCGGCGAAAAAGGTTGGAACGCCGGCAAGTACGACGATGCCGCGAAGATGTTCGATACGTTAACTACCAGCGATGACTTCGTCGAATTTTTGACGTTGCCGGCCTACGACGCGATCGCGTAAATTGTCATTCCCGCGCAGGCGGGAATCCATAGGGCTCGTGTAGTCGCTTGAACCGGCGAGTTTGCGAGATCCTTAGAACTTTCCATGAACCGCAGTTTAAAGTAGGGTGGATCAAAGCGCGAAGCGCTGGATCCACCACATCATCAGCTAGTGGCAACGCAGGTGATCTGCCTGGTGGATCCGCTGCGCTTGATCCACCCTACAACGACATGCTAGGTCAGGGTTCGCGAGCTGTATCGGCCACGCCGATACAGGCAGCTCGCAACGAGGCACGCCCTATGGGTTCCCGCCTTCGCGGGAACGACAATTTATTGCGGTTTCGGCGCCACCGAAACTGGCAAACTCAAGCAAGAAACATACGGCGGATTCACCATGCCGCTGCTGAAGCCAAAATAAGAAATGGCTCGCAGATAATCTTGCGCGACCGTTTCCTTGGCTTTATAGCAAGCGTCCATACTTTCGAATCCTTGCACCACGGCTTGCGTTCCCGCGTCCTTGGCGACAGCGTAGTAAATCATCATTACGATCATAGTTTTCATGGCGCATCCTAGCCTTCTTATGGATAATACATGCTTAATTTAACGCAATCATCGACGCAAAGCTAGGCACGCCGTGGACCTCGGCAACAAACTGTTAATCGTATTCATTGTATTTCTCGTGTTGATCGGCGTCGTGATGGCGGTGAGTTTTCGCGAACGTAAGCTCGCGAACAAATCCGGCGTCAGCGATCGTCTGTCTGATGAGGCCAGTGACGCCCGCACCATGACCGTTATTTTCGGCAGCATCGTCGGCGGCATGTTGCTCGCGCTGATTGTCGCCTGGCTGGTGTTTTTCTCATGAAAAATTCTTCCGCTAAACTTTCGATTACCTTCGCGCAAATTGGCCACAGCATGTCGCATATTTTCATGCTGCTTTACCCAACGTGCGTCCTCGCGCTGGAAAAAGAATTTGACAAAAGCTACGGCGAATTGCTGGTGCTGATGACGCTCGGCAACGTGTTATTCGGCGTCGCTGCCCTGCCCGCGGGCTGGCTCGGCGATCGCTGGAGCACCTTGGGCATGATGATTATTTTTTTCCTCGGCCTTGGCGCATCGTCGATATTCACCGGCTTCATGACCAGTACGCGCGGGCTCGTTTTAGGCTTGGCCCTGATTGGTTTATTCGCATCGATTTATCATCCGGTCGGTATGGCGTGGCTGGTTAAAAACTCCGAAAATAAAGGCCGCGCGCTCGGCATCAACGGCGTATTCGGCAGCCTCGGCGTGGCGTCGGCGGCGCTGATTGCCGGTATTTTGACCGACACGATTAGCTGGCGCGCGGCGTTCATCGTGCCCGGCGTGCTGGCGCTAATCGTCGGTGTTGCGTTGATTTACTGTGTAAAGCGCGGCCTCGTGGCGACGAGTTTTGCCGACGTAAAACCATTCGTCAAACCGTCCGCCGACGATATGAAGCGCGTGTTCATCGTGCTCTCATTCACGATGTTATTAAACGGCATCATTTATCAATCGGTGTCGAGCGCGCTACCGAAAATTCTCGCCGAGGGTGCGCCCCATCTAAGCGGTGGCACCGCAACGGGCGCGGGCGTGTTGGTATCGATCGTCTATTTCTGCGCGATGACCGCGAGCCTGTTAGGCGGCTATTTATCCGACCGCTTCTCAGTGAAGAATTTGTACATCGTCACCACGGCGCTGCAGGTGCCGCTCTACGCGTTGGCCGCGTCGTTGATGCATTTACCGCTGATGTTTGCGATCACGATGGCCACGGTATTTAGCACGATCGCCGTGCCGACGGAAAACGTACTCCTCACCCGCTACACACCGGAACGCTGGCGCGCGACGGCGTTTGGCGCAAAGTTCGTATTAGCGTTGGGATTGGGCGCGCTCGGCGTGCCGCTGGTCGCGTATATTCGCGATCATACCGGCAGCTTTTATGCGTTCTACATGCTGCTGGCACTGATCGCATTACTGATTGCGGTTATCGCGTTGTGGATGCCGAGTGATCGGGCGAAGAGAAGCGTCGATGTAGGGATTGCGGCTAAGGCAATGCCATAGCGTTATTCCACGAGCCTTAATCGGTGTCATTCCCTAAGCATCTCATCGATAATTCCCTCTCGGTGTTGTTCGGCGGAATGATATTCCGCCCTACATTTTTATTGGGCTGCCGCGAGGCTTATGCCAATTTCTTTCTGGCGAGGCATGCCTGCAGAGCCAATATCCATGAGCCTCTTGGCGATGCCGTTTCTAAAAACTTAAGGAAAACTCACCCCTAAAAATCGCGCGAGATTCTTGTTTGCAATATTTTCCGCGACGTCCTTCGGTAACTTTCCGAGCCAACCGCGATACCACGTCGCGATAGCCGGCAGTTCCGGCCAGCGCGATGGCGTCCAAGTATCGCTGCCCATGACGAAGCGATCAGGAAACTTCAAAAATAATTCTTTCCAACCCGCGTCGATTTCATCACCGTTCACGACGTCGTAGCGATAGGACAATTCCACGTACATCGAAGGATAGCGCGCCATAAATTCACCGACCGTTTTTACCGGCGTGCTCATGCCGGCATGTGCCCAGAGAATTTTCGCCTTGGGGTTGTGAGACATCAACGTCTCGATCGCTTGCGCGTCCGAGTGGGCGTGCAGATGTAATTTTTTCTCGACGGACAAATTCACCAGGCGTTTGATCACATCGCTCTCGGCCTCGGCGCCGAACAAATGAAACTCGCCGATGCCGGTGTAAATGCCTCGCTTGAGCTCGTTCTCGAGGAACGGTAGGGTATCGTCGGCGCGCCCCCAATTGGCGCGCTCGACCAGCCAAGTCTCATAACTAGTGGCCTTGTGATAAACGCGCAATTCCGGGACGAAACGCTTGGGGTCAATCGCGTAAAGTTTCAGCGTGCCTTCGATCGGCGTGCTCGACAAAAGCGCGCGGCCTATGTTCGCTTCATCAAGTAACTTGATTACTTTTTCCGGTGGTGTCTCCTCCCACGCGTTACCGCTGTAGTGCAAATGGCCGTCGAAAAATGGGACCTCCTCGGCACGGGATCCCATTGCGGCACCCAGGACTAGGCTGCCCACAACAATTGAAAATAGGTGCTTCATCAATCCCCTTTCATTGTTAAATTGGCGCTTGAATAAATAGCTGTCGTTCCCGCGAAGGCGGGAACCCATACGGCATCAACTATTGCGCCAGGCGCAAACTATCCGGAATCAGCATTTTGCCGACACTATGGATCCCCGCCTTCGCGGGGATGACATCTGATTTGTTCAACGTAGGTGGAAATCGTGTCGCTGTCAGCGCACCGCGATCGGCGCAACGGTCGATCCGGTACCGCCTTTAATCTTGAGCGGCTCGACGATGAACGCAAATTCGTAGGCCTTATCTTTCGCGAGCGCTGCGAGCTCCATATTCTCCAGTAAGAAAATGCCGTTGATCACCAGCGCGATCGCGTGCACCGGCAAGCGAATTTGTTTATCCGGATTCGGGAAGATTTCGATGCCCCAATTGTCGCTGCCGATCAACACGACATTCTGTTTCGCCAGCCATTCCGCCGCGGGCGCGCCGATGCCAGGCTGGCCGCTGACGAATTTTGGGTTGTCTTTGCCCCACAGCAATCCCCAGCCGGTGTAGATCAGAACGGCGTCACCTTTCTCAATCGTCACGCCTTGCTTGGCTAATGCGTCTTGCAAATCTTGCACGGTGATTTCGTAGTCGATCGCCAGGGTTTCGACCCCTTTGAGCGCAGCAATATCGATCAACACCCCGCGGGTAAAAATTGCGCCGACTTTTTCCACACCGAGTTTGGTGAAGCCGTTGCGAGTGGAAATCTCATCGCTCTTGAAACAGTTGTAGAGCAAGTCGCCAATGCCTTGGTGATTCAGCGCGTCAAATTGTGTGCCAACCTGGCCGATTTCCGTCGTCACAATTTCTTCGTTGCTGCGCTGTTTGTTGGTCGCGGCGGGATTGGTGGTGCGCTTTAGCTGCATGCTGAAGCGGCGCTCGCCAAAAAACGGGATGGTGTTGTTAAGCTCTTTACCCAACTCGAAGACCTTGCCTTGGCGAATGAGTTTGGTGGCGCGCAATACGGTTTCCGGGCCAATCAAGTTGGCGGCGCCACGTTCGTCGTCCGCGCCCCACTTGGACGGACAGCGTTGTTCCGGTGGCGGTGGCGACCAGGTTTGCGCGGACGCCGCGCCGAACGCGGTCATCGCCGCCATGGTTAAGATTAATTTTCGATAGCTGCGGAACATATTGATCCTCCTCGTTAGATTGTGAATTTAACAGCCATCCTATGCGTAAGCTCGCGTCGTGACAAGCTATGGTAGAGTAGCGCCGAAATATTCAGGAACCGAAGGAGCGAAACTTAAATGAAAAAATACGTACTCTTTGCTGCTGTGTTGTTCGGCAGCAGCTTACTCATGACCCAACCTCTACAAGCGGAAGAGAAAAAAGTGGACGAAAAAATTACGACCTTGAAAATTATCGACAATAAAATCGGCGAAGGCAAAGAAGCCAAAGCCGGTTCGACCGTGACGGTGGACTACACCGGCTGGCTGTACGATCCTACTGCGGCGGACAAAAAGGGTAAGAAATTCGATAGCTCGTTGGATCGCGGCGATCCATTCGCGTTTGTGTTAGGTCGTGGTGCCGTGATCCGCGGCTGGGACGAAGGCGTTAAAGGCATGAAAGAAGACGGCAAGCGCACGCTCATCATTCCATCGGATATGGCTTACGGCAATCGCGGGGCGGGCGGTGTCATACCGCCCGGCGCAACCTTAATATTCGATGTTGAGTTAATCAGCGTAAAATAATTTGTTCCGCCACCATCAATAAAGTGAAACAGATGTCGCGTCGCTCAGAATTTTCGATCATTGCCATCGCAATCAGCCTGGGCGTAGCGTGCCTGGTCTATGCCGACGGCGAAGCGCCGAATGATCCGACGCTTTCCGCGGGCGATTTCACGCTCAAGCGCGCCGACGCTGAAGCATTCGCCGAACCGGCGCCGGTGTTGACGTATAAGCAGCAACAAACCTTCATGCGCGGAC
>JANOLP010000123.1:0-7509 GCA_031419835.1 Pseudomonadota bacterium | reverse complement strand
ATGCAGATGGCGAAAACAAGCGCTGCGCTAGCATTGCTCGCTGAAGCGAAATTGCCTTATATCTCGGTGCTCACCGATCCGACGATGGGCGGCGTATCCGCAAGCTTCGCGATGCTGGGCGATGTAAATATCGCGGAACCGGGCGCCCTGATTGGCTTTGCGGGCCCTCGCGTCATCGAGCAAACGGTGCGCGAGACTTTGCCGGATGGCTTTCAACGCGCCGAATTTTTGCTGGAAAAAGGCGCGATCGACATGATCGTCGACCGTCGTGAAATGCGCGATAGATTAGCGAGTCTCATCACCTTGATGATGCGACAACCTGCCCTTGCCGCTAACTAGTTGATTTTCCCATTGGCCGCAAAGTCGCTCGCCGATTGGCTGCTTCATCTCGAAAATCTTCACCCTAAGTCCATAGCCCTAGGTCTTGAGCGCGTTAATGACGTCAAGTCGCGTCTCGCTTTAGATCCGACATGTATCATTATTATCGTGGGTGGAACTAATGGCAAAGGTTCGACCTGTGCCATGTTGGAAAGCATTCTGGGAATCGCCGGATATCGTACCGGGCTTTATACCTCTCCGCACTTGTTGCACTACAACGAGCGGGTTCGCATTGACCGCGAGCCTGTTGATGACGAAAGTCTGTGTGCGGCGTTTCAAGCAGTTGAGGTTGCACGCGCCGATATACCGCTAACCTATTTTGAGTTTGGCACGCTCGCCGCGGTATTACTGTTTTTCCAGCGCAAGGTTGACGTTGCAATCTTGGAAGTAGGCTTAGGCGGGCGCTTGGATGCGGTCAATGCGTTCGATGCCGACTGCGCGGTCGTGACCAGCATTGGATTGGATCACACCGAATATCTCGGTTCAACGCTCGACGCGATTGGTACCGAGAAGGCAGGAATATACCGATCGGCGAAACCAGCATTGTTTGGCGATGACAACGTCCCGGTGACAATTGTCCAACGTGCCCGACAAATCGGCGCCGACTTTCAGCGCTTGGGCGCTGAGTTCAATTTTTCCAGGCAAGACACGCAGTGGCAGTTTCACGGTCGCCGCGGCAATCACCATGGATTGCCTTATCCCGCATTGCGTGGCGGTTACCAGCTCAAGAATGCAAGCACAGCGCTAGCGGCCCTCGACGAGCTTAAAGATAAGCTGCCGGTGACTTTGCAAGACATCAAGCGTGGCCTGTTAGAGATCGATCTGCCGGGCCGTTTTCAAGTCTTGCCAGGCCAACCCACTGTGATTTTGGATGTGGCGCATAATCCGGCCGCCGTAACGGTTTTGGCGCAGCAACTTGGACATATGGGTCGTTTTCGTCGAACCCACGCGGTATTCGGCATGCTCAAAGACAAGGATATCGCGAGCGTCATCGGCGTGATGGCAAAACTGGTAGACGTATGGCACCTAGGCTCAATAGAGACCGCGCGCGGGGCCAGCGCAGAGGAGTTGTTAAGTCACCTCGCCATACCTGGCGCAACGAGCGCAGCGAAATGCTATCAATCCATTACGCTTGCCTACGCATCAGCCTGTCGTGACGCGTCCCAAGATGATAGAATTATCGTCTTCGGCTCTTTTTATACGGTTGCTGACGTACTTAGGCAGCTTTAACGTATTTCCTTTATGGCCCCTCCTATCGGCGACGACGAACTCAAACTCAAACAACGAGCGCGACGCCGCCTCATCGGCGCGATTGCGTTGTTAACCGCACTGGTGTTTATTCTGCCGATGCTGCTGGATAAGGAGCCTAGACGATCAACGAATGACATCGCGGTACACATCCCGGCGCCACAACAAACACCGACAAACCCTGAATTGGCGCCGCAGGAACCCGAAGCCAAGCCTGAGGTTATTCCGCCACCTGCACTGGAGCCGAGTAGGGCGGAGGCAGCCGCGCCGGAACCCGCGCCACCATTGGTTGAACAGCCCGCTAAACCATTGGCCAATCATGGCTTCTTCGTCCAAGTCGGTGTTTTTTCAAAGGCGGAAAATGTGAAATCCGTGCAAGCGAAACTGGCAAAAAATGGCATGACAGCGATCGTCGAGTCGATCAAAACATCCGCCGGGAGCCGAACTCGCGTTCGCGTCGGACCGTTCGACAATCGCAACGAAGCCGACCAGGCGTTGTCGAAAGTTAGGCAGTTTGGAGAAAAAAACGCGGAAGTTGTTAAAGTCGAGCGGGCAAGATAATACCTTGAGTCAAAAACATCTATGACCTTGTTTGATTATTTTGCAATCGCGATTGTCGGCATATCCATGCTGTTGGGCCTCATGCGCGGCGCCGTCAAAGAGGTATTTTCGCTGGCATCCTGGGTCATCGCGTTTATTGTGGCCAAACTCTTTAGCGTGCAATTCGCGCGCGTGTTGGAATCCGCTCTCACTAATTCGTCGTTGCGTTTGCTAACGGCGTTTATCATTTTGTTCATCTTTACACTGATCGTCATGTCCCTGATCAGTTTATTGATCGCCACGGCAATAAAGAAAATCGGCCTCGGGCCGCTCGATCGATTGCTCGGGACGTTCATTGGGTTATTGCGAGGTATCGTGATCATGTTGATCCTGGTTGTCCTCGGTGGAATGACGGCGTTGCCGCAACAAAAAGACTGGCGCAACGCGTTTACCAGCCGTTGGTTCGAGAGTTTAGCGGTCGCTGTTAAACCCTGGCTACCGGACGCGATGGCGAAGCGTATTCACTTTGGGGTCGGTGCCGCCGAACCATCGAAATAGCGGATAATTAAAATATGTGTGGAATTCTCGGCATTGTCGGAAAAGGTCAAGTCAATCAGTTGCTATACGATGGCCTTCAAGTGCTACAACATCGCGGCCAGGATGCGGCCGGGATCGTCACAGCCAATGGCAACACCTTTAACATGCACAAGGGCGGCGGCTTGGTGCGCGACGTATTTCGCACACGCAATATGCGCCTGCTGGTCGGCGAAATGGGCATCGGTCATTGCCGTTATCCGACCGCCGGCTCAGCATTTTCCAATGCCGAAGCGCAGCCGTTCTATGTGAACTCGCCGTTCGGCATCGTGCTGGGTCATAACGGCAACTTGACCAATACCGAACAGCAACGCCGCGAATTGTTCCGCCAGGATTTACGCCACGTCAACACTAACTCCGATTCCGAAGTGCTGCTCAACGTTCTGGCTCATGAATTGCAAGACGCCGCCGCCGGCTTTCGGCTCACGCCCGATGCAGTTTTTAGTGCAGTCGCCGGTGTGCACCGCCGCTGTCGCGGCGCATACGCGATCGTCGCGATGATTGCTGGCTACGGTCTTCTAGCCTTTCGCGATCCGTTCGGCATTCGACCACTCGTGATCGGCTACAACGACACGCCGAAGGGCCGGGAGTACATGGTCGCCTCGGAAAGCGTCGCGATCGATACCTTGGGTTTTCAATTGCTGCGCGACGTCGCTCCAGGCGAGGCGATTTTCATCGACGAAGATGGCCGTTTTGCCAGCCGTCAGTGCGCGATCAAGCCGATTCATCATCCGTGTATTTTTGAATATGTTTATCTCGCGCGACCTGACTCCGTCATGGATGGTATATCCGTCTATGAAACTCGGTTGCGAATGGGCGAACATCTGGCCGAAAAAATACAACGAGTCGCGCCCGATTTGGATGCGGATATCGTCATTCCGATCCCCGACACCAGTCGCCCCAGCGCCATGCAATTGGCGACGCGTTTGGGTTTGCCTTATCGCGAAGGATTCATTAAGAATCGTTACATCGGCCGAACATTTATCATGCCAGGCCAATCGGAGCGGCGAAAATCCGTTCGTCAGAAATTGAACGCGATTGCGATGGAGTTTAGGGATCGCAATGTATTGCTAGTAGACGATTCGATCGTGCGCGGCACGACCAGTCGAGAGATCGTGCAAATGGCCCGAGATTGCGGCGCTAAGAAAGTTTATTTTGCGTCGGCATCACCGCCGGTACGCTATCCGAATGTTTACGGCATCGACATGCCGACTAAACATGAATTTATCGCGACCGGCCGCAGCGACGCGGAAATCGCTCACGAGATCGGCGCCGATGCCGTGTTTTACCAAGATTTACCAGCCCTCATCGATGCAGTTCGAACCAATAATCCCAGTATTACCCATTTTGATACGTCGTGCTTTGACGGCATCTACATTACCGGCGACGTAACACCGGAATATTTAGCGGGGCTGGAAGAAACTAGGGCCGATAGCGAGCGCCAAGTGAAAACGCATTTATCCTCATTCCAACTGGATTTGGGATTAAGTATCGTCGATTAGATTTTTTAACCGTTTCTGGAGAGAAAAATGGAACACAAACTACCCGATTTACCCTACGAGATGGACGCGTTGCAGCCGCATATTTCCAAAGAAACGTTGGAATTCCACTACGCTAAGCATCATCAGACCTATGTCACGAATCTGAACAACCTGATCAAAGGTACGGAATTCGAAAACATGGCGTTAGAGGAAATCGTCAAGAAATCTGCCGGCGGCATGTTCAATAATGCCGCGCAGGTGTGGAATCACACATTTTATTGGTATTGTTTGAAGCCTAACGGCGGCGGGCAACCGAGCGGCGCATTGGCCGACGCAATCAACAAAAAATTCGGTTCGTTCGATGAGTTCAAAAAGCAATTCACCCAGACGTGCATCACGACGTTTGGTTCCGGTTGGGGTTGGCTGGTGAAAAATGCTGATGGCTCGATCGAGCTCATGAGCACCTCAAATGCGCAAAGCCCGATGACTTCCGGCAAAACCGCGTTACTGACCTGCGACGTATGGGAGCATGCTTACTACGTAGACTATCGCAACCGTCGTCCTGACTACGTTGCGGCATTTTGGAATTTGGTAAATTGGGATTTTGTCACGAAGAATTTTGCCGACTGATCTAAGCCCCTTGACGTGAAAAAGGCCGCTTAACGCGGCCTTTTTTATTGCCCTTGCCAGCGACCGCACCGCGCTTGCCTGCCGGCGTTGGCTGCCTGAAGATCCGCTCCTTGATTGCGTTGTAGGCAGGTGTTAACGAAGCACTCTAAACCCACCGCTACATTGACAATCCAAGGCCTTGAACTACGCTCAAATTTACAACAACGAGAAAGCTGCATATGGGCATGTCATTTTTGGGCGCGTTGATCGCCTTAGTTGGAATTATATTCGTGGCTTTTATCTGGTTTAGCCCTAGTAATCGGCTCGCAAGGTGGGCCAATCAAGCGCATCGCTGGGACTATGCGACCGCCAACGCGCACTTCCAAGAAGCACGCCGCACCGTGGTCGCGCAACTTCGTCGTCCTCAAGGCCAAACGGGAAAAGATTTATCCGACGCAGCCTTTGTTCTCGCCGTTGCCTGTACCGACAGGATTAACGAACTCAATGGCAAAGAACATGGCCCGGCGCACCTCGATCGACTCCGTCGTACATTAATGCGAATGTTTCAACGTGACGCGGATTATTGGGTCGCCGGTGAGTACCCCCCGTGTCAGACTAGTTGTCGCCTCTAGATTTTAGTTTTGAAATAAAGAGGCAGTCATGAAGTCAGCGTATAGCCAGGTTGCCCTCGGCCCGCGTCCGTGGCACTCAACGACACGAGTCGCCTTCTGTTGGCGCAACGTAGCAACCAACTACGGAAGCTCTGAATAAGTCCGATTTCGTCGTGATACTGCGTTACTCACAAAAAATATCTCCTTACATATCACCCATATGCGGCGTCGATATTTTTTGTTCGCGCCATGTCTCACTTAGAACTCGAACTTATTCAGAGCTTCGCTAGCGTATTTGGGTCCAGCTTTGCGAGGTATGCGAGGTAGCGGTGCTACTCCTCGCCGTAGAGCGCCAGCACCTTGTCGCCATGCTCCGCCGCAGGGGAGCAATTATGCAAAGTTAATGTTGCCACGAATGCCTACCTCGCCAGCACTGTCCAGAAGATGGACAAGTGCCGCACGCTCCATAGCGCGAGATCTGCGACGCACCAAGACAATAATGCCCGGATGTTCCGCCTGAGCCCCTAGCGTTAGAAAATCATCCCGATTACACGAAATAACCACGCAGTCTTGTGCAGCGCGAAATTCAGCACCTACTCGTCGCCGCTCGTGGCAGGCAGAACGTCCCGCAACCTTACGACATCGTGACCCAGAGTCAGGAGCGAATAGACAATGTCCTCCGGAACATCGTGATCCAACAGGAATTTCATGAGCCGTCAGGGGACATCTGGCGAGCCACCAAGACGTCAATTTCTCCACGATGATCTTCGTAATAGGCTAGGCACTCGTACACCTGCGCGCGCGTGATATTCGGGAAACAGCGATCCACGATGCTGTCCACGGTCTCCCCTGTTTGCAGCAAGCCGATGACATCATGCACGCCCACCCGCGTGCCCTCAATGGTGGCGTTGCCGCCACGTACGCCTGGCTGCTGAATGATGTATCGGTAGGCGTCAACAGAACGCTGAGTCGAATCTCGCATGGTGAATTCTCGCGACGAAAGTTATGAGTGAATGATACGCCAAAATCTAAAAGCACCGGACGTGGCGCGCACCGCTCTCGCAAGTCCTCTACGATGACGAATCCGCGCGCAGTGCGCACACCTTACATTTGCGTCGCGGATATCGCTGAAACCCGCGCCCAGCCGGGGTGGCCTTGGGCCATTGCTTCTTGGCGGTGCATGCCTTGACGGGATGGCCTTGGGCCAGAGCCGCATGGATACGGGGGTAGCCCGAGGCTAGCCGCCGGTAGCGCCGAACGTGCTTAAACGCGACTTTGTAGCCGACGCGCCAAATCAAAAGTGGCTAGCAGACCTGACCTATGTACCGACCGACGAAGGCTGGCTTTATGTCGCCTTAGTGCTGGATCTATTCGCGCGTAAGATCGTCGGCTGGGCCATGAGCGATACGATGCCGCAGGAACTGACGTTGGCCGCACTGTGGGTCGCGTTGGGTTGGCGAGACCCCGATGCGGGTCTGGTGCACCACTCCGATCGCGGTTCGCAATATGCGGCCAACGATTACCGCGGCGTGCTCAACGCACGCGGCTTCACCGTTTCAATGAGTCGTAAGGGTGACTGTTGGGATAATTCACCGATGGAATTACCGTTAGTTGGCGGCGTTCGCCGGCACTGGTGACTGTTTGCTCTTCGCGCTCATCCGAATTTTCATTCGCGGGACTCGCGGTCGGCACGCTTGGACTACCGAACGATTCGCGCAGCGCTTTTAGCAGCCGCTTGCGATGCCCAAGCGGAATACCAAGATCAGTAAGATCTTGCTCGCTTAGCTCCGGCAACACGTCCAAATCAACCGCATTCTTCTCGAGCACGTCCGCGTACTGCGCAAGGCCGTTTTCGTTGAGCCACTTGTTTAGGTTGTTGGCTGGCATGGCTGTTGTCAATTACGGTTTCGGTGGCCTGACCATCTTGCACTGCGTAGGCAGCAATTGATCTTTCACTTCGACGCGCTCGTCGGCTACAGTACCGACGCCGGTGTTTTCCACATCATATTTCACCCCAACGCCATCGACTTCGGCCATTGAGAGGATAT
>JANOLP010000122.1:0-14686 GCA_031419835.1 Pseudomonadota bacterium | reverse complement strand
CTTGCAACTCCGATAGCGCTTCGCTGGTGAATTCCGCCGATTCCATTCCGGCATTTATACCGGAAATGTTTGGCGTTGTCCAGCTTGTTAGGTTAACCCTATGCTTCCCATTAAAATTCTTGGAAGAGCAAATTCACCCTGCTGGTGGATCCGCTGTTGCTTGAGCAAATTTCCATTCTGAGCGATAATGTGCGGCTTCGTTACGACCAAATCCGCCGTAACACATTATCTAAAGGACTTGCGCTATGAAAACCGGTATCCATCCCGATTACAAAGAAATTAACGTGACGTGCAGTTGCGGTAACACGTTTAAGACCAGTTCCACGATGGTCAAAGATTTGGGCGTTGAGGTTTGCGCCAATTGCCATCCGTTCTACACGGGCAAACAGAAGATTGTCGATACCGCCGGCCGGGTCGAGAAATTCCGTCAGAAATACGCGCTCAAATGAGCGGTTCTTGATACACTAAAAGGGCAGCTTCGGCTGCCCTTTTTGCTTATGAAATCAAGAGGAGCGACTAATGAAAATCAAGAATTCCGTTTCGAAGCGTTTTGGCCGGATTGTTATCGCGGTGTTGGCGGTGTTTGCCCTCGCAACCTGCGCCAAAAATCCGGTGACCGGCAAGCGCGATTTTGTGCTGATGTCCGAGGATCAAGAAATCAAAATGGGCCAGCAGGCCGATCCGGAAGTCAAAAAAGAATACGGCGCCTACGATCATGCGGCATTGCAAGCCTACATCAGCGAATTGGGCCAGCGCTTAGCGAGCCAGAGCCACCGCAGTAATCTCAAGTATTCATTCACCGTCGTCGATAGCCCCGAGATCAACGCGTTTGCGCTGCCGGGTGGTTATATCTACGTTACGCGCGGCATTCTTGCCTACCTGAATTCCGAGGCGGAAGTGGCGGGTGTATTGGGCCACGAAATCGGGCATGTCACTGCGCGCCATGGCGTGCAGCAGCAGAGTATGTCGCAGGTGGCGAATCTCGGTGTGCTACTTGGCGCGGTGTTGGTGCCGGGCCTACGCAACGAATCGGCGATGGGCATGATGCAGCAAATGAGCGTCGCGTGGATTCGCGGTTATGGGCGTGAAGACGAGTTAGAAGCCGATCGTTTAGGCGCGGAATATTTGGCGCGCGCGGGCTATGATCCGCAGGCGATGATCAAAGTGGTCGGTGTCCTAAAAAATCAGGAATTGTTCGACGCCGAATTGGCGAAACAAGAAGGCCGCGAACCACGCAAATATCACGGCGTGTTTGAAAGCCATCCCGATAACGACACGCGTTTGAAACAAGTGATCGAAGCGGCGAAACAATACAAAACCGGCGCGGCGCGCGGCGAAAATCACGACGGATATTTGAAGGTCATGCACGGCGTCACGTATGGCGATAGCCCGCAGCAGGGAATTACCCGCGGCACGCGATTCTTTCACGAAGGAATGGGTCTCGCGCTGAAATTTCCCGACGGCTGGAAGGTGCAGAATTCCGCGGATCGTGTCGCCGCGATAAATCCAACCGGTGACGCCATCGTAGAATTGCACGCGTTGCCTGCCGATCAAAAGGGAAATCCCGCCGATACGGTGAAGGGCTTGTTGAAGTTGGATCGTGTCAGTTCCATCAATTCCCTCAGCGTGAATGGCTTGCCCGCAACAGTCGTAACGGGAACGCAAAAAGAAGTGCCGGTGCGCGCTGCGCACATCATGCTCAAGGGCGTGCCGTTTCTCGTTATGGGTTACGGCAAAGCAGCCGATGCTTACCAAAAAAATGTACCGAATATCGATGCTGTGATTAAAAGTTTTCACGCGATCACGGACGCCGAGCGAGCCGAAGCGAAGCCCTATGAGATTCGGACTATCACCGCGTCATCGGGAATGACCTTTGCGCAACTGGCTAAGTCGATTCCTCAACTTGGCCGCAACGCCGAGCAACAATTGCGCTTGATGAATGGCAAGTATCCAGGCGGTGAACCGCAAGCAGGTGAGCTGATTAAGGTAATTCAGACGACGTCGGGTGGTGTTTCTGCTGGACTTTCACTTGAGCGACTTGGCGGCTAGCAAGCCCAAAACCATTCCATTCGCGCTGGATTTTGACGGGACCGCAACGCCCGCCAAGTCAGCGCTATTTTTGTTGGTTGTTTTGTGTTGGTTACTGCCGGGTTTGGTCGGGCACGATCCGTGGAAACCGCAGGAGGCGCAAACCCTCGGCATCGTTTACGGCATGTTGCAAGGTGGCGATTGGCTGATACCCGCTCTGGCCGGCGAGCCTTATTTGGATAAACCACCGCTTTATTACTGGACGGCGGCTTTTTTCGCGCGAATTTTTTCGCCGTTGTTTGCGCTGCACGACGGCGCACGTTTAGCGAGCGGATTCTATATGGCGCTTGCCATTTTGCTCGCAACAATGAGCGGCGCAAGGCTATTTGGACTTCGTTTTGGCCGGGTCACTGCTTTGATCTTCATCGGTTCGTTTGGATTGCTGATCACGGCACACATGATGTCCGCGGAAACCGCGGTGGTTGCCGCTACGGCGTTGGTAATTTACGGTCTTACGTGGATACCAGCGCAGGCGATTGTTGCCGGGCTACTCATCGGTAGCGGCATCGGCATCGCGTTTCTCGCCAAAGGTTCGGTAGCGGGCGCATTGGCGCTTGCCATGGCGCTGGGCCCACTTGTGTTTCATCAATGGCGCTCACGAACCTACGTTGCGGCATTGGCGGTTGCCATTGTGGCGGCATTGCCATGGATTTTATGGTGGCCATTGAGTTTGTATCAAAAGTCGCCGCAACTTGCGATGGAATGGCTATGGCTGCACGATCTAGCTGAATTTTCGGATGCGTTTTCGGCGGCGACGTTGGGGCGCATCAGTTACTACATTTGGCTGCTGCCATGGCATGCCTGGCCGGCGTTGCCGTTGGTGATCGTTGCGTTTTGGTATGGTCGCCTGCAGTTACTGGCTGACGCAAAAATTCAGCTGCTGATCGGCGCGCTGCTGGGCGCCTTCGTGATGATTTGCCTGAGTGGCGATGGCCGCGAAGTGAACGCATTACCGCTTTTGTTGCCGCTTAGCTTGATCTGCGCCAGTCGTATCGACCAAATTAAGCGCGGCTCAGCCAGCGCGCTCGACTGGTTCGGGATGATGACATTTGGCTTGCTTGCGGCGGTATTGTGGCTGGGTTGGTTCGCGTTGCTATTCGGTTTTCCGCAAGCCGTTGCCGCTTATATCCAAACTTATTTGCCGGGTTATCAGTTGCAGTTTCGGATCGTGCCATTTTTACTGGCGCTAGTGTTAAGTCTGCTTTGGTTGATTTCCATCACCCGTGCGCGGCAATCGAATCGCCGTGCGATCGTCAATTGGACGGCAGGAATTACCATGTTCTGGATGCTGGTGATGACGTTGTGGCTGCCCTTTGTCGATGAAGGGAAAAGTTATCGAGCGATGGTCGGGTCGCTAAAGCTCGCGCTGCCTGCTTCAATAGATTGCGTCGCGAGCCGTGGCTTGGGTGAATCGCAGCGCGCCGTGTTGGATTACTTTGCAGATTTGCGCACGCAGCGTTTGGAACGTCTTGCAACCCACAATTGCAGTTATCTGCTTACGCAAAGCGTACAACGCAAGCCGACGGTGGAAGATCAAACGCAATGGCGATTGCTTTGGGAAGGCTCAAGGCCGGGTGACAAGATCGAACTCTTCCGCCTTTATCAGCGTTTGTAATTGGCGTTATTTTCCGGCCGCAGCGATTTTTTTTCGGATTGATGCGAGTGTTTCTTGCGCCACGGCTTGATTCGGGCCGTCCAAACTAGCACCTCGTTCCGCGGCGGCAAGCGCCTCTGGTAAGCGATTTAGCTCCGCCAATACCTCCGCCAAATTGTTCCATCCGATGATCGATTGCGGATGCAGCTCGCTTACCTGGCGAAAAGCCTGCTCCGATCCCGCCAAATTCCGCAGCGCGTAGCGAGAATTTCCAAGACCGACAAGCGCCGCCAAGTCTCCTGGCCAGCGTTGTAACGCCGCGCCATAGGCCGTTTCGGCGAGTGCAGGCTGGCGAACTTTTTCCATTTCCAATGCGCTGGCAAAAAAACTTTCGCGCGTCGCAGTTTTAGGCACTTCGTTTGGCGGCACCACTACAATAGCCCAGTAATTGCTGCGTTTCCAAGTATGTTCGAATGTCGTCAGTGCCATGACCTGCCGTTGTTCTTTCCCTGAGCGCAGAATAATATTTTCTTTCGGCAAATCGTATCCGACGACGACGGCGTAATGCCACCTCGGGTACCAATTGAGTCCGAGATTTTGTAACACGACAACCGGATTACCATGGGCAACTTCGGTGAGTAAATCCTTGATGCGGCCGGACATCGTCACGGCGAGCATGCCTTGGCGCCGTGTCGCGCTGCGCATTTCGACTTGCAGCGAACCTTTTCGACCGGGAAGAAAAATCTGCTTGGTCAAATCATCGGGAGCAACTTTTACGCCTTTGGCTTGCAGCGCAGTGGCGAGTGCTGCTGGGCCACATTGAAATGCCTCTTGTGGATGAAATGGTACATCGACTAATTCCGCTTGTGGTTTAAGTTCTGTAGGCGGATTTTTGAAGAGGCTGCGGCTCTCGAGCGTCGCGCAACCTGAAAAGAGCAGCGCAAAAAACAACACGCCCGCGAGAGCGCGGGCGTGTTGCCATTGCGAATGAATCAAATGGTTACTCGCGAGCGCCAAACGTCCAGGGGAAGATTTTCGTCCAACCCAAAATATCGGTAATCAGCAACACGATAAAAACTACAAGGCCAATTATGAGGATTGTGCCTAACGTGCTACCACCGGCTGGCATTTCATCAATTTTCCCTGCTACTTTATTGATTTCCTGATCAGTCATTGAAGCGACGCGCGACGTTGCGTCGTCGGCGTTGAGTCCCAATTTTTGGAATTGGTCGCGTACGTCTGAGCGGGTCATGAACGCTTCAACCTTCTCACGGTTTTGCGCGACGATAGTTTGATCTACTGCACTTTCGGTTCCGATCATTGCGGCATTGGCACTGCCCATCGGCAGTTGAAACGCGAGCAAAGAAACGATTAGTAAACGACATACGAGGCGGAAAAATCTACTATTCACAATATTGTCCTCCGTGAATGTTTATTGGAGATTGAACCATACCACATTAGAAAACTTTTTCACAGTTCATTAGGGCTAAAACGTTGCAGTTAAAGTTAGTCTCGCAGCGCGCTTCTCAACCGGATGAAAATGATTCTCTTCGATTGCATCTTGTAGAATACCATTGCGATCTCGAATCCGTGATTGATAGGCATAATCGATATCGTGATCCTTACGATTGAACAAATTGAAAATATCTAACCGTACCCGCCAGCGTTTATCGAATTGGTAACCACCTTGGATGTTCGTGATAAAAGTAGAGCTTGAGCGCAAGCCACTATCTTCCTTAAGCGGACGTGGGCCGAAATAGCGGAGCTGCAGCGCGCCAAACCATCCATTCAGATTATCGACCGTCGCGGACGCGGAAATTACGCGCTCCACCGCTCCGGGAATTTTATTCCCAGCCGGATCGTTGTCGGTAAACTTTGCTTTCGTTGCGGCAAAATCGAAATCGAAAATCAGCCAAGGTCTGGGCGTGTAATGCACTTCCCATTCCAGCCCGGTGCGTTGAGAAGGTCGGCTAGCTTCGGTGATGCCGGCATCGCCGACGAATAATAATTCCGAATCTTGGTTTAGGCGCCAAATGGCAGCCGACGTTTGTACGGTGGGAACGATCTCGCTGCGCATACCGATTTCGTAGCCCAAAGTCTTAACCAACGGATCGACTTTTTTCACCGGATTACCGTCGCCGTCGACAACGTCGCCCGTCCCCGGATCGACCGTGACCGTGGTTCCACGTGCGTCATTGCTATGAAAGCCACGCCCTATGTTGAGAAAATACTCAGTTTTTGCCCACGGGCCGAAAATCAAGGACAGTTTGGGAGACGCCAACGAATCGCTGGCATTGCCGGAGTTTTCCGGGCGATTGCTATTTACATTGAAACGAAAATAATCGGCGCGAATACCGGCAATGTGACGAAACCATTCGGTCCATTGAATTTCGTTACTGAAATAAACGCCTAGGCTGGATTCGGTCACACGATCTTCGCGCGTGACAAACGGAATGGTATTGCCATCGTAGTCGAGTTTATCGACACGCTGGCGATTCTTCGTACTGTAGAGGCCGAGCGGATCAATGCGGTCGCGGCGCACCTGAACGCCGATCCGGTTCGACATGGATCGATCACCCAATTTTCCGAACCACGTATGATTGGCTTCACCGCCGAACGCCGTGCGTTTTTCCGTTTGCTCAAATTGATTGCCATCCGGCGAGCCTAAGAAAAATTCAAAGTTTGAAAATAAGTTTAGGCGCGAGCGAATCAGATACGCGCTGGCGGCCGCTCGCGTACCGTCGCCGGTGCGGCGCCATTCGGTCGACAGGCTGTAGCGATTTTGTTTACCGCCATCAGTAGGATCCAGCGCCCCATACAGGCCAATGATACCTTTGTCGATTGCACTTTGCGGAATCTGATCGGTGGAATTCCAGTCGGCCGAGTACGCCATACCGGTGACGTTAAAACCGTTTTGGGTATCGCCCAAGGCGTATCGCGCTATACCGTTAAACTTGGTGAAATCCGCCCGTTCGTCCCACGGCCCATCATTGTGCTGAAACTCCGCGCCAATAATTAATCGACCCGTGTCAAGTTGTGGCGCACCGACTGCCAGCGCGCGTTGAAAGCCGTATTGCCCGAGCGTGATCTGACCAAGGTGTTGTTTCAAATTTTCGACGTAAGAAATTCGCGCCGCGCCAGCCGAGGCGAAGTCGCCATTCTCCGCATAATATGATCCTTTCGAATACGCGACGCGCGAGATCAATTCGGGAATGAGAAAATTCAAGTCGGTGTAACCCTGACCATGGGCGTGGCTTGGCATATTTACCGGCATGCCGGCAACGTAGGTAGCAAAATCGGTGCCGTGATCGAGATTGTATCCGCGCAGAAAATACTGATTCGCTTTGCCATCACCGCTGTGCTGAGTAATGATCAGTCCCGGAACGGTTTCCAAAACTTCGCCGGGCCGCAGAATGGGTCGGTGCTCGAACATTTTCGGCGTGACGATGCCTTGGCTCGCCGCATCCGATGAGCCGACATTATTTTGATAGTTGCCGATTACCTCGATCGTTTCGAGCTGCTGAATTTCTTCCGTTGCATAAACACTACTTCCGATGGATACTACG
Organism: Pseudomonadota bacterium; assembly: GCA_031419835.1. Taxonomy (GTDB): domain Bacteria; phylum Pseudomonadota; class Gammaproteobacteria; order Burkholderiales; family JALYOK01; genus JALYOK01. Next base: position 7,438 of record JANOLP010000122.1, on the reverse strand, counting down.
AGAACGCCAATCCAATGCTTTTTCACTGCCCAATCCTCCGAGAATTTTTCTGTAGAAATTGAACCCGCGCCTTGACCGAACCGCTTTCGTTATCGATCAAAAGCAAATTCAACTACGACGGAATTCTATCGAAGGAAATCTAATTCGAACATTGAGGCAAATTGCCGCACCGCGAACGAGCGCGGAATTGGTATGGGAGGTTGTGGGTTAGGATGGCGCGACGAGCCGCACCGGAGGGCGCGAGTTAACCTGTGTTTAAACGATGGCGCGCGAGCTTCCGTTGCAGCGTGCGTCGATCGATACTGAGGTGCCGAGCGGTAGCAGAAATATTGCCGCGATTGCTTGCGAGCACTTTTTGCAAATGTTCCCACTCTACATCTGCTGCTGACAAGCCCTCGCCACGGGCCGCTTCAGACATGTCGCCGATGGCTTTATCTAAGGCCTTTAATACGTCGTCAGCATCGACCGGTTTCGCGAGGTAATGGGTGGCACCGAGTTTAATTGCTTCGACCGCAGTCGCGATGCTCGCATAGCCGGTCAGAACCAAAATCCGCATCGCTGAATTCATGGATTTTAGGGCGGGAATAAGTGTTAAGCCCGATTCCCCGGGCATCTTCAAGTCGACAATGGCAAAGTCTGGTGGCGCGCTTGTTGCCGATTTCACTGCGGATCCGATGTCATGGGCGAGCCTTACACTAAATCCTTGTCCCTCCAGTGCCCAGCCCATTGCCTGACTAAAGGCGGCATCGTCGTCAACTATCAAGAAAGCAGGTTGGTTTTTGCGCATAGTTTCTAAACCGCCGGAATCAGCAATGTTGCCTTAAGGCCGCCGCTCGCCCGGTTATCCAACGTCAGCGATCCACCGAAGCGTTCCAGCGCCACGCGCGCGAGGCATAACCCAATGCCGAGACCGTGGCGCGCCGATTTCGTGCTGAAGGTGATATGTCCGGCGCGTTGCAAATCTGTGTCGCTCATGCCGGGGCCGCTGTCTAATACGTCAAATTTTATCGTATCAACTGACCAATGCGCGCTCACTTCAATTTTATCGGGGGAGACGTCGGCGGCATTGTTCAATACGCTGATCAGCGCTTGTTTCAGAGTTGGCTCGGCAACAATATTGGGTGCAGTCTGAGGTGGTGGGCTACAAAATTCGATTTTCGCATCAGGGCGCATAGCCTGCCAATCGCTTAGCGTTTCCAAAAGAAATTTGTCAGCCCGCTGCAACGAGCAGCGCTCGCTTCGATCGACGCCGGATTTTTGCGTTAACGCCGTGAGGTATTGTTTGCAGACATCTACTTGGGAACGTAGCGACCGCAACATCGGCTGCATCGCATCGGACGCACCAAGCCGTCGCTCAATTTCCCGAGCAATTGTTGCAATCGTCGCAAGCGGTGTGCCGAGTTCGTGGGCGGTACCGGCAGCAAACATACCCAGTGCCATGACCCGTTCGTGGCGCAGGCTTTCTTCGCGTGCTGATGCCAAGCGCCGTTCCCGTTCTTGTACGTTCGCGACCATCCTGACTAACAAAGTCGCAATGATGAGGGCGCTCAACGCGAAAGTAATCCATGCGCCCACCGTGTGTAAATCTAACAAGGGATTTCCGCCTGGAGACAGATCATGACGATGAACCATTGGGCGAAAATTAAAAACTAAAAATCCATATGCAATCAGTACAACCGCGGCGAGCAACCCGTTCAAACGTGCGGACAATAGCATCGCGCCGATGGTGAGGAAGACCAGGAAAAACGATGCGAATGGATTGGATACGCCACCGCTGAAATATAAAATGAAACCCAACGCGCTAGTGTCGAGGCAAAGCTCGATGAACAGTTCCAACTGATAAGTTTTACGCAACCGTAACATTCGCAAGACGTTCGCTAGCACGAATACACCTATACCGAGCAGCACTGGCTCAACGGGCAGCGAGATGCCAAACTTTGATTTGCTTAACCCGAGCGCAATTGCCAGCGCAAAAATTAACACCGACCTTAACGCCATGACGTAGACTAAATTATCTTCGGAAACGCGACCGGTATCGTCACTATTCATGGCTTAATTTCAATCAGCGTCTTTTGCGCCGTTATTGCAAAATCGAATCGATTCGGGGTAGGGAAAAATATCTTCCACATGGCCATTGGAAATTCGCTCCTGTGTTGCCTTCCAATATTCCGCGTCCAATAGGTCGGCATGGTGCGCCATGAAACGCTCGCGTACTTTAGGTTCGGTGAGTAGGAATCGCGCGAATTCCTCTGGGAAAATATCGTTCTGCGCAACCGGGTACCAGGGCTCGGCGGACAACTCGTCTTCATCGTTGCGCGGCGGTGGAATGCGACGGAAATTGCAATTGGTGAGGTAATCGATCTCGTCGTAATCGTAAAATACCACTCGGCCGTAGCGCGTCACGCCGAAATTTTTGTAGAGCAAATCGCCGGCAAAAATATTGGCGGCGGCGAGTTGCTTTAATGCACGACCATATTCAAGTAAGGCGTGATCGCGCTCTTTGTCGCCTGCTTCGTCGAGATAGATGTTTAATGGGATCATGCGGCGTTCGATGTAAAGATGCTTGATCACTAAATTCGGACCATCGTTTTCTAATTGCGACGGTACAAGTTTATACAGTTCGTCCAGCAGTTCACCGGTGAAGCGATTCTTCGGAAACGCGACGTCGGAATATTCCAACGTGTCCGCCATGCGTCCGACGCGGTCATGCAATTTCACCATCAAATACTTGGCCTTAACTAGATCGCGATTGGTATCCTTCGGCGGCGCGACGGCATCGCGAATTACTTTAAATACGTAAGGGTAGGAGGGCAGCGTAAACACCAACATCACCAAGCCTTTAATGCCGGGCGCAATAATGAAGTCGTCACTGGAATGTTTGAGATGATGTAAGAAGTCGCGATAGAAAAGGGTTTTACCGTGTTTCTGTAATCCGAGAATCGTATAGAGTTCCCATTTGGGCCGATTCGGCAACATGCTTCGCAAAAACTGAACATAGGCAGACGGCACTTCCATATCGACCATAAAATACGCTCGATAGGAGCTGAATAAAATATCTAAATGGTAGCGGCTGATCAGCACCGTATCGAGGTAAAGTTTGCCGTTCGGATTGTGCAGAATCGGAATCGCAAAGGGGGCCTCCTGATTACCGTTGACGATCTTGCCGACTAAATAAGCACCCTTGTTCCGATAAAAAAGCGAACTCAATACTTGAATCTGGTGATTCGCTTCCAAATAAAATGGACGCGAAAATTGCCTGCGCCAAACGTGCAAAACACTGCGTAGATCGCGCTTAATATTTTCAAATGGCCGCTGCAACGAAAAATCCGCGACGATTTGTGCCAGTGCGTGACGAAGGCCAAACTTACGCGGATAGTAACAACGGTAAGCGGGCGGCTCGGAATCCATGTGCTCAGTGGATATCGCCGGGCGCACGAAAATGTAATCGTTATGAAAATAAGTGCGATGCAAAATGCTGCAACAAACGGAGTTGAAAAAACTTTCGGCAAGCTCCGGTTGCTTATGATTGGTCAGTAGCCCGATATAGTTGAGTTTGATCTGTTGCCAATCGGAGCCCAGCGCCTCGGCATCAAATTCATTCTCAAGAAATTCGACGGATTCCTTAACGCGCTGATCGTAGAACATGATTCGATCGCGATTCGCTTTTTGCCCAACAGCCCAATCGCCGCGGTCAAATCGGCCTTTCGCGGCCTTACTGGTTTCCTGAAAGATCCGGTAGTGTTTGTCGAAGCCATCCAGCAATGCGCGCGCAACGGCGTATGCGACGGTGGAATCAATGATGGGATTGGCGCGTTCCATAATTTGGATTATAGGACCGAAGGATTGCGCTGACTAGAAAGCGTTCGGGCTGGGAGGCGAGCCACCTTTTCCGTTTCGCAGGGGCATGGCTGAAAGGCACTATTCATGCGCGTTTTGGCGATGGTCGATGCTCGGACTAACTACGTTGTGGCAGTGCTCGATACGCTGCGATAAATTTCTTGGCGATCTCGCGAACATGGTCGAGCGTCATGCCCTGCCGATAAAGTGCCGAACCCAGACCAAACCCGGTTGCGCCGGCATTCCAAAATTCAATCATCACGTCCGGCGTGATGCCGCCGACGGGAATCACGACCGTGTCTTTAGCAAATACCGCGCGCAATGCTTTCACTACTTAAGGCGTGAGCATTTCCGCCGGAAATAATTTCAGTCCATCTGCGCCAGCGGCCAGTGCGGCAAAGGCTTCTGTTGGTGTGGCGATGCCTGGCAGGCAAATCATTCCATTTTGTTTCGCCGCGCGGATAATGTCGACGTCGCTGTGCGGCATCACGATGAGATTGCCGCCTGCGTTGCGAACCCGCGTGCGGTCATCATTGGTCATCACTGTTCCGGCGCCGATCAGGGCGTCGCTACGGAATCGTTTCGCAATCGCTGCAATGCTGTCGAACGGTTGCGGCGAGTTCAGCGGAACTTCGATGACTCGAAATCCGAGATCGTAAAGAATTTCGGCGACAGGAATCGCTTCTTGCGGCGTGATGCCACGCAAGATGGCAACGAGCGGTAGTGGTGATAGATAGTGCGAAATTGAATTCATAGTTGACCTCATTAGCTGTCATTCCCGCGCAGGCGGGAATCCATTTGGCGTATCGAATTGCACGCGAACTATGGATTCCCGCCTGCGCGGGAATGACAAGTTTTGATGCGTTTTTACTTTAACAAATTCGCTGCTTCTGCAATGAGAAACAATCCCTTTGGCGTAACGTTTTCATCGGCAATTCGCGCGGATTTTTCGGCGAAGCTTAGCGCCCGTTGATAGCGCGTCGTCAAAGCAGATTCACCGATAATCGTAATTTCATTTCCCTTACCGAATAATTCCAAGGCGCCGCGAATTTCGCCGCCGATTAATAGACCGGATAGATAAGCGTGGAGCGCTTCTCCAGGCATTCGATCGAATAGTGCTAGGGTTCGAGCGCTGAATAATTGTTGCAATAACCCGGCGCCGTTCACCCGCTCATCCATCGCATAGTCGAAACCTTGCTTGAAACTTTTCGCATCGTCGGCGCTACCTTTCATGGTACGACCGAGAATACTGTGCTCGCACAGAATCGCAAACACTTCGCCGGTCATGAAGGTCGCAAAATGTTCAATGCGGTTGTCGCACACTTGTACCCATTTGCTGTGGGTGCCGGGAAGTATAAATAATTGTTTCGATGCGGTGGAATCGAGGGCGCCGAAAATTTGCGTTTCTTCGCCGCGGATAACATCCGGCACATCAGCCGCGTTTTTCGTGTTGATTCCCGGAACAATTGTTAGACGATGACCGCTCTTGGTTGTGAGTGAAATCAATTTTTCGGCAAGCTCATCGATAGTTGCGGGGCAGGGCACGTAGGGCGCTTCGCGCCAGCCTTGTCTGCTACCGATCATGCCGGAAGCCAGTATCGGTGCGGACTTCGGAGCATTACTTAGCCACGGACCGCACATTTCCTCGAATGCCGCGTCAAAATTCTGCTCGCGAATGTTTAGAACGCCAAGGGGTGCGAATTTTTTTTTCGAGCGCGTTGCCATTGGCGTCAAGCAAATACGCGCGTAGGGATGTGGTGCCCCAGTCGAGGGCAATAATTGCAACTGGTTTTAAACTATCTTTACTCACGCGCAGATCCAAAACAAGCAGATCAGACGCCTCCTCCTCTTCAAGGGGAGGATTGAGGTGGGGATGGGTTCAAATGGCTTAAGACCCATCCCCATCCCAGCCTTCCCCTTGAAGGGGAAGTTACGAAAAAAAACCTAGAAATATGTCATTCTGAGCAAAGCGAAGAATCTGCTTTTCAGCGGTAAAAAAGCAAAAGCAGATCCTTCACTTCGTTCAGGATGACATTAGGAGGAAGCATGGCAATGGGATTTATTCATCCGGAATTTATCGTCGAGACCGATTGGCTTGCGGATCACTTAGATGATCCGAAAGTTCGCGTACTCGATTGCACTACTCACTTGATGCCGCCTACGCAAGGCGGCGCTTACAACGTGGTGTCCGGCCGCGCCGATTTCGAAAAATCTCATATTCGCGGCGCCGGATTTGCCGACTTCGACAACGATCTTTCCGACAAAAATCATCGCTTGCATTTTATGCTGCCGACGGCTGAATATTTTGCAAGTGCGATCGGCAAACTTGGTGTCGGCGACGATACGAAAGTGATTCTCTATTCGACTGCGAATCATTGGTGGGCGACGCGCTTATGGTGGATGCTGCGCGTGTTCGGCCACGACGACGCAGCGGTGCTAAACGGTGGATTTCAGAAATGGGCACGCGAAGGGCGTGCTGTAGAACAAGGCTCAGAGCGGCTCTCCAGGCAATTGAAATTCGCGCCAAAAATGCGTGACGGCTATGTAGCAAACAAAGACGACGTGTTGGCAGCCATTGGCGCCGACGATGTCTGCACGCTGAACGCGTTACGCCCCGATCAACGCGCCGGCACCGGCGGCACGGTTTACGGGCGACTGGGTCATATCACTGGCAGCATTAACATCGCGGCAGTGAATGTCGTCGATGCCAACAACGAATTTAAATCGGCAGAAATCTTACGCGAACAATTCGCCGACGCCTTGGCAAAGCCGCGTGTAATTACCTATTGCGGCGGCGGCATCGCCGCGTCGAGCGCGACGATGTTGCTGACGATGCTTGGGCATAAGAACGTGCAACTTTATGATGCGTCGTTATCGGAGTGGGCGCCGGATGCTGCGTTGCCGATGTAAATGTCGGTTGGCGGTGAGGAACGAACCCCAACAAACGGCCCCCGATAAAGCACACGACGTTGCAATTGACACTTGAGATGTTGAGGTTCGTGCCTCACCGCCAACCTACCAGGCTTTGTTGTATGGTCCGCGGAGGGGAAATATTTTTTTGGTTTTTATGCGGAGATCGCAGTAAATAAAATCATACATTGCCAGACGCCACATGGATATTGGATCCTGGCGATGCCTGGTCTGCAAGGCAAACTGCTGTTGCCTCGTAGGCCGATGCACTAATACGCCTCTTCCAACATCGCAAGGTATTCATCGCGCGTGGCGATGCGTGGGTTGGTGCCGTGGCAGTGATCTTTCAGCGCTTTGTCGGCCATTTCGTCGAATACGGACTTTGGCACACCCATGGCGCCAAGGCCGTTCGCGATGCCGAGGCGTTGATTCAATTGCGCGATGAATTCATCCACTTTTTCGCCCGGTGCAAGATGCATGGCGCGGCGCAGTTTGTCGTATTTATCGCCGACGTGGTTTTCGTTGAAGCGCAGTACGGTGGGCAACATGACGGCATTTAGCGTGCCGTGGTGCAGGGTTTTTTCTTTGTAACTGCCGAGCGCGTGGGACAGCGAATGTACGCAGCCTAAGCCTTTTTGGAACGCCATGGCGCCTTGCATGGAGGCCGACATCATGTGTTTGCGCGCTTCGC
>JANOLP010000121.1:0-2170 GCA_031419835.1 Pseudomonadota bacterium | reverse complement strand
AGCAAAAATTTCCCTATTGGGCGGGATGGCCTTGGCAATGGGTTACACCACTGCATTCGCCGACGAGCCGCCGATGAGCGACAAACCCTTAACCGAAAAATGGTTCCCGACTGAATTCGGCGCCGATGACAAAGCCGGTGCGATCAACCGCGTCACGCCGGACAAGGTCATGAAGGCGCTGAAATTGGTCAAGACCGGCAAGAGCACGACGCTCGGCAAGACCTATTCGAAAGACATACCCGGCTTCGGTCCTCGTAGCTGGCAAATGACCATTCCGGGCACGCCGACCGGCGGCCCGTTCGGCAAAAACGCGTTGATCTATCACGATGAATTAGTGACCACGGAAATCGGTCAGATCTCCACCCAGTTTGACGGCCCCGGCCACATTGGCGTGCGCACATCCAAGGGCAACATGATGTACAACGGTCGTTTGGCTGAAAATTGCTACAACCGCGGTGCCGGTGGTCGCGTAATGGGCATGGGCGATTGCGGCGTTGAGCATGTTGCGCAAAAAGCGTTTATCTGCCGTGGCGTGTTGGTCGATGCGATGACCCACAAAGGTGGTGGCAAGCCGTTGCCGATTCCGACGAAAGCCGGTGATCCCGGCATCATCACGGCCGCCGACATGCAAGCCATCCTTAAGGCTCAAGGCACTGCCGAGCCGGGCGAGGGGGACTGCGTGTTCCTCCACACCGGCCACGGTAATCTGTGGGGCGTTGGCGATTGGGAAAAACTCTCCGCCGATGATCAAGCGGCACGCCGTAAAACCTTCGGTTCCGGCGAACCAGGCTATGGCATCAGCGCTTGCCAATGGATGGCCAGCAAGAAAATCATCCTGACCGGTGGCGATACTTCCGCGAACGATGCGCAACCCGGTGGCGAAGAGGAAGGCTATGCTGTTCCTTGCCATACGGAAATGCAAACTCGCCGCGGTATTTGGAACATCGAAAACTTGGATCTGACGGTTCTGGCGAAAGAAAAAGTCTACGAGTTCCTGTTCGTTTGGTCGCCGTTGAAAATTAAAGGTGGCACGGGTTCTCCTGGCAATCCGGTTGCAATGTGGTAATAGCTTGAGTTAGTTCTTGTTAGAAAGAACGGGCGAGGGCGACCTCGCCCGTTTTGTTTTTTGGTGTGGTTGAAGATTAATTTCGGGCTCGCGTATCGAACCGGCGCTTTCCCCTCACCCTAACCCTCCCCTCTGGGGAGAGCTGGGTGAGGGGCCGGCGCTAATTGTCGAAGAAAGCCCTAAGCATCCCAAAGGGAAAAACAAATGGACGTAAACGCAAATGGCCTAAAGGTAATCATTACCGCCGGCGCCGGCGGCATCGGCAAAGTCACGGCCGAAACATTTCTACAAAACGGCGCGAAGGTATTCATCAGCGATGTCGACGATGCGGCGCTGAGCGCGATGGCAAAAGCCCATCCCGCGTTAGGTGCAACGCGTTGCGACGTATCCGACGTAAAACAAGTCGATACCATGTTCGATGCCGCGCTAAAATTTCTCGGCGGGCTCGATGTAATGATCAACAACGCCGGGATCGCCGGGCCGACCGCGAACGTGGAAGACGTCACTCCCGCCGAATGGGATAAGACCATCGCCGTAAATCTCAACGGCAGTTTCTACTGCACGCGCCGCGCGGTGCCGGAACTGAAAAAATCCGGCGGCGGCTCGATCGTGAATTTATCGTCGTCTGCAGGGCGCTTGGGTTTTCCGTTACGAACACCTTATTCGTCGGCAAAATTTGCGTTAGTGGGTTTTACCGAAAGTCTCGCAATGGAATTGGGGCCGAACAACATCCGCGTCAATTGCATTCAGCCCGGAATCGTCGAAGGCGATCGCATCGATCGCGTGATCGACGCCAAAGCGAAATCGTTCGGCATGACGTTCGAAGCCTATCGCGATCGCTTGCTCGCGAACGTGTCAATGCGCCGCATGGTCAGCCCACAAGATATTGCCAACACGATTTTATTTTTGTGTTCCGACGCTGGGAAAAATATTTCCGGTCAATCGGTGCCGGTTTGCGGGAATGTCGAAACGCTCGGCTGATTGCAATCTGCGGATTTTCATCGCCTCATTTAAACTGCTTGTCTAATCCTACTTTAGGAATTCATCAAATGGAAAAAATCGCAATCGTTGGCGCTGGCCTCGTCGGCCGTGCGTGGGCCATCG
>JANOLP010000120.1:0-4654 GCA_031419835.1 Pseudomonadota bacterium | reverse complement strand
CCTAGGGAAGCTCTGAATAAGTTCGAGTTCTAAATGAAACAAGGCGCGAGCAAAAAATATCGACGCAGCATATGCATGATATGTAAGGCGATATTTTTTGTGAGCAACGCAGTGTCATGACGAAATCGGACTTATTCAGAGCTTCCCTAGATTACGACTCAATCGGCGCCACATCTAATCGCGCCACGATACTTTACCTCGATTGGCACATCGAGTAATCTCAATTTACATTGTTCATCGGAGACGCTGCTTTGCGCGTGCCTACTTATCAAACCCTAATGACTGAAATCGTTGACCAGCACATTCTCGTGGTGACCCTAAATCGCCCCGACGTACTGAACGCGATCAATACTCAAATGGGAATGGACTTGCATGAACTTTGGACGCGGCTGATCGCCGAGCCGGAAGACATCCGCTGCGTGATTTTGACAGGTGCCGGCGATCGCGCGTTCTGCGCGGGCGCAGACTTAAAGGAACGCAAGGATATGAGCAAAGAAACCTGGCGCGCCCAACACGAAATCTTCGAACGTGCGTTCTGGGCGACAGGTTCGTTGACCGTGCCGCTGATCGTTGCGGTTAACGGTCACGCCTATGCGGGCGGCTTGGAAGTGATGCTATACGGTGATTTCGCCTACGCGGTCAAATCCGCGCGCTTCGCGCTCACCGAGGTGACGCTGGGCATCATGCCTGGCGGCGGCGGCACGCAAAATCTTCCACGCGCCGTCGGCGAACGCCGCGCTAAGGAAATCATATTGACCGGCAAACCGTTCAGCGCCGAACAAGCATTGGCGTGGGGCCTGGTGAATCAATTGTGCGAACCCGGCCAGGCGCTTGCGGATGCGCTTGTGACGGCGCGCGTGATTGCAGCGAATGCGCCGATGTCGGTGCGGCAAGCGAAGAAGTCGATTCGCTATGGCATGGAGATGGAATTGACAACCGCCTATCGTTTCGAGATCGAAGCTTACAATCAGCTAATCGATACGCAAGATCGGCACGAAGGAATTCGCGCGTTTAACGAAAAGCGTAAGCCGGTGTTTCGGGGTCTCTAGTGTTTGGGAAACGCGGCCATGATTTTCGCCCAATCCTCGATGGCGTCTTCTTGCCCTTGCGTTATCTGGATCGCGAATTGGGTATAACCTGCTTCGCCCAACGCGCCAATGCGTTCGATCAATTCATTTGCGGTCCCGGTAAAGCTTGATGTGCGGATTAACTCCGCAGTAATGTAAGGCCTTTCCTCCGGGCGGACAAACAATAGATGGCCGCGATGATTACTTAGATAACGCGCGTCTTCCGGTTGAAAGCTTCGCGCCAGCTCGACGTAGCCGCGGACGGAATCCTGCACGGATTCACCGGTTGGGCTGCTGTTGCGCAGGCCTGCGAGTGCTTCGTCGGCAGCGCGGTGCAAATAAACTGCAGCGCGCATGCCGGCCTGCGCAACGGCTCGCGGCGAATCGCATGGTTCGCCCGGGGCGAGCACGCAACCAAGCGCAAAAGCAATAGCGGAAAGATCGGAGCGCTCGTGCCCAGCCTCCGCCCAGCCTGCCTGGAAATCCCGTAGTTGTGCGCTTGCAGTATCAAGATCGCCGATGAAATTGAGCCACCCCGCGCCCATTTTCGCGACGAAGGCGCGCGCCCTCGGGCCGTAGGCGGAAACATGCAGGGCAATCGGATCGCGGGTATTGATCAGACCCAGTTCGGGATTGAGGAAACGAATTTTGCGGCGTTGACCTTCGAATTCCGCCTCGACCGTCTCTTCGCGCAACAGGCCATAAACGACGCGAATGTATTCTTCCATGTCAGCCAACTTGATGGCATCCATACCCATCGCGCGCCGCGCGGTAAAACCCGTACCGACGCCGAAATCAATTCGTCCCGGCGCGAGTTTATTGAGCGTCGCAAACGCATTGGCGGCGACGGGCGCAATTCGATTCGATGGCACCAACACGCCCGTGCCCAAGCGAATGCGCGACGTTTTCATCGCTGCGGCACCCATCGCGACAAAGCAATCCGCGCATACCATTTGCGTGTCGTAAAACCACGCATGGGTAAATCCCAACTCCTCCGCACGCTGAACGACTTTCCAAGAATCTGCCGACGTGCCGACTACAATGCCGAATTGCATTTTTTGCTCCGCATTTTTTTTGCGACTGGGGGCACTTTCCAAAGCTAAATCGAATCCAAAAACTTCAGCATCGCGACGCGATCTTTCTTGTTCATAGCGATAAACGCGTCACGAGAAACGCTCGCCTCACCACCGTGCCACAAAATTGCTTCTTCGGCGTCGCGCGCGCGTCCGTCGTGCAGCATGGCGCTACTGCCACTGACGATTTTTGATAGGCCTAATCCCCAAAGCGGCGCGGTGCGCCATTCGCGGGGACTCGCCGCAAAATCGGGACGCCCATCGGCGAGCTCGTCACCCATGTCATGCAGGAGCAAATCCGTATAGGCGTGGAAAACCTGATTCGCAAGTTGCGGCAACGCCGAAAACTCTGTCGCCGTTTTTAGCGTCGGCAAATGACAAGCGGCGCATTGCGCCTCCTCGAATAATTTTTCGCCACGCGTAACTTCGGGATCGCCCACACTGCGCCGAGCTGGAACAGCGAGACCAAGAGTCCAAAATTCGAGTTCGTTCAAATCGCTGTCAATCAACTCCGGATCGTTAGCGGGCAATTGCGCGCCGCATATTGTCTGCACCGGAGGACAATTTTGCTCGTAGTAAAGATGCGAATTCGCGCCCATGTCGCCAATCGCCGCCGCGGCGATCTGTTGCCTGATATTGGGCTGGTTCGCCTTCCAACCGAAGCGGCCAAGGGAAATTTTATTCGAAACGGCATCCCAAACGTAATTGGGACGTCCGCTGAAACCCTTTTCCTTCTGTCTTTCGGCGCCCGCAAGAATAGAGGTTTCCGGCACGGCGGCGAGAAGGCCAAGACCGAAAATCGGCGGCGCTAGGCGTAGCGATCTCATGGTATCGGTTCCGAGTGGTCCGAAATTAAGATTCTCAATTCTAAGTTTAGGTGCGCGAAGCGTTACTTCCTCACCATCGGGGAAAGCGATTGTCTTTTCGATCCAGTCGAGATAGAGGTCGGCTTCGGTGGGTACCGGCTCGCTTCCGGCAAAAAAGTAATTCACATCTTGCCCTCGCAATGCGCGATTCTGAAATTGGTCGCCATAGTGACGATGAGCTTTAGGCCCACCGTGCTTGTCTTCGCCGGGAACACTCAGGCGTACGATCATTGACAATAATTGCTCATCGGCGGCTTGCGGAGGATGCCCGCGGCCGCCGCCGACGTGGCATACGGAGCAACGCTCGGCAACATAGGTTGGACCGAGTCCCCAGTCGCCTTCTAACGAATTGACGGTAACCCAACGGATATTGAAATGCAGCCGCCCCATCATGAATATTTGTCGCTGTTTGAAGTTTAGTGGGGGAGCCGGCTCGGAAAAAGCCGTTTTGTCGAAGCGCTTAATCGTGAAATCTCCAGCGGACAGCGCTCGATCGACATCGGCTGCAAATACGAAACGCAACGTCGCCAAGTATGAAGCGACGAGCGCAAGCCTCAATAATGACGTTAGCGGACGATCATACATTGTCATGCGTTTACGCATAGTACGATGTTTTGATAAGTTCACCCCAACCCAGCCTTTAAATCACCGTCAAGATTTGTCAAATAGAATTATGCTGCATCCCGCCCACCCAATCCAACGTTCGGTGCATCATATTCTTGACTTGCTGAACAGTGCAGCCACTTGCCATGAAGCAAGCGACAAAGTGAATCGGCTTTCCCCACGCCCCAGTTCTGGTTAAACTGCCTGGCGGAACTTATTGAAATAAGGAGTTGAAATGGCAATTACTGGCGGTTGTCACTGTGGTGCCGTTCGCTACGAAGCGGAAGGCGAAGCGATCAGCCACGCGTTGTGCCATTGCAAGGATTGCCGACGTCATGCCGGCGCGCCGATGGTCGGTTGAACCATGTATAAAGAAGGCGCGGTCACGGTCACGAAAGGCACACTGAAGGTCTACCATTCGTCGGAGTTTGGCCGGCGGCATTTCTGTGCCAATTGCGGAACGGGCCTGTTTTATACCAACGTCGAGATACTCCCGGGCATCATTGATATCCAGAGCGGGACGTATGATGACCCCGATGTCGTTCCGGCACGCGCACATATACAGATCGCGGAACGTATCGGTTGGATGGCGCGTGTACACGAGCTGCCCACGTTTGAGCGTTATCCGCCACAGGCGTGACTTCGCTAAGCGTGCGTAAATTTTCGTTTCTTGAAGCGACCTCCACTTGCGGGACGCAGACGAACTGCGATGAGTTTGTCGATGCCGCTCTGTCAAGCTATGGAAGGAATGGTAACAGCGTCGTGTAGGTTGGCGTCACGGCGCCCCCCGGTAGACAAATCTGGGTTTCTGCTTACTCGAGTGGGAAATGTCGCGACGGGTCGTTTTTCATTCTGAAAATTCCGGCCAATGGCCGACTGATGCACCGCACAACGGAGCGTACTGTCCGCAGCGAATCCGGACATTCACGGGAGCATCACGAGTTTGCGTAAAGCCGACTTCCAGAGAAAATACGGTGATTACTTTCCGACATTCGCAGTAGGTTTGCACCGTCAATTAATCTCCAATCGGCTCACAATAGGTTCC
>JANOLP010000119.1:0-3129 GCA_031419835.1 Pseudomonadota bacterium | reverse complement strand
CGAAAAATGACGCTGATCCGCTATTCTTTCCATGAACCCTACCGGAATTGCCCCCTTTAACATGTCATCCTGAACGCAGTGAAGGATCTGCTTTTGTGATGCCGTGAAAGCAGATCCTTCGCGTTGCTCAGGATGACATGGCGGAGGTGGCCGCAAGAGCGCATGCGGTTCATGGCACGTGAGCAGTATTGGCAGCGCCGGTACAGGCAGCTCGCGACGACAACCGAAAAACAGAAGCCATGCCGCAACATTAGTCGTTTTGCCGCGGCCACGCTTGCGCCAGCAGTTCGTAGGAGCGCAACCGCGAGGCATAGTCGCCGGTAACAGTGATGATCATCAATTCGTCTGCGGCGAATTGGTGTTGAATTTCCTGAAGCCGGGCGCAAACTTTATCCGGCGTGCCGATCACCGAGCGGGCGCGATGAAATTGCATGCGGGCTTTTTCCTCGGGAGAATATTCTCGCGCCAAGGCTTCTTCGCGCGTGGGAATCGGCGTGTTGAGGCCGTAGTCCATTTGCAGGCGGCGTAAATCAATGCTGCTGGCCGTCGCTTCCGCCTCGGCATCGGTTTCGGCGCAGATGACGAATACCGCGACCATGGAGTAGGGCGCCGATTCCCGCGGCGACGGGCGAAACTGTTCGCGATAGCCTCGCGTGACCTGGTCGCCGCCATGGCCGTTGATGAAATGCGCGAAGGTAAATCGCAAACCCAAGTGCGCCGCGAGCGCGCCGCCGAAATCCGACGAGCCCAGGATCCACACTTCCGGCGCGTGTTCGCTTTTCGGTTGCACCGTGACGCGCGCGAACGGATGATTTTCTGCAAGCTGCCCGTCGAGATAGCCGACCATATCGAACACCTGCTGCGGAAAATCGTCGGCGCTATTGTAGGAACCACCGGACATCGCTTGCGCCGTCAGCCGATCACCACCAGGCGCACGGCCAACGCCTAAATCGATGCGATTCGGAAACAACGCGCAGAGCATGCGAAATTGCTCGGCAACTTTGAACGGGCTGTAATAGGGCAACATAATGCCGCCGGTGCCGACGCGGATTTTTTCCGTCATGCTGGCGATGCGTGTCAGCAAAATTTCTGGGCAGGGATCGGCGAGACCCAATAATCCATGGTGCTCGGCCAGCCAATAGCGGTGATAGCCCCAGCGCTCCGCCGCTTGCGCGAGTTCGAGCGTGGCTTGTAACGCGTCGGTCGCCGTGCGGTTACTGGGGATCGGCGATTGGTCTAGGATGGAGAGGCGGGTTTGTGGCATAGTTTTTACGTGATTGGTTGTGTTACGCGTTTCCCCTCACCCTGCACCCTCTCCCCCGAGGGGAGAGGGGAAACAAGTGGCGTGGGAGAGGAAGTTTGGTTCCCTCGCCCCTCTGGGGAGAGGGCTAGGGTGAGGGGAATGCGCACCAATTACCATACGAAAAACATTAAGTCTTCTGCCCCCAAGAATCCCGCAAAGTCACCGCGCGATTAAACACCGGCTTACCGACCGCGTGATCTTTCCGATCCGCCACAAAATAGCCATTGCGCTCGAACTGAAAGCTACCCTCGGGTTTTGCGTCTGCAAGCATCGGTTCGACATACGCGGTAATAATTTTCTTCGAATCCGGATTCATGTCGAGTTTGTAATCGCGATCGCCAATGCCGGGATGCGGCACGTTGAATAGCCGGTCGTATAGCCGAACCTGCGCGGAAACCGCGTGTTTGGCGGAGAGCCAGTGGATATTGCCTTTGACTTTACGCGTTTCCGCGCCGCTCTTGGTTTCGGGATCGTAGGTGCAATGGATCGCGCTGATGTTGCCGTCCGCATCTTTATCGACGCTAACGCACTTAACAATATAGCCGTAGCGCAAACGCACTTCCGCTCCGGGCGCGAGGCGAAAATAACCTTTGCTCGGTGTTTCCATAAAATCGTCGCGCTCGATCCACAATTCTTTCGTTAGCTTGACGACGCGTTTGCCGAGCTCGGGTTTTTGCGGGTGATTCGGCGCGAAGCAATCTTCTTCGCTGCCGTCGGCAAAATTGTCGATGATCAGTTTCAGCGGATCGAGCACGGCAATGGCGCGCGGTGCGCGTTCATTCAAATCGTCGCGAACGCAATCTTCGAGCACGCTCATGTCGATCAACGAATCGGCTTTCGAGACGCCGATGCGCTCGCAAAATAAACGCATCGCCTCGGGTGTAAAACCACGACGCCGCGCGCCGACCAGCGTGGGCATGCGCGGATCATCCCAGCCCTCGACGAATTTGCCTTCGACCAACTCGATCAGCTTGCGTTTGGACAACACCGTATAGGTGAGATTGAGCCGCGCGAATTCGTATTGGTAAGGCCGATAAGGCACCGGCACGTTTTCCACCGCCCAATCGTAGAGCGGGCGATGGTCTTCGAATTCCAGCGTGCAGATGGAATGGGTGATGTGTTCCAGCGCATCGGAAATCGCATGGGTGAAGTCGTACATCGGATAAATGCACCACTTATCGCCGGTGCGATGATGACGGGCGTGACGAATCCGCCACAACACCGGATCGCGCAAATTAATGTTCGGCGAGGCCATGTCGATTTTCGCGCGCAGCACGTGAGCGCCGTCGGCGAATTCACTGGCGCGCATGCGGCGGAACAGGTCTAAATTTTCTTCGACGCTGAGCTCGCGATGAGGGCTGTTTTTTCCTGGTTCCGTGAGCGTGCCGCGATAGCTGCGCATCTCGTCGGCGGTCAAGCTATCGACATAGGCCTTGCCGTCGCGAATCAAATGTTCAGAATAGTCGTAAATCTTATCGAAATAGTCCGATGCGTAGTAAAGATGTTTACCCCAATCAAAACCTAGCCACTTCACCGAATCGAGAATGGAATCGACATATTCCGTGTCTTCTTTGACCGGATTGGTATCGTCGAAACGCATGTGGCATTCGCCGCCGTAGTCGCGCGCCAGGCCGAAATTTAAGCAAATCGATTTTGCATGGCCGATGTGCAAATAGCCGTTCGGTTCCGGCGGAAAGCGCGTTGCGACGCGGCCGGCGTGCTTGCCGCTGCGATTGTCGGCATCGATAATGTTGCGCAAAAAATTCGCGGCGCGCGCGTCAGTAGAGGGAGAATTCATAGGGTGTTGCGTCGGGAAAGACCTTAAT
>JANOLP010000118.1:0-2278 GCA_031419835.1 Pseudomonadota bacterium | reverse complement strand
GACAGGCCCTCGGCGGCCAGCAGCACGATGCGAGCGCGCATCTGAACGCGCGCTTCGACACGC
Source organism: Pseudomonadota bacterium (assembly GCA_031419835.1). GTDB lineage: Bacteria > Pseudomonadota > Gammaproteobacteria > Burkholderiales > JALYOK01 > JALYOK01. The sequence continues at coordinate 2,215 of JANOLP010000118.1, read as the reverse complement.
TTGCGCTTGGAAAGAATCCGCAGACGTCGATCATCCTCGGCATTCAACTGAACTGGCTTGGCAACTCGCATGGCACTGGACCTCCTATATGCTTGGAGGTCAAAACTTCATATAAGTTCCGTTATTTATGACGCACTACACTAGCAGTCATGGGTGATTAGCTTCACCCGCGGGGACCGGCAGGATTGGTTCCTACACATCGCAGGCCCTTCCGGCGCGCACTCCGGCATCGGCGCGGCACAGTGCGAGCGAGCACCCGAAGACGAGATTTCGGGTGCTGTTAGGTGATGAGGGGTTATACCGCTGTTTGCCTCCCACTGGTTACAGGCGAGAGTCGTCGGCACTTCGCTGACGACGTAACCAGGAGAACTATCATGGCAGCATGTCGTAACAGATGGCGGTTGTTGGTTGGGTGGTTGAAGAACGTTTTTCGTCGTGTGGGAGTCTTACGATTAGCGATGTTGCTTTTACGAATGCTCTACTACGTGGCAAAGATTTTCGACTGCACCCGCTGACGCCCCTCCTTTCTTAATTTTGGAGCATAGATAATGATTTCCCGCGCGCTTAGTATGGTACGGACTTTCCATCGAATGAAGCAGCAGGACCTTGCTGTAAAGCTCAAAATTTCAGGTTCATATTTGAGCGAAATTGAGAACGGCACCAAGAGTCCATCGATGGAAATATTGGAAAAGTATTCTGACATTTTCGGCATCCCTGTCTCCACGCTCATGCTCTTTTCCGAGCGTCTGGATGAACGGAAATTCAGTGAGCGTGTTCGCGTCAAAGCTGGTGACAAGATACTGAGAATGCTTGAGTGGGTTGCAGAAGGCGAACACTTTGAAAACAAAACGGCGACTACCTCACCCCATTGACCAGTCGATGTTGTACGAAATACAGTCGAAATCCAAACTGGTCGAAGTGCTTGAGCTTAGGTCATTGCAAGCGCTGCAAGCGCTTGTCGAACTGGGGCCGAATGCCTATCGGGCGTATACCGATGAAGTTACCGGCAGAGATATTCAGTATCCGCTTGAGGAAATGGCGGAGTGTCACAAAAGGCTGGCGCGACTGTTGAGTCGCATTGCAACGCCCGACTACGTGCACTCAAAGAAAGGGCGCTCGTATGTGACGAATGCGCTGGCGCACGCCAACGGCATGCCTCTCTTCAAGACCGATATTTCACAATATTTTCCCAGCACTACTTTCGGAAATATTCATCGTTTCTACCGCGAGGACTTGAAGTGCTCCCCGGACGTGGCGTGGCATCTTACCACGCTCAGCACCTATGACGGCCACATTCCGACCGGCAGTACGATCAGCAATCATCTCGCGTTCCTCGCGAATCGCCCGATGTTCGATCAGATTGATACTAATGTGCGACAACGCGGTTGTAAGATGACGTTATTGCAGGACGACATTACCGTGTCCGGTATGTCGGCATCGAAGAAGGTGTTGAACGACATCGTGATGATGATTCGCAAGTGGGGTCTATCCGCCAACCTCAAGCATAAGAAAACCAAGTCCTATCCGGCGAATTCCATCAAACTTGTTACCGGCGTTATTCTCAATGGTGATAGCATCGCGCTACCACATAGGCGGCGAAAATTGTTGGCCCTTGCAGATGCAAAGGTGCACGCTGCCGAAAGTTTGAAGGACTGCGAAGATGCTTTGTTGAAGTTGCGCGGCCGCGTCAACGAAGCAGATCAGATCGATCCGTCGGCGGTCCACCGCCGTTTTCGAGATACCGCTGCGTCCTAGCGCTATAGGGCGACAAGTCAGATCAATTTTTTCTGGAGGTCGCCATTGGCAATTCCATCGCTCGTCTACGAAGACGATACGACACCGTCGCGAATTCAGGTGGCGGAGACGCAGCTTGTCGAGGCTATAAATCTGTTCATTGCTGAAAAGTTCCTATGCGCCATTACACTGTCTGGCGCGGCAGAGGAGATTTTGGGAAAATTGGTTGAGCAGAAACAAGGAACGGCCGTTATCAATGAGTCTGTTGGAAAAGTTTGAGTGGTCGAGAAGAAAACCAATCTCAACTTAAGTGGTGGGAGATCAGATACAGAAATTATTAGGGAATGGAATCAGACAAGAATTCCCTAAAACATTTGGTGTCGCCTGACGAGGATTCAATCAGTATTAATCTTTGTGACGGCGCGTATTGGATGATAAAGCGCGCTCTGGCCAACGCTGAGAAATTGTGCTTATCCGTAGA
>JANOLP010000117.1:0-2139 GCA_031419835.1 Pseudomonadota bacterium | reverse complement strand
AATAGCCGGAGGCATTCTGCCGGCACATAAAAAATCCACGCTGTCATTCCCGCGAAGGCGGGAATCCATTGGGCCGAATGACGTCCCCAGCTCGCCTATTTCCCTGTGCTAAACTCATTGCGCTGTGTATGGCGTTTTATTTAGATAAAATTGAAGCAAGGGGAAGCTGTAAATGAGTACGCTTGATACGGTTCGCGAGATGCTTGTCGACCAATTCCAACTTGATCCCGCTGTGGTCACTCCTGAAGCTGGGCTAGAGGAATTGAAAATCGACTCGCTATCGGCTATCGAATTCATGTTTTTGCTGGAAGAAAAATTTAATGTGAATGCGCCGATGGAGCGCGTTGACGTCAAATCGGTTGGCGATATCGCGAAAGAAATCGATCGGCTAATCGCAGAGCAGCACGGGAATAAAAAACCGGCAGAGACGTCTGCATGAGACGGGTTGTCGTCACCGGCATCGGCGTGATGTCGCCGGTCGGCAACGATGTAGGCACGTTTTTTGGTAATTTGGTCGCAGGACGTTCCGGCGTGGCGCGCCATTCGCGCCAATTCGCTGAAGATCCCATGCCGTGGTTAACGGCGGAAGTCCCACCGTTTTCCACCGAAGGTTTTACCAAGATGCGGCTCGGTACTTTGGATCGGACTACCTTGCTCGCGCTGCTTACGGCGCGCCAAGCGGTCGCCGATGCCAAGTTTGTCGCGGCCGATAAAGATCGTGCCGGCGTCTATTGGGGAACGGGCCTCGGCGGCGCGACCACGATGGAAGATTCTTACCGGCATTACCTCGGCAATGCAACGACCGCACGAGTCAAGCCAACCACCGTTGTGATGACCATGAACAATGCCGCGACGTCGGAAATCTCACTCGATTTCGGCTTCACCGGACAGACTTATACGTACTCCATCGCGTGTTCCTCATCGGCCGTGGCGATCGGCGAAGCGCTGCGAGCGATCCGCGGAGGCTATTGCGATTGTGTGATTGCCGGCGGCGCCGATTCGTTGTTGACGCTTGGCTCACTGAAGGCCTGGCAAGCGCTGCAAACTCTGGCGCGCGAAGACAAAGATCATCCCGACACGTCATGCCGACCGTTCGCGGCGGATCGCTCCGGGTTTGTATTGGGCGAGGGCGCGGGCGCAATTGTGATCGAAGAACTCGACCATGCGCGCAGCCGTGGCGCGACGATTTACGCGGAGCTCGCCGGTTTTGGCTCCACCAGCGACGCGTCTCATATCACCAAGCCATCGGCGCCGGGCCAGGCCCGCGCCATCGCGATGGCATTGCACGACGCCGGTTTAACGCCGAGCGACATCGGTTATATCAACGCCCACGGCACCGCGACCACGGTCGGCGATGTGGTGGAAACCGATGCGATCAAATCGGCGTTCGGCGATAACGCGAAGCGAGTGCCGATCAGTTCGACCAAGGCGCTGCACGGACATCTGATGGGCGCGACCGGCGTAGTCGAATTTATCGTGGCGATAATGGCGATGCATCGAGGGATGATTCCGCCGACGGCGCACTTGCATACGCCCGATCCCGTCTGCGATTTAGACTATGTGCCGAACGAAGCGCGTAGCGCGTCCGCTATCAACGCGGTGATGTCGAATTCTTTCGCGTTCGGCGGTAACAACGCGGTGTTAATTGCCAAGCGAATATAAATTAAAACGATGCATTGCCACGCGCCAATAGCAGCGCGGCTTGTGGCATAATGTGCCGGGACAGCCGCATGGATAGTTCGTGTAAGCCATGCCGCCAGACAAATATAAACGCCGGACACCATCCGGACGACAGAGGAGGATAAATCAATGCAAAAGCATCAGCACTATATCGATGGAAAATTCGTCGACCCGGCGTCGGGAAAGTGGTTTGAAAGTTTCAATCCATTTACCGGTGAACCCTGGACCTTGATTGCCCAGGGGGATGCGACCGATGCCGATCGCGCTGTGCAAGCCGCCCATCGCGCATTCACACAAGGCCCGTGGTCAACTTTCACCGCGACGCAACGCGGCCTGTTGCTGCACAAGCTCGGCGATCTGGTTGCCCGCGACGCGAAAAAACTCGCCGAACTCGAAGTGCGCGATAACGGCAAGTTGATCGCCGAAATGCTGGCGCAATGCAATTACGTGCCGCAGTGG
>JANOLP010000116.1:0-13382 GCA_031419835.1 Pseudomonadota bacterium | reverse complement strand
TGATATGTTCCCTTTAAAGCCTAGAAGTTTTCAATGTTCTTAAAGTTGGGACTTCGCCCGCGATTTCAAGCCGTTGGCGCTGCCGGATCAGCCTTCGCTTTTGCCACGGTCACCATCGCCGGGCGCAGCACGCGCTCGTTCAGCAAATAACCCTTTTGCAACACCGAGATTACGCTGTTGGCCGGCGCGTCGGCTTCAATCGCGGCGATCGCCTGATGTTTGTGCGGATCGAATTTTTCACCGAGCGGATTGACTTCGACAACCTTGGATTTTTCAAGCGCAGCGGAAAGTTGCTTTAATGTCAGTTCGACGCCGCTATGCAAAGTCTCGACCGTTGGTTCTTTATGGGCGAGCGCCGCTTCCAGGCTGTCTTTCACGGCTAGCAACTCACCCGCGAAATTTTCCACCGCGAACTTACGCGCGTTGCTGACATCGGCAATCGCCCGCTTGGCGGCGTTGTCCATGTCTGCCTTGGCGCGCACGAAAAGATCGTAGTTCTCGGCAGCCTTGGCTTGCGCGGCTTCGAGTTGTTGTTCGAGTGTAAGTGCTGCTTGCTCGGCGGCGGGATCGGCTGGCATAGCCTCATCGCCCGGTAGAATGGTTTCGTCTCCCGTCATAAACCTTGTCTCCTTAGAATGGGCTGCATATTGGGACGAGGGTTCGGGCTTTCAACCCCTGAATACGTCAAATTGATGCTGCTCTGTAAGGCAATAGGCATGAGGATCTTCAGTCATGCATTGCCGAAATGAAGGCGGGAAGGGGTTCTTGGAGTGGTCGATATTTATCCGTATAAAACAGAATTGCGAAGGATAATGTGATTGTGTAGACTAATGTGTAAGGAGTAACACATGGCTACTAATCTTTCTCTCGACCCCGAACTGATAGACCGCGCTTTGGAATTAAGTGGCGAGCGCACCAAAAAGGCGGCGGTAACGCGCGCGCTTGAAGAATTCATCGCGCGGCGAAAACAGAAACGCCTACTTGACCTGATGGGTAAGTTTGAATGGGATAAATCCTTCGACTACAAGGCTGACCGCTCCCGATCGTGACGTTGTTTGTCGATACCAGCGTATGGTCGCTGGCGCTTCGGCGCGATTCGGATGCGTCAGCGGCCGAGATACTGGCCTTGCGCCAGGCGCTGGAAGGCGGCGACATTATTGTTACAACGGGATTGGTTCTGCAAGAATTGCTACAAGGGTTTTCCGGCCCGCGAGCAAACAAGGACATCATCGATCGGTTTCGCGCGCTGCCGTTTATCAGTCCTGAGCGGCAAGACCACATCGAGGCTGCAGAATTGCGCAATAAATGCCGTCGTTCAGGCGTGCAAGTCGGCACGATCGATGCGTTGTTTGCGCAACTTTGTATCCGTCACGGATTGATCCTACTCACTACCGACAATGATTTCGTCCATGTCGCGTCACATAGCCCGCTTCGGATGTGGAAACCGTCGCGGTAGTAAGTGTCGGCTACCTTCGAGCGTAACAATCAGAGTAGCCATCTAGCATTCTGGGGGCATTCGGCAGTGCCGTGCGGTAAAATACTGCCTCAATCACGGCCAATCTCAATCATTTTGAACGAACCCATCTGCGTGCGAATTCTGGCGGCTCGACATTCCCGCCTATGAACTCCAGCGCGCTCGTTCTTTTTTCCGGCGGTCAGGATTCGGCCACGTGTCTCGCGTGGGCGCTGTCGCGCTACGAGCATGTGGAAACCGTCGGCTTTGACTATGGCCAGCGGCACGCGGTCGAGCTTGCTTGTCGCGCGCCGGTGATTTCGAGCATCACGTCGGGGTTTCCGCAGTGGGCGGAAAAATTGGGCGACGACCGTGTTGTGTCGCTTGATTTGCTCAAAACGATTGGCGATACGGCCTTGACTAGCGACGTCGCTATCTCGATGAACGCCAACGGTTTGCCGAATACCTTCGTGCCGGGCCGCAATATTTTGTTTCTGACCGTCGCGGCGGCGATTGCTTATCGGCGTGGTATCGGCACGATCGTCACCGGCGTGTGTGAGACGGATTATTCCGGCTACCCGGATTGCCGTGATGAATTCGTCAAAGCGATGCAAGCCGCGCTGAATCTCGGCATGGCGCAGCGGTTTGCGCTGGAAACGCCGTTAATGTGGATTGACAAAGCCGCGACGTGGCGTATGGCGTCTGAGTTGGGCGGGAACGCGTTGTTAAACATCATTCTCGAAAAAACCCATACGTGTTATTTGGGCGATCGCAGCCACCGACACGATTGGGGCTTTGGCTGCGGCAGTTGCCCGGCGTGCGAGTTGCGCAAAAACGGCTACGCGAAATTTATTGCGACCTCATGACTTATTCCGTTAAAGAAATTTTTTACACGCTACAAGGCGAGGGCGCGAACACCGGCCGTCCGGCCGTGTTTTGCCGTTTCGCCGGTTGCAATCTTTGGTCAGGCCTTGAAAAAGATCGAGCGAACGCGGTTTGTAATTTTTGCGATACGGATTTTGTCGGTGTCGATGGCGACGGTGGCGGAAAATTTTCTGATGCGTTTTCTCTTGCCCGCGCGGTCGCTGAAACTTGGCACGGCGCGAACAACGTTAATCGTCTGGTCGTGCTGACCGGCGGTGAGCCAGCGTTGCAACTTGACGCGGCATTGATCGACGCATTACACGCGCACGATTTCGAAATCGCGATCGAGACCAACGGCACGCTGCCATTGCCCGAAGGCATCGACTGGATTTGCGTCAGCCCGAAAGCAGATGCGGCATTGCGGATTGTTGCCGGCGACGAGTTAAAGTTGGTGTTCCCGCAAGTGAAAGCAATGCCCGAGCGCTTTGAAGATTTGGCCTTCGATCATTTTTTCTTACAGCCGATGGATGGGCTCGAGCGCGAAAAAAATACGCAGCAGGTGATTGAATATTGCCTTCGGAACCCGCGCTGGCGGCTTAGCGTCCAGACGCATAAAATTTTAGGTATTCCGTGAATAGTCAGACGACGAAAGTTAGAACATTCCTCCCCTTCAAGGGGAGGGCAAGGGTGGGGATGGGTCAATTATTCGCGAATATTCAAACCCATCCCCATCCCGACCCCCTTGCAGGGCGCATGTCCCGATACATCGGGACATCGTTCGCCGAGCGGGGAGCATGCTCCCCGAAACCCTCGCCTCACCCCCTTGAAGGGGAAGGAGCTAAACGTCGCGAAATTTGTAGATTTACTCCATAGGTAAGTATCAACCACAATTGCTATGACCGAATTATTCTACGAATTTATTTTTGACGCGGCCCATCAGTTCACGCACAAGCCAGTCGGCCACAAATATCGAGCGCTGCACGGCCATTCGTTTCGCGCCGAAGTCGCGGTGCGCGGCGAACCGCAAGCGGACACCGGCTTCATCGTTGACTTCGAAACATTGGAGAAAGCCTGCGCGCAATTGCACGAAAAGTTAGACCATACTTTTCTGAATGAGATTCCGGGATTGGAAACGCCGAGTTTGGAAAATATTTCGCGTTGGATTTGGCAGCAACTCGCGCCACAATTTTCAGGACTGCATCGAATAACCGTGCGGCGCGATTCGTTGCGCCAAGGTTGCACTTATTTCGGCGAATCGCCGAATCCATAGCATTTCTTTTGCGTGTACACACGCAGGCGCGCAGCTAAATGGCTTGGTCAATGCCTGGAGAGGCGCGTCCTTATTGGCTTGCAGCTCAGTGCTTTTGCCATTTAGCCTTTTGTTGCCTGACTGTCGCAGTCATGTTTAAATCCGCCATTGTCAAAATTAAGGTAACAATCCATGGCAGGTAGTAGCCTATTTATGCTCATCGATGACATCGCCACGTTGTTGGACGATGTCTCGATCATGACTAAAGTCGCCGCGAAAAAAACTGCGGGCGTGCTCGGCGATGATCTCGCGCTGAATGCTCAGCAAGTTTCCGGTGTGAAGGCCGATCGCGAGTTGCCGGTGGTGTGGGCGGTTGCCAAGGGTTCCGCCGTTAATAAAGCGATCTTGGTGCCGGCAGCGCTGTCGATCAGCGCGTTTGCCGGCTGGGCGATCATTCCGTTATTGATGATCGGCGGCGCGTATTTGTGCTTCGAAGGTTTCGAAAAAATCGCGCACAAATTTTTACATAGCAAAGCGGAAGACCAAGCTCACCATCAGGAATTGCTAACGGCCGTCGCGACGCCGGAAGTGGATATCGTCGCGTTCGAAAAAGAAAAAATCAAAGGCGCGGTACGCACCGACTTTGTGTTATCGGCGGAAATTATCGTGATTACGCTCGGCACCGTCGCAGCCGCGTCGTTCGGTCAGCAGGTCGCGGTGCTGGTTGGCATTGCGATCATCATGACCATCGGCGTATACGGCTTCGTTGCAGGTATTGTTAAGCTCGATGACGGCGGACTTTATCTCAATCAAAAATCCGGCGACGGCGCCTGGCCGCGACTGCAGCGCCACTTCGGTGCGGGTATTTTGGCGTTCGCGCCGTATTTAATGAAGGGACTTTCCATCGTCGGCACTGCAGCGATGTTCATGGTAGGCGGTAGCATTTTGGCCCATGGCATTCTGCCGCTGCATCACGGCATTGAGGCAATTGCCCATCAGGTTCACGCTATTCCGGCGATAGGCGGCTTTCTGGGTGCCATCACACCAACGCTGCTCGACGCGCTGGTCGGTATTGTCGCCGGCGCGCTGGTGTTGCTTGTTGTTACTATGGGAACGCGAGTCTTACGTCCGGCGAAGGCCTAAGCTGCGGTCGTTCCCGCGAAGGCGGGAACCCATGCTGAGTCGTTCTTAACCACTGCCAAATGGATTCCCGCCTTCGCGGGAATGACAGCGCACTAGGATTCCGGCTTGATCGCCAACGAGGTTTCGAATTTCAAATCGTTGGTGTCAATGATTTCTGCTGTCAGCGCGCCTTTTTCCGTTGGCAAAAAATAGAAATTGAAGGTCGGATTTTTGCTGATGGTGAAATCGATATCGGCCGACATGATTTCACGTCCCGCATAGCGAACGACTAGATGCTTGACGTATTGGACCCGTTTATCTTCCTTGCTCAGGCCCGAGAAATTCGGGTGGCTCACCATCAGCTTCGCGAGATTGGGTTTGTTTAATTCGACTTCTTCGTCGAGCTTGAATTTCATCTTGCCCATGTTTGCGGCGCTGTCATCGGTGCCGCCCGGTACGGTGCAACCGCCGGCCGCGGCAATGGTTTTGACATCCATAAATAGCGAGCCATCGTTGGTCTCCGCAACGGCGCGGACAAACGTTGAATTTTCCACGCGCACGCGCGTTTCGATATCGGCCCGGCCGCTTTCCGGCGTGAGGCTAAACACGACGCCGATCGGGCTCGGGTTATTGTCGATCACTAGCCAGATTTTTTTAATATAGCGATTCGGATTCTGTGGTGTGATGGTACGAATTACCACGGGCACGATCGAAGCATCTTCCGCGCGGCTGGCGATGTCCAGGCGAATAGTATTGTTGTGCGAGGCGTTGATGCCGCGTTGCTCGAAAACGGTTCGCTTGAGTTCCTGCCAAACGGCGCTTTCTTCCGCGTCGTAGCGCTGCGCGTTCGCGTAGCCGCTCATCAACATCAAACAAGTTACGACTGCTGCCGCAATTGATCGTCCGATTAAAACTGTTTTTCCCATGTTGAAACTCCGTTGGAATTTTTGTTTACGACATCGATATAGCTGAGCGGCATAGCGATCAGCGTTCGGCAAACGGCGCACGCGCCCGTTTCGCCAGCATATCGGCGTTGCTACTGGTGAGTGATTCTAAAAAAGCGACTAGTTGTTTTTTTTGCGCGTCGGACAAATTCAGTTTTCGCAAATGCGAATCGCGCTGCGGATCCTCGCCATTGCCGCTGTCGTAAAACTCCACGACCTCCCGCAGCGTCGCGAGGGAGCCGTCGTGCATAAACGGAAATGTCAGCGCGACATTGCGCAAGGTCGGCACACGAAATGCAAACCGATCGACCTCGCGGCCGGTTACGGCGAAGCGACCCTCATCCGCGACTGCTTTCGCTGTGCCCAGGCGTCCGTTAACGCGCGACCATTCAACACCGGTATTGCGGTAGGAATCATCGGTGAATCTTGCCTGTTGGTTTTCGATCGAATGGCAATGGCTGCAACCGCTGTTGCGGAAAACATCAAATCCGGCGCGCGCATCGGCACTCAGCGCAGCATCGTTTTTGCCGAAATACCACAGATCGAACGGCGAACCCGCCGCGACTAAGCTGCGTTCATAGGCGGCGATAGCGGCGCTGATGGTTTGCTTGCTAACGCCATTGCCGGCGAACGCCGACTTAAATGCTTTGTCGTAGATCGGGCGCGCGCGCAAACGGGTCACCACATCTTCGACGGATGGATTCCATTGTTCCTCAACATTTAATAATGGCCCCCAAATTTGCTCTTCCAATGAATGCACGCGGCCATCGCGCAGTAGGGATTTTGCCAAGCTGATGTTGAGCAAACTCGGCGCATTGCGCCGTAGAACAATGCCGCCCCGTCCCGAAGCGGTGGCTAGTGTATTCAGCGCGAAACCGTGTTCCGGAACGTGGCACATGGAGCACGAGACGACACCGTCCTCGGCAAGATGCGGCTCTAAAAACAGACGCCGTCCCAGTTCCGCTTGCAGCGCACGATCGCCCGGCAAGCCGACGTCTTGCGCGGGCGGAAGGCCTAGCGAAAGCGAACCCTCACTGATCGCGTGTGTTGCCGCCATGACGAAAAACGCGAGTGCCGCGGCGAAGGAAAGCAACGGCGCGCGAAAAATTTTCATCGCTTGTTATTGTGCTGCACCGAGCGCTTTCGCAAGAGCATGGCTGCGATCCGCGTCCTGCTTGGCTCTCGCGGCATCCCATGCCGCGGGCAACCATCCATGCAGGTTTTCGAGCACGATCATCATCAGTGCGCGAATCCAAGTATCACGCTCGTTCAAGCAGGGAATGTAGTGATAATCCTTACCGCCAGCGCCGAGGAAACTCGCGCGGCCTTCGATGGCGATTTCTTCCAGCGTTTCCAAGCAATCAGCCGTGAATCCGGGGCACACAATATCGATTCGTTTGGTACCGGCCTTGCCGAGTTTTTCCAGCGTCGGCGCGGTGTAGGGTTCGAGCCATTTGGCTTTGCCGAAGCGTGACTGGAATGTCACCAAGTAATCTTCTTTTTTCAGTTGCAACGCTTCGGCGAGTAAGCGGCCGGTTTTGTGGCATTCGCAGTGATACGGATCGCCTTTGTCCAAACTAAATTTCGGCACACCATGAAAACTCATTATTAGCTTTTCGCCGCGGCCATTTTTGTTCCAATAGTCGCGAATGTTTTGCGCGAGCGCCGCGATATAGCCGAGATGGTCATGATAGTGCTTCACGGTGCGAATAGCCGGTTGATTGCGCCACGTTTTCAGTTCGTCGAACACGCGGTCGAAACCTGACGCCGTGGTGCTCCCAGAATACTGTGGATAGAGCGGCATGAGCAAAATGCGATCGCAAAATTGCGCACGCAATTTCGCCAAACCGGCGGCGATCGATGGATTGCCGTAACGCATCGCGGGCTCAACTAGGATGGGCGCCGAATTGGTCCGCTCGCCAAGATAGCCTTGTAGCAATTGAGCTTGGCGCTGGGTGATCACGCGTAGCGGCGAACCGTCCTTGGTCCAAATCTGCGCGTATTTCGCGGCCGATTGCGCCGGCCGCGTGCGCAGAATAATGCCATGCAAAATCGGCCACCAAATCAAGCGCGGAATTTCCACAACGCGCGGATCGCTCAAAAATTCACGCAAATAGCGTCGCGTTGCCGCGGGCGTTGGCTCATCCGGCGTGCCGAGATTGATCAGCAGCACGCCGATTTTGTTGATGGTGCCGTGGGCGTAAGTTGGTTCAGAGGACATTAATCGGCAAGGATGAAGGATGAAGGGGGGATGTGCAAGGATGAAGGATGAAGGCGGAAGGATGAAATAAACCGGGGAATTCGCGACCGTAAATGTTTAGATTCGGGAAGCGCTGAATGACACGCACAAAACAACGAATGTTTTATTCATCCTTCCGCCTTCATCCTTGCCCTCAACGCCTTCATCCTTGCCCTCAGCGCCCTCATTGTTGCGAAAGCGCGCTGGAAAGCAACTTCGCCGTCACATCAACAATCGGAATCACGCGCTCGTAGGCCATGCGCGTCGGGCCGATGACGCCGACGGTGCCGACGACTTGGCCATCGATTTCGTACGGAGCCGTGACGACGCTGCATTCGTCCAATGGCACGACGCCGGATTCGCCGCCGATGAAAATTTTCACGCCCGGCGCGCGGGAGCTGTCGTTGAGGATTTGCATCAACTGCGTTTTTTGTTCGAACACTTCGAATAGTTTGCGCAGGTTTGATACGTTCGACGATAAATCATCGACGCGCAATAAATTGCTTTCGCCCGATAACACATAGGCGTCGCGCTGCTCGGCCATGCCGTCGCCGCCGGCCGCGAGCATCGCTTGCATCAGTTTGGACATATCTTGATGCAACTTTTCTAACTCGCGTTTCACTTTGGTACGCATTTCGTCGAAGGTCGAGCCAACGTAATGTTGATTCAGATAATTCGCCGCCTGCGTCAATTCGCTCGGTGAATAATTGTGGTCGGTTCGAATCACGCGATTCTGCACATCGCCGTCGCTTGTCACCATAATCAACAACACGCGCTTATCGGAGAGATTCAAAAATTCCAGATGCTTGAGCGATTGGCTGCGACGCTTCGGTGTCATCACCACGCCGGCGAAGCGGGTTAGATCAGACAGGAGTTGCGACGCTGAGGCAACTAAGCGCTGCGGGTCGGCGGGATCCAACTGGCCTTCAAGATGCTGCAATTGGCCTTCGTCGATGGGGCGAATGGTCAACAAAGTATCGACGAAAAAGCGATAGCCGCGCGGTGTCGGGATTCGCCCTGCGGACGTGTGCGGACTGGCAATGAATCCCAATTCTTCCAGATCAGCCATGATGTTGCGGATCGAGGCGGGCGAGAGTTCAAGGCCGGAAAATTTCGCCAACGCGCGCGAGCCGACGGGTTGACCATCGCTGATATAGCGTTCGACCAGAAATTTCAGCAGGATTTGCGCGCGTTCGTTAAGCATCGCTCATTCTAACAAACTCCGGTCGCGTGTTTCGATTCGATGTAGCACAGGAAAATGATTATACTTTTGTTGATAAAGACGGTGTAACATATTGACATAGAATATAACTTAAAGGGAGCGCTGCTATGCAAGACACAAACAGCCGCGTGGGAAAAACCACGGTTGCGTTCGACGGAACACTTTTGGCCGTCGATAAAGCTTATTGGTCCAACAATGGTGCAAGTTGGAATGCCACGAGCAAATTGCTCGAACTTCAGTCGTCGGCAAAGCAAAAGCTAAGCTTAGGCAATGCCAACGCCTGGATCGCGTTTCTCGCGGATTCGGGACTTTCCATGAAAATTCGTGATTGGCTGATTGAGCGACAAGATGCGCCACCGGAAGTACCGAACAAAGATGACGCCGTCGCGGTGATCGTGACCGCGGAAGCAAAAATTTTCTTGTTAACCGGCTGGTTTTCAATGGTGAAAGTTGAGACCGTGCCGTTCGCAGAAGGTGCGGCGCAAGAGGGCGCGCTCGGCGCAATGCTCGCGGGCGCGAAGGCGCCGATGGGGTTGGCCTTGGTGGCACGACGATCCGCATGGGTGGTGGCGGGAATTGATTATGTGAATATCGAAACTGGTCAGTTTGGCGGCATCCAATTCGAGCAGCGCTTTAGCGAGCAGAAAGTATTATAAATTGCGCGCGCCTTAATCGAGTGGCCTGAGAGGCAATAAGGGCGCGGCTCTTTAGGCATTTATCGCGGAGATTTAAGTCGGCGGCGAGTGACGGGGGAATGCGTGAGAATGAACATGTCGTCGCGTCTAAACCCATCTAATTTTCATTTCAATATTGATTTATAATCCGGCCTTGGGAGAAAGTTGTCGGGAGTTCGGATCGCCTCATTCCGAGCAACCATGATCGTCTGACAGCAGTCTGCCCGTAGCTCAGTCGGATAGAGCATCAGCCTTCTAAGCTGAGGGTCACAGGTTCGATTCCTGTCGGGCAGGCCAACCAGCATTGGCTTTCTGCACTAACTTTTCTGTGGAATATCCGATAGCGTATGTTGTCACACTAGACAACATAATAATTATCCAGTTTGCCTTGACCGATCGCATTCCTGCGCCGCGCATTTTTGAAACTCGAATGTAACCCGCATTTTTTGCTATGAATCGAATGAGTTGGATGCCATAAAACATCGCACTTCAAAGGTTCAACTTAAAATTTGAATGGCAATTGTAAAGATCCCGAATTTCTAAGCACGACTCAGATGTGAGGAGTCGATGTGCCGCACGATTCGGCGATTGCGCGCACTGAGTACGTTGCGATTTTTTAGCTGACGTTCGCGAAAGCCAGGATTGTTGCAACAAGAAAAACTAATCGATCGCTTGGGCTGTCGCATTCATTCGCGGCCAATTGCCGCCCTCCAACCAACATGAAAAGCAGACTTTAATGAACGACAGGATTGGGGGACGCCAATGCGTTGAGTTTGTCTTGAGCAATTTCGCGTAGTTGGGATTTGACAATTGTTAACAACCTCCTACACTTCAATCTCGTAAAATGCCAGCCTAACAACAACGGATCCCGGCACGCACATTGACATTCTCTTGTGCGGCACAAGGATCGATATCAGAAGTTAATTTCGTAACTGCCCAAATGGAGAGTCGTCCTATGAATTCTTTTACACGTATGTTGCGTCACGCTCTGGCGCGCGCAGTCACGATCACGCAATGGACATATTTTGCATCTGCGCGGCTGAATCAAATGACCAATCGATACGTCGCTGAGCACAGCGGATCACCGTTACGGTTTCAAAATATACGCATACGTTTGATGTTGAGTGCTCTGGTGGTTTGTATTTGGCTGGAGGCGCCTACCGCCACCGCCCATGCAGAAACTATTACATTAACGCGTCCTCCCATTGCAGGCTATGCGCTCAACAGCAGTATTTACCCCGATTCCGGATCCGTTGCGGCTACAATTTGCGCAGGACCAGGTAGCTCGGTGGACCACATTCTTTTTGGAGCGATTAGAGCGCCTGGGTACCAGCCAGACATCCGAGTATGGTGTTTTACCACCATTCCCCCGCCGGATTGGCGCGGCGAAGTGGGCTGGAGCAACTGGGGAGAATTCTGCAATTTGGGCCCGGGTTGGGATTGGGGCACCAATGGTCAATGCGTGCTAAATATTCCCGATACCCAACCCAATCCGGATAAAAACAATGGTGATAAATGTGGTGGTGGGGTGGGCAATCCCATTGATCCTGGCACCGGCAACAAATTTCAACTCGAGACCGATTATGTTGCCAACGACGGCTCGGATTTGGTCTTCCGTCGAGCCTATAACTCCAGCCCAGATACGGTGTACCGCAAGTACTATTCCACCTGTGCGGCAAGTGGGCCGTCGGGTACCTCATGGAACAAAGATCAAAATGGCTATTATCTTCAGTTATGCGCAGCTGCGCCCAATCCCGGGATGAATCTCATCAAACCCCGCTGGACGCATAGCTACGACAGAAAAGTTTCCAGTAGCTATCTAGCCGGGGCGGCGACCGGTCTTGCCGTACTCAGTCGTCCTGATGGGAAGGCATTGCGCTTTAATCTCACCGGCGGCGTATGGGCACCGGATCGTGATATCGCCGACCAGCTCGTTCGCCTGAGCGACGTGGCAGGAAACACCACCGGATGGATATTAACTGCCGCAGTAGACAATGCCGTTGAAAACTATGCCGCTGACGGCAAACTCATGTCCATCGTCAGTCGTACTGGGCTGAGCCAAACACTAGCCTATAACGCCGGATTACTCAGTAGCGTGACCAACCATCTAGGCCGGCAACTTAGCTTTAACTACGACGGTAGTGGACGCATGATCACCATGACTGACCCCGCAGGCCAAGTGTATACCTACGGCTACGACAACGGCACCGGCATGCTGACATCGGTTACCTATCCTGACTTGACGCCGGCCAACAGCGCGGACAATCCCAAACGAAACTATTTGTATAACGAGGCGGTACTGGTAGGAATCAATCTACCCCAAGCTCTGACCGGCATCATCGACGAAAACGGTGTCCGTTTCGCCACCTGGTCTTACGATAGCTTAGGGCGCGCCATTTCAAGCGAACACGCCGCCAGCGCGGAAAAAGTCACCATCAGCTACGGCGCGGATCACTCCGCTGCCACTGTATTTGATTACAAAGACAGTGCCACCACCGCAAACGCGACACGAAACTACAGCTTTCAGACCGTGCTAAGTGTCGTCAAAGGTACCGGCGTCTCGCAACCTTGTGCATTGGGCTGCGGTGCAAGTGCCGCCGCGGTCACTTACCATTCCTACTGGGGCTATGTGGCAAGTCGTACTGATCACAACGGCAACATGACTACGTACAACTACGATACCGCCCGCAATCTAGAAACCAAACGAGTCGAAGGATTAACCAGCGCCGGCGCCACTACACCACAAACCCGTACCATCAGCACCGAATGGCATACCAATTGGCGTTTACCCAAGCGCATGGCCGAACCAACACGTATCACCACGTACGTCTACAATGGTGACGGCGGTAGTTACTGCGCCCCAACCACCGCTTTAGTTAACGGCGTGCCGATTGGCGTGGCATGCTCCAAGACCGTGACGGAAACCACCGATGCCAACGGCAGTTTGGGTTTCAGCGCTGCCCCAGCAACGCCAGCCAACGCCCGTACCTGGACCTACACCTACAATGGCCTCGGCCAGATGCTCAGTTCCAACGGCCCGCGCACCGATGTTACCGACGTGACGACTTACACCTACTTCGCCAGTAACGATGCGCTTGGCAATTACCGCATCGGCGATCTGAATACCGTCAGCAATGCCTTGGGCCAGGTCACGACGATCTCCGTCTACGACGCCCACGGCCGCCCCAAGACCATCACCGATCCGAATGGTTTAGTCACGCAGTTAACCTACACGCCAAGAGGCTGGCTGAATTCCAGAACGGTCGGGGGTTTGCTGACGCAGTTCAGCTACGACAACGTCGGCCAGTTAACCCAAGTCACCCTGCCCGACGCCAGCTTCATCGGCTATGCGTATGACGCCGCCCATCGCCTGGTTCAAATCACTAATGCCGTCGGCGACAAGCTCGTCTATACCCTGGACCTGATGGGCAACCGCACCAAGGAAGAAGTATTCGATGCGGGCAATACTGTCGTGCAGCGTAAAAACCGCGTGTTCGATAGCTTGAGCCGTCTGGCCACCGAACTGAACGCCGCCAACACCGTCATTGCCGCTTACACCTACGACAACACCGGCAATCTAAAGACCCAAACCCAGTAATACGATGCCGTCACCAG
>JANOLP010000115.1:0-9496 GCA_031419835.1 Pseudomonadota bacterium | reverse complement strand
CTCAACAATAAGATTCGCGTTATCCAGCGCCGCGCATACGCGCTACGCGACGAAGAATACCTGCGGCTAAAAGTCCTCACTTGCATGCTGCCAGTGCTCTAAAATGCCCCCAATTCACCCACACTCTTACGCGATGATCCAATTGATTAGATGACGCACGCTGCGCTGCTCAATTCACCCTTGTCGATGCCCCACCGATGAGCCTTCCAGTTTGTGGGGAATTGGGGCTATCGTCGAATTTTTGTGCACCATTTCCTTCTTTGCAACTACTTTGTCCACGCGATTTGCTTCTGTTCAATTTAATCGTGTCTCGTCGAGCCAGGATGGCGGCGAAACGCTGAGCGATTTGGCCATCCCATGCGCGAGGCGCGAGTTGTCTTCCGCCCCTACCACTAACAACTCAGGCGATAGTCCAATCCACTAAATGAACCTACCATCCCAATACAAACAAGCGGCGTCTCGATCGAACAGATCCCTTACTTCTCTTTTCATGGAAGCTACTCGACTGCGTCTCTCAAGCGCTCGCCTTGGACTTTCAGAGTACATCAACTTTCAGCTTTATGAAGACGACTTGAGTTGGGTCGAAAAATCTGCCTTCGGCGGACAGAGGACGCAACAAGTTCTCGAAGAAATCTTAATCGATGATTACTCTCGATTTCTAAGTTTAGACAAAGTGACCATGTATTCGCTTTTGTCAGGTCTAAATCTTCCCATTCCGAAAATTCGCGCGACCTATCGGACGCAACGCCCATCGTCCATACCGCAACTTCACACCGCGTCGCAATTCGCTGAGTTTCTCTCGAATGTTTCCAACTTACCGGTCTACATTAAACGCTCATTCGGCTCCTACGGCCGAGGAAATGTTCTGGTAGCAGGCTTCGACGGCAAAAATGTTGTTTTCGGTAACGGCAAAAATGAGCCATTGTCACAGTTTTGTGCGTCGCTCGATGGCGGCAAAACGCTGGGATGGATACTTCAAGAACCGCTTTTTTCTCATCCGACTATTTTTGAACTAACAAAGTCACGCAATATCTCCGGACTACGCATTCACACAATCGCCTCCAAACAAACTGTCCACATTACCAAGGCAATATTCAAAATAAACCTGGGCCTTCGAGACTCCGATAATTTCGAGCATGGTGCAAGTGGCAATATGCTTGGAGCGGTCGACACGACAAACGGCAAGATTATCCGGGCAATTTCTGGCGTTGGCACAACGCAAACGAAAAACCCGACTCATCCGACTACTGGCAAAGATATTGTTGGATTCACGATTCCCGATTGGCATCAGGTTCTAGATATCGTCCGTGATGCCCATAGAGCATTCCCCGGATTCATTTGTCCGGGATGGGATATCGCCCTCTGCCCGGATGGCCCGAAGATACTCGAGGCCAATGCGTTTGGTGACATTGATCTATCCCAACACGCCTACCGCAAGGGTTTCTTAGACAAGGAATTTCTATCTCATCTGCGTGAACTTGGTCTTGAACATTTACTTTATGCCAAAGCGCAGCGGGGAGTTCAGTCGGCGAATAACAATCGCATGGGCATTAGGAAACATCATTGGAATTGGTAGTTCCAACGCGCGCGACTGACTGATCAGCGCCTATCCAAAAAACAATCGCGCTAAGTGAAATGTCTCTTCATCCAGATTAGATACTGATGCGCAGTATCAGCGCCTTCGTTCGGCGCCCACGGGAAACGCTCATTTTCCGTAAGCGCTACATAGGGCCCAGCCTTGGATTCGAAGAACACGGAATTTTTTTCCAGCGCCACCAAGCTGTGAATGACGCCCGGCGGAACATCCACGCCGAGCGTTTCACTCATCGGCTGCAAAACAAAATTCTGCGTCAACTCGCCGACTTCAGAAAAAATTAGGACACCCACTTTCCCCCGCAACACGACAATGCTTTCACCCTTAGTCGGATCACGATGGCAATGGGGCGGGATGTAGGTGTCCGGTTCTAATGCGTTTAACAAACGATGGCACGCAGCATCGTCGCGTTGATGAAAGTTAAGGTTCTTCCGCTGTCGCGGTGATGCTTGCGCCGCGACACTGACGCTATCGATTAATTGCCGCGATATGAGTTGCACGTTGATCACTAATAACGAACCTGTACGTTGTCGGCGCTAAGCCATTGAGTAAGTGACGCGAGCAACGCGTCGCTGAGTTTTGCTGAACCGATCTCCATTTCGCATAGCGCGTCGCGATTGCGATAGACGATTCGCACCGCGCAGCTACCCGGCATGTGCGGTTTGATCATTCGCGCGAGGCGCGCGGCGTCAGCTTGGCCGTTGAACGATAGCTTGAGTTCTCGCGCATATTCGTCACGCGCTTTACTCAGATCGAAGAGTTGCTCGGCGGTAACGCGCAATCCACCGGAAAATTGATCTTCTGCCACGCGCCCTTGTACGAACAGCAATTGATCTTCTTTGACCAGATGGCGATGACTTTCCCAAATCTCGTTGAATACGACAACTTCAATTTTCGCCGAGCTGTCGTCAAGTGTGATTATCGACATGCGCCCACGCCGAGTTTGTTGAATTCGAATTCCGTAGACGATGCCCGCGAGCAACACCGATTCTTGCTGCGGTTTAATTTCAGCGAGCGGGCGGCGCACCAAAGTTGTCAACTCACCTTGATATTGATCGAATGGATGTCCACTTAAATAAAAACCAATGGCCGCCTTCTCATGTTGCAATCGCTCGCCATCCAACCACGACGGAACGGTGACATATTGAAGCGCTTGTAACGCGGCACTGCCGTTATCCTCGCCAAATAAGCTTGTTTGCATCTCATTACGACTCAGTTGCTGCGCGTTCTCCAAGGCCATGCCGAGGCTGGCAAATAGCTGCGCGCGATCGGCATGAAGGCTGTCGAATGCGCCGCCACGGATGAGCGATTCCATTGCACGGCGATTGACGATGCGCTTGTCAACGCGATTGCAAAAATCGAACAAGTCGCGATAGGTGCCGCCAACTTGTCGCTGCTTCGCGATTTCCAAAATCGCCGATTCGCCGGTGCCCTTGATCGCGCCGAGGCCGTAACGAATCGCGTTTCCGCTAACAGGCACGAATCGATAGTTGCCGAGGTTAATGTCCGGTGGCAGTACTTCCAATTTGTTGGCCACGGTGTCTTCATGCAGCGCTTGTACTTTGTCGGTATCATCCATCGCGGCGCTTAAGTTCGCGGCCATGAACGCGGCCGGGAAGTGGGCTTTCAAATACGCCGTCTGGTAAGCAAGCAGAGCATAAGCTGCGGCGTGGGATTTGTTGAATCCATAGCCCGCAAATTTTTCCATGAGGTCGAACACTTCGTCGGCCTTATTTTCGCTGAGCCCATTCGTCTTTGCGCCATCGCGGAATAGGCTTCGGTGTTGCGCCATTTCCTCCGGTTTCTTTTTCCCCATCGCGCGGCGTAACAAGTCCGCGCCACCCAATGAGTAGCCGCCGATAATCTGCGCCATCTGCATCACTTGCTCTTGATAAACCATGATGCCGTAGGTCTCGGCGAGAATGCCTTCGACGCGTGGATCGGGATAGTCGATGCGTTGACGTCCGTGCTTACGCTCGCAAAAATCCGGGATGAGATCCATCGGACCCGGACGATACAGCGCAACCAGCGCGATAATGTCCTCGAAATGATCGGGCTTGGCCTTGAGCAACATGTCGCGCATGCCGCGACTTTCCAACTGAAACACAGCCGAGGTATTGGCCGATTTAAGAATGTCATAACTCGGTTTATCGTCAAGCGGAATGCGATTGAGATCGAAATCCGCAGCGAATGCCGGGCTGCCATCTTTACCATGCAAATATTTCACTGCACGATCGAGAATGGTGAGGGTGGTCAGGCCAAGGAAGTCGAACTTCACCAGACCAATCGCCTCAACATCATCTTTGTCGAATTGACTGATGACCGCTTCGCCACCCTCGCCGGAATAGAGCGGACAAAAATCCGTCAGCTTGCCCGGCGCGATTAACACGCCTCCCGCGTGCATGCCGACGTTGCGCGTCAGGCCCTCTACGCGCTCGGCCAACTCAAGCAATTCGGCCACCTCTTCTTCGTTCTTTTCGCGCTCGGCGAGCAATGGCTCCATCTCGCGCGCCATCTTCAACGTGATGAGTTTGCCCGGCTGAAATGGAATGAGCTTCGCCACACCATCACAAAAATTGTAACCAAGATCCAACACGCGGCCGACGTCGCGCACGGCCGCCTTTGCCGCCATCGTACCGAATGTTGCGATTTGCGACACGCTGTCTTCGCCGTATTTCTGCCGCACGTAGTCGATTACGCGGTCGCGACCATCCTGACAAAAATCGATGTCGAAGTCAGGCATCGACACGCGCTCCGGATTCAAGAAACGTTCGAACAGCAAACCGTATCGCAACGGATCCAAATCCGTGATGCCCAAACAATAGGCCACCAGCGACCCCGCGCCCGAGCCACGTCCTGGCCCAACGGGCACGTCATTATTCTTTGCCCAGTTAATAAAGTCGGCAACGATGAGAAAGTAGCCGGCGAAACCCATTTGAATAATGGTGTTGAGTTCGAATTCGAGCCTCGCGCCATATTTTTCTTCTTGGCTCGCCCGTTCGACGGCATCGGAAAACAGTTGCGCCATGCGTATCACTAGGCGCGAACGGGTTTCTTGCTTCAAATAATCATTCAGGCCAAGCCCCTCGGGCGTGGGGTAATCCGGCAAACGATTTTTACCAAGCTCGAGCTCGGCATTGCAACGCTTGGCGATTTCTACACTGTTGGTGAGCGCGGCGGGAAGATCGGCGAACAAGGCTTCCATCTCCGCCTGCGTTTTGAAATATTGCGCCTTGGTAAATTCACGCTTGCGGCGCGGATCGCCAAGTGTGTAGCCTTCCGACACACACACACGCGCTTCGTGGGCACGAAAGCTATCCTGATCGATAAACTGTACCGGATGCGTGGCGACGACCGGCACACCATGGCGCGCCGCCAACGCCACTGCTTTGCGAATGTAATGTTCTTGTTGCGGCGCGCCGGTGCGTTGCAATTCGACGTAAAACGCATCAGGGAAAAGCGCTTTCCATCGGGTTAAGCACTGCTCTGCCGCGCGCACATTATCTTGCAATAACGCTTTACCGACATCGCCAAGAGCCGCACCAGATAAGGCGATTAGGCCATCGCTATTGCTCTCCAACCAGGCTTGCTGTAGCTCCGCACGACCGCGATATTGATTGGTGCGAAACGCGCGCGACAATAACTCGCACAGCGAGCGATATCCTGCGGCGTTGGCACACAGCAATAGCAGTCGATGAGGTTGATCGCGATTCTCATTATTCGTGAGCCACACATCACAGCCAAGAATCGGCTTGATACCGAGCCCGCGAGCAGCGCGATAAAACTTAATCGCACCAAACAAATTATTCAGATCCGTTAACGCCAGCGCCGGCATTTGATCGGCCTTCGCACGCGGCAACACTTCATCCAAGCGCACAGTGCCGTCGACGACGGAATACTCGCTGTGCAGGCGCAGATGAACGAAATTTGGTGTGGGCATTGGGCTGCTTAGGCGCTAAATCTTCAACCGAATTCTAACATCGCTGCCCGTCCGCTACTTGCCAAAACGACTATAGATACTATATTTTCAACAATCACAATAACTTATGTTAGTCAGGCCGCAAATCATGTTACCCATCCGCCTCGCACTCCTCGCGTTTCTTTGGCTCAATGCTAGCGCGTTTGCATTTGAAATCGATCAATTCAAAAGCGGAATGCCTCGTTCACAAATCAAAGAACTATTGGTCGATTGGAATTTCGATTCCATTGAAGATGCCGGCCCCGATGTCACGCTTGCGTTTGATGGTTTGAAAAAAGAAACCAACCGGCTATTCAAATTTTATTTTTGCAACGATAAACTCGTCACATTTGAGCAATCGTTAAAGGGATCGATTAAAAATTTCGTCACCGTCACGCAAAACTACGTGAAGCAATATGGGCAACCGATCAAAGTGGAGGCGGGCACCAACGTATTGAGCAACGGCGAGAAAAGTTCGATGTTCATTTATTGGCGCTTCCGTAATGAGTATGTCGGCCTACGCTACGTGAATTTGCCAAACGGAGAAGACCTCTCCGTGTCCTACGAAGTCAACAACAACTGCTTTCAAGCGCCGCGGAACTAGTGGGGCCGCTTGTTCGGCTCTAATTGTCGTTCCCGCAAAGGTGGGAATCCCTCCGGCCATGTTGGGGTCACGTCAGAAATTGCTGTTTTCGGCTTGGCAAGAATCTGCGACTTTACCGGCTCGTCCCCCAGCGGAAATAGCATTGCGCCATGCAACAAAACAGTAACGTTTAGCTTTGTCCAACGCCTGCCCAACGGGCAACATCGAAATTTTTTACGCCCGCGCGGTAGGGCAGGCGTCGAACAAAGCTAAACGAAAGGAGACATTGACACATTCTCGACTCGCCAATACGCGGCGCGCGAATTTTTTCCGCACGTCGCAAAGTTTAAAGTGATTTCATTCGGCGCAATGCGCTTCGCTTATTGGCGCCCTACCCAATGCGCCTTACGCGGGTTTCTTTTTCTCCGACCATACGCCCCTTAACCCAACGTGTCATTCCCGCGAAGGCGGGAATCCATTTGGTCTTCGCAAGAACGACACCCGCCGACGCACAACCGCCCTATGGATTCCCGCCTTCGCGGGAATGACAATCGGTGATTGAGCCAATATTGCAATTCATTGAGACTGTTTGCCCCCGCAAGGCTTCCAATTTTTGCGTTTCAATCATTACGCATAAATCGCAAACAGAATGAAGCACTACACTATATAAGTCGCCGCCGACTTGCCTCATACACCGCCTCCCCGCGTGATGAAACTTCCAGTTTGCTGTAAATTTTCTTGATATGCGAGGCGACGGTGTGATGCGATATTTTCAGTAGCGTGGCAATCTCCGGCGCGCAATAACCTTTTGACACCAGTTGCAACACGTCATGCTCGCGCTCCGACAGCGTCACGGCGGTGGGTTCGGTATTGCGCGAGGCATTACTGAAGCGAAGCAACAAGCGCCGCGCGATAATCGGGCTGCCGCCCGCATGCAGCAATTTGATGGTCGCGATAATGTCCTCCGGCAAGCTATCCTTGAGCAAATAACCGGTAGCGCCGACCTCCAAACTGCGCATCACGTGCGCTTCGTCGCCGAACACCGTGACCACCATCGCGTCAAGCGCCGGATTGGCGCGACATACCTCGCGTACGATCTCGGCCTTGCTTGATGCCATGGAATCGGCCCCTCGCGTCGCTCGGATCCACATTATTTCGACGTCCCCATTCTTCGGCACCGTTGGGTCCCGGCCAATACCCTGGGGGCAAACCGTTAGAGAGCATCGGCCCGCCATTACTATTCGAGGAATTTATAGCATCTTGCGTACCTTGAACGCCATGGATTGCAGCGGCAATCGCGACTACTGCCATCGCGATTGGTACCGCAGCTATTGCAATTTCGCCTTTGGGATCCGAATACATAACCGGATTCCCGCCGACATAGCCATAGGTATTAATCCCGCCCTTCAACCCAATCGGATCCGACTCAATGTACCGTCCGGTCTTCGGATTGTAATCCCTGAAGTAGTTGTAATGAAACGTCGATTCTTTGTCGTAATACTGGCCCGGGAAGCGCAGGTTTAAGTGAGATTCACCGTGCCAGTAGCGGTATACGGATAGCTGGTCTGACGGCCATCTAGGTCAAAGGCTCTGGTCTGCACCGGGCGGCCGCTCCAGGTCCAGCTTTTCGCCGGGCCGAACGGTTGATAGGTGATGCCGGAGACGAGATTCACGGCGTTGACGCTCATGCTGGCAATGCGCCCTTGGATATCGAAGCCATAGGTCAGAATCTTGCCGCTCGGATACGTCATGCTCGACAGTCTGCCGAGTGTGTCATAGCCATAGCGGGTGGCAGTGACGCGGTTTAAGGCGTCGTAGCTATAGCTTCTTGCATCGGTGCCGGTCTTGAGATTGCCGACGGCGGCGTCATAGGTGCTATTGGTCGTACCGGTATCGGGGGAGATGAGTTGCTTTTGGTTATCCAAGCCATCGACCGCGTAGCTGGTGAGTAAGGTTTTGGGATCAGTCACCGACACCAGATGATCGACGCCATCGTAGTTGTATTGGGTGATGCCGGCGAGGGCGTTGGTGATCTTGGTTAAGCGATTGAGTGGATCGTAGTCGAAGCGGGTGATCGCGTCATTCGTCGTCACGGCATCGAACTTCTGGGTTTGGGTTTTGGCGTTGCCGTTGTTGTCGTAGGTATATGCAGCAATGGCGGTGTTTGGCGGCATTCAGTTCGGTGGCAAGACGGCTCAAGGCATCGAATACGCGGTGCTTGCGTTGGACGACGACATTGCCGGCATTGAACACTTCTTCTTTGGTGCGGTTGCCCATCAGATCTAGGGTGTAGATGAGTTTGTCGCCGGCGGCGTTGCTGATTTGTACTAGGCGATGGGCGGGGTCGTAGGTTTTAGGTCTTATCGTCTAAGCGGCGCGGGCGGGCGCGCGTTGCGGCGATTTCAACGGCGGTTTCCCATTTTGCTTCAAGGCGCGTGATGCGGCGATCATGAGTGCGAAGTTCTTTAGATATCTCAACCAGCATCTCGCCGATACGCTTAACGTCGTCCGCAAGCTTGAGCGCTTCTTTGATGGCACCGATGGCATCACCGAATACACTCATACGCTTACCCCGGTGACTTTACGGGATTTACGTTGCGGGACTGATTGTTCCGGCTTACCTTGCGTAGCACGCAGATCCGCCATCACGGCATTGGCTTCGTCGAGACCGCGCTTGAGCGCGGCCTTAGCCTGCTTTACGGCGCCACGCAATTCGGCTGTTAATGTCATCAACATGGCTTGATCGGCACCTTGCCGACCCTCGCAGCGAGAGCGGACGAGCTCCGCCACACTGATACCTTCGCGGCGCGCTTCTTTGGTGAGAAAGCTCTTAAACTCCGGCGAGGTCAATAACGTGACGCGTTCGGTTTTCATGATTTAACTTTAGATATGATCATGTGTATGGTAATACGCCACGCAACCGAAAACAAGCATAAGCCTACGCTTGCTCGCGCGGGGATTTTGTAGCCTGGATGCAGCAACGCGAAATCCAGGATCGTAGTTCCCCCGGATTCCATTTCATTGCATCCGGGCTACGCTTGCTCATAGGCATCGCGGATCAAGCGGTGAACGGTATCCGCGGTAATGGGCGCATCGTGCGGGGCGAGACGACGCACGAACACCGCCGGGTTCGTGGTGGGTGGGCGTTCCAAGCGCAGATAGGCGGCAATCGCTTGTCCGGTGACGGCCGGCAACGGCAAGATATCCTCGCGCCGCGATTTGTTACGGCGTAGGGTAATGGTGCCGTTATGCCAATCGATGTCGGCGAGCGCCAGCTTGGCGATTTCACTGATGCGAAGCCCCATATCCAGCGCGCAGCGCACCATGGCATAGCCACGACGCGAGGACGGCAAGGTATCCG
>JANOLP010000114.1:0-7676 GCA_031419835.1 Pseudomonadota bacterium | reverse complement strand
CACGCGCAGATCGCCGTTGAGCACCAGCAGCGGTTCACGCACCGTTTCTACAATCGCCCGGGAATAATCGCGCGCCTGTTGCAATTCGTCGTTCAACTCGTTGAGCTCGACGTTACGTTGGCGCAATTCGTCGTTAGTGGTCGCGAGTTCTTCGTTGGTCGATTGCAGTTCTTCTTTGGCGGTTTCGAGTTCCTCGTTGGTGCTCTGGAATTCTTCATTGCTGGAGAGCAGTTCCTCTTGGGCCGACTGCAGTTCTTCCTTCGCGGTCTCGAATTCCTCGACCATTGCCTGCATGTGCGCGCGGGTCGTGGCGAGTTCTCGGGTGAGCTGTACGACGTCGTGCTCAAGTTCGGTGTGCCGTGTAGCCTGCGCGCGGGCCGTTGCACCGCTGCGCAATCGCGCGCCCAGCAACGCCATCAGGCCCGCCGGCGCAGTTTCGACAGCGGGCGGGGGCGGCGGCGTCTCTTCAAAAAAGATCAAGAACCAAGCGCTCTCGGTCGGTGCCCGGGGGATGGGAATGATCTCCAGGCTCACTTCCCGCGCGTGGCCCGGGGCCTCAATCCGAAGTCCGGTTTTTCGTACCGGCACCGCGTCTCTGCTCGCCTCGCGGATCGCCGCCGACAGTTCGGGCAGCAATTCGGGTCGCGCCAACTTGTTCAAATTGAGGCTCGGTGGGCCGGGCGGGTTTGCCAAAAATGCGGCGGTGTCGCCACGGAACTCCCAAATATTCAATTCGTCGTCGCATAACACGCCGACCGGAGCGTAACGAGCCAGGGTAAGGCGGTCCGCCATGCGCCGCAGCAGATCCGCTTCGCTTGGGTCGGTTACCCGCACGCGCGGCTCGACGCTGTGCGGTGGCGGTTGCGTCGTTTCGTCCATAGTCGCCTTTCGTTCGGGTCGGGAGCGCTCGGCATGCTCGCCCAAAAAATTAAACTGCGCCTTCGAGGGCGGGTGCTTTTTCGTGTAGATCTTGAGACGTTTGTCGTCAAGCGTCCCGAATAAGTCCGATAACGTGCCAATGGTTTCGGATTGGCCCAACATGAGAACGCCATCGGGATTGAGCGCGTAGTGGAATAACTGAATCACCCGTTTTTGCAGCACCGGATCGAGGTAGATGAGCAGATTGCGGCAACTCACCAAGTCCAGCTTGGAGAAAGGCGGATCGTGGGTCACGTCCTGGCGGGCGAAGATGCACAAATCGCGCACCGATTGGGCAACCCGATAGCGGTTGCCGGTCGGGACGAAGAACCGGCGCAGCCGTTCTTCCGATACGTCGCGCGCGATATTCTCGATATACAGCCCGGCGCGCGCGGTCTCGATCGCGCTGGCATTGATGTCGCTGCCGAAAATCTGGATCTGCGTTTGGCCGGCGCGCTCACCCAAATATTCCAGCAGGCAAATCGCGATGGAATAGACTTCTTCGCCACTCGCGCAGCCCGGCACCCAAATGCGCAGTGGCGTTTTGTTTGGGTGGCCCTCTATTAAGTGCGGGAAGACCGTCGTGGCAAGGCTGTCGAAGATCTCCGGGTCGCGAAAGAATTCCGTGATCCGGATCAGCAAGTCATCAGAGAGCGCCTGAGCTTCGCCGGGCGTGGCTTCAAGGAACGCTACATAGTCGGTCATGCTTTCCAACTTGTGCACCGCCAAGCGGCGCGCCAGGCGGCGCTTGATGGTGCCGCGCTTGTAGTGCGTGAAATCAACCCCACAGCCGCTCTTCAGCAGCGCGAAGACGCGCTTGAAACTTTCCTCGTCGGCCGGTACCGGTTCGACGATTGGCGCGAGCCGGCGCGAAGCGAGATACGGGTGGCGGCCGAGGCGGGCGAGTTCGCGGCCTATGTCCTGCGGCGCAAGCACGAAGTCGACACAGCCCAGGCCAATGGCGGCGCGCGGCATGCCGTTAAAGCGCGCCGATTCATCGTCCTGCGCGAAGGTAATGCCACCTTCACCCTTGATCGTCTGCATCGCCAGCGCGCCGTCTGAGCCGCTGCCGGAAAGAATCACGCCGATGGCGTTCGCGCCCTGGTCTTCGGCGAGGGAGTGCAGCAAATCGTCGATCGGCATGGGCGGGCCCAGCGTTTCGCCGCGGGGTCGCAAGGTCAGGTGGCCCTGAGCAATCCGCATGCTGGTATTGGGTGGAATGACGTACAGATGATCCGGCTCGACGCGTATGCCTTCGCTTGCCTCCCGCACTGGCATCGCGGTTTTTTTGGCCAGGATTTCAACCAGCATGCTCGCGTGGTGAGGGTCTAAATGCTGCACCAGCAGGAACGCCATTCCACTCGCGGCGGGCAGGCTGGAAAGCAGTTCGGTCACCGCCTCTAATCCGCCCGCCGAAGCGCCGATGCCGACGATGGTAAAGGGTTCTTCAGACTTATCTGGCGTAGCGCCTGCGTCCGAGCTTTTTTCGCGGGTTGGAGGAGTGACGTTTGAAGTGGGAAGATCGATAATCAAAACGCCTTTCATGTAGTCCGGCCGCACTCAGGCAGGAATTCCGCGCTATATTGGCACCCACCAACTTGGACGATTTTTCGCGAATGCCTATCGTCGCGCCAATTACTTGACCCGCCCGCATACGCAGTTCAATCATACTACTTCGTTTAGCTTACGCCTGCACAGCAATAAGTCGTTCTTTGGCAACATCGATTATCACCCGCTAGCGCATGATGCCAACGCTACCGTTCATGTAAAACTTGCGAGTCAATCAGTAATATTTACCGATTCGTCGCGGAGAAACACGAGCTTACCCGTTTACCCTAGCCGTAAACGACCAAATTCATCCGGTATATAACTTGCTTGCTAATTTCATGCCACACCGTTTTCGGTCCGGCGCTGCGCAAATTACTCGACCCATAATAACTTTCCTCACGATGAACACTGAAAACAAAACCGTATTGCTTATTACGACGGACCAAGCCTACGTGGCGATCATCCGAAAAGTCCTTGCGGATAACAAAGTCGACCCATTCGACTTCGAATGGGCGGGTAATTTGCTGGAGGGCATTAAACGACTAAGCGAAGGTGGAATCGATGCAGTCCTGTTGGATCTCTCGCGGGCGAATGGCGAAAGTATCAACACGTTGGACAAGCTCCACCCCGCCGTGTCCCAGATCCCGGTTCTGGTTCTGGGTGGCGCCGACGATGAAGATCTCGTTCGACAAGCTGTACAACATGGCGCGGACGATTATCTGCTGAAGGCGTACATCAACGGCCACACGCTGCCGCGAGCGCTACGCAACGCACTGGCGCGTAGGATCGTAGAGGACGAGCTTTTCGTTGAGCGGGACCGTGCCCAAGTTACACTCAACTCCATCGGCGACGCCGTATTGAGCACCGACAATTCGAGCAACGTCACCTACCTTAATCTAGTGGCGGAAAGAATGACCGGCTGGTCGTGCAAGGAAGCGCTGGGCCGGCCGATTACCGAGGTATTTCACATCATCGACGGCGCCACGCGCACGATTATTCGAAATCCCGTGGAGGTTGTAATCAAGGAGAACAAAGTGCTGAATCTCGCCCGTGACTGCGTGCTAGTTCAGCGCAAGGGTGGGGAAATCGCGATTGAAGATTCTGCGGCCCCGATACATGATCGTAACGGGCGGGTCACCGGCGCCGTGATCGTTTTCCGTGATGTCAGTGAGTCGCGAGAGATGAAAATTAAGATGTCCCACCTCGCGCGGCACGACCCGCTTACGGATTTGCCGAACCGAACGTTACTAAACGAGCGCATTGGCCATGCGATTGCCCTGGCCGGTCGCCACAAAGAGCAATTCGCAATAATGTTTTTGGATGTGGATCGCTTCAAAGTCATTAACGATTCCCTCGGGCATACGGTTGGCGATCGACTGCTTCGATCCATAGCAGAACGACTGTTGGCTTGCGTGCGCGTTACGGACACCGTTAGTCGCTTGGGGGGTGATGAATTCGTCGTACTGCTCTCGGAAATCGCGCATATCGGGGATGCGGCCGGTGTCGCCGAAAAGATGCTCATTTCGCTCGCGTCGCAGCACCACATCACGCCACACGAAATCACCATCACGATAAGCGTAGGCATCAGCGTTTTCCCGGATGACGGCCAAGACCCGGAAACGCTTATCAGGAATGCGGACATTGCCCTCTATCACGCCAAAAACGCCGGGCGCAACAACGCGAAAGTCTTCACGCAGAGCATGAATTCCCAGGCGGTTGAGCAGCGCTCGCTCGAATCCGGTCTACGCGGTGCATTGTCGCGCGGCGAATTTGAGTTGCATTACCAGCCAAAGGTTAGGCTCGCAACCGGAGAAATTACTGGCGCCGAAGCTCTTTTGCGCTGGCATCATCCGGATCGTGGGAGCATTTTTCCCGATCTGTTTATCCCCATCGCTGAGGAATCACACCTCATTGTGCGAATCGGCGAGTGGGTGTTGCGTGAAGCGTGTCGGCAGGCACAGGCCTGGCGTAACTGTGATCTTAGAATTGATCAAATTGCCGTCAATATTTCAGCCATCGAGTTTCAAGCACCGGGCTTTCTCGAGCGCGTTAAGACGATCCTCGAAGAAACGGGATTTGATCCGCACTGCCTCGAGCTCGAAATGACGGAGAGCGTTCTGATGGAGCACGCCGAATCAACCTGCTTGCTGCTAGGTGAACTTAAAAGGATGGGGCTGCGACTGGCTATTGATGACTTCGGTACGGGTTACTCTAGCCTGAGCTACCTAAGCCGTTTTCCTATTGACACGCTAAAAATCGATCAGTCTTTCGTGCACAAAATGATCAGCGATTCAAATTGTGCAACCATCGTGAGTACCGTGATTAGCATGGCGAGAAGCCTTAAACAGCGCGTTGTTGCGGAGGGCGTGGAAACAGCGGAACAACTCACTATCCTTCAGGACCGAGATTGTGAAGAGGGGCAGGGATATCTCTTCAGTAGGCCCTTGAGCGCGAACGAATTTGCTGCGATTCTTGGCGCCGGTGTATTGGGGCGCATGGCCGGCGCCGAGGCGTTGCGAAAATCGGGTACAGGAAACGGCGCCTGGGCGATGGGCGAAATAGCGCATTGAGAACCCTCACCGGATGGAAACCGGTGCCTGGGTCCGCGGCATGACGCGGTAGGGCGATCGTACTCCGTTAAGCGGCGATAAAGCAGCGAAGGGTACTGGGTAGCCTAGGCTAGCCACTGGCCTTGGGCCATTCCGGGGGCGTTTCCCGGATTACATTTCATTCCATCCGGGCTACAAAAACGGTATCGGCCTGTGAGCCGCATGGATACTGCCTCGCAGGGCATGCTATTCCGAACGGCAAGCGCAGTGCGGCTCGTGGCGCGGTCGTGTGTTCGATAAGCAGAGAACAGAAAACGTTATAGGCTCAATTCTTGGATAAGTTCATCGACTGCATTGCCGCGCTGAACTCGTTCCAATCCAGCGTGGCATCGCGGTCGGGATTGTATTTATCGAAAACAGCGACCAAGCCGGGAATCGTTTCGGCTTCTTGTTTACTGAGTACACCATTTTTGTCGGTATCCGCGTTTTCAAAGCGCGTGTTAATTTCCGATGCCGATGGCTGCTTCATCGTGTTAGAGGTTGTTTCCGTGGTCTTGCGCTTGTAAATATTATCATCTGCAAAAGGATTTAAGGCACAGCCAGTCATCGAGGCGAAAACAACGGACGCTAAAATAATGGTAGAAATTTTTCTCATGATGGTCTCCAGTTGGAATGAATAAATAAGATTTAAGGCATCGGCCTAGCTAGACCGTTGTTGAGTGTTCAAGTGCAGTGTTTTTCGTGGTTTTGGATTGACTAATAATTGTTGTAAGACCGCAGCCGCCGCACCGCCCGACGATGCGGGATTCTGGCCCGTGATTAAATTCCCATCTGTCAGAACATACGATTGCCAATCAGAAGCTTTGGAGAATTTAGCGCCATTTTTTTTCAGCATGTCTTCTACGAGGAAAGGCACGTTATGCGTTAATCCGGCCGCGTCTTCCTCGCTGTTAGTAAAACCGGTAACAGATTTGCCCTCGACCAACGGTTCGCCGCTCGCATTCAGCGTATGGCGAAACGCTGCGGGGGCATGGCATACGGCTGCCACCGGCTTGCCGGCGGCAAACATGGTCTCGATGAGCTTTATTGAATTCCGATCTTTCGCCAGGTCCCATAGCGGGCCATGGCCACCCGGATAAAACACGGCGTCGTATTGGTTCGCAACAATGGACGAGAGTTTTTTGGTCGCTGCCAACGCCGATTGCGCTGCTTTATCTTGTTTGAAGCGCAGCGTGTCATCCGTCTGCGCATCCGGCGCATCGCTCTTCGGGTCGAGTGGCGGCTGACCGCCTTTCGGGGAGGCCAATGTAATTTCCGCGCCGGCGTCCTTGAAGATGAAATAAGGCGCGGCAAATTCTTCGAGCCAAAAACCGGTCTTCAACCCCGTATCGCCTAGCTGATCGTGGGACGTTAGTACCATTAGTATTTTCACTGTGACCTCTGTGTTTCGTGTGGATGGTGGTTAAGCGTAACTCGATGTGAGCCAATCGCTCTGGTATCGATAACGCAGCACAAACCGTACCACTCGCGGTTTTAATATCGCCGCCACCGTTAAGTTTTTTGGATTTAAATTAATTCACGCGCCGGATGCGACTCGTCGTCCCTGGGTTTGACCTTCGCACAAGGAGTTATCGCCTCGCCCCTTTGGGGAGGGGTGGGGGTGAGGGGCGAGCCGTCCTTAAAATCAGTCGTCGGTCAAATCGGGTTTCTGCAAAGCAGTTTTGCAGAATAAAACGTTTCGCGTTAGTTTTTTCTCGATGCCGATTGGCACAGGTTTTGCATCGCTGTGATCATGCCTATCATTCAGAAGACTCGAGTGAATGGATAACCCGCTAATTCAACTAAACGGAGTAGAACCATGATCAACATAATTGTATGGCTCGTAGTAGGTGGTGTGATTGGCTGGCTCGCCAGCATTGTCATGAAGACCGATGCACAACAGGGTATCGTGCTGAACGTCTTGGTCGGCATCGTCGGCGCGGCTATAGGTGGGTGGTTTCTGGCACCGCTGCTCGGAACGGCTACCATCAAACCAAGACAACTTAAGTATCTCGTCGCTAGTGGTGTCGCTGTTAGGTGCGGTTATCTTACTGGCGATCGTCAACCTAGTCCGACGCGGCACCGCGCGGTCGTGACTGGTTGTGTTCGGCAATTCGTGTGCGCCACTCTGTTTGCAACTTATGCGCAATGATTTAGATGCAAAACCGCGATACCTTGACGGGTAAATGGCGGTAACTAAAGATACCCGCCTTCGCGGAAGCGACAGGTGGGGATTTGTGCGCAGCGCTGGAAAAAACCTCTGGCGCCGTTACGAGCTGCCTGTATCGGCGCTGCCAATACTGCTCACGAACCATGAATGGCGCAGACGTTGTAGGGTGCATTTATGCACCGTTCAAAACAGTCGGTGCATAAATGCACCCTACGATCGCGGAGCCGGAGCCTTATGGGTAATAGCTCGCAGGACATGCCTTGCCGCGACCGGTTACGAAGACAAGACGCATCCGATCAATCAATATCGCCCCGAGCGTGCGAAGTTGGATGAAGTTGTGATGAGGAAATAAATCCGTATGGATAGAGCGTGGCATAAACGCAACGGCTGCCATTAGCGGCGGATCCACCACAGCACAAAAAGTAACCAGCGAACGCTGTTCGCCACGGTGG
>JANOLP010000113.1:0-5127 GCA_031419835.1 Pseudomonadota bacterium | reverse complement strand
TCGCGTTGCTCAGGATGACATGTTAAAGGTGACAATTCCGGTTGGGTTCATGGAAAGGAGCGCTTTTGCGACGAAGCAATCTCGTACTTTTCAGCGCTGCAAAAGCGAGATTGCTTCGTCGCAAAAAACGCTCCTCGCAATGACTGATTGTATAGGATTTATCGCCCGGCGCGATTGCGAAACAACGCGTACTTTCCGCGCGGCGACGCGCCAACTAAATAATCCGGCACGATGCTTTCCAACGAGCTCGGTTTAAAGTCGAACGGGAATTCGCAGCCGCACACGCTGTCCACTTGCATCGAATAATAATTGTCGCGCGTCATCAGTTTTACCGGCAGCCATTCCATGAACCACGCTTGCAAGTAAGAAAGGCGATTGCCAAGGCCAATGATGGGGCGGCGTTTGCCGAGCAGCGCTGCGATTAACTCAATTATTTCCCGCAATGTGTAAATTTTCGGGCCACACAGATTGTAGGCTTGGCCAAACGTGTGTGATTGGTCAAGACTATCGACAAAAGCGCGCGCCACATCTTCGACATAAATCGGTTGAAAGCGCGCCGTGGGGCAGGCGAGTGCCACAACCGGCAGCGCCTTGATGAGTTTTGCGAATAGATTGATGAAGCTATCGCCTTGGCCAAAAATCACCGACGGCCGGAAAATGGTTGTCTCGCCAAAATCGGCCTGCTGAAACGCGAGCACACGTTTTTCCGCTTTGGCCTTGCTTCGCAAATAAGCGCTCGGTGCGTCGGCCGTTGCTGCGAGTGCGCTCATCTGCAACACGCGTTTCACGTCGCTGGCGCGGCAAGCGTCGAGTATTTTTTGCGTCAATTGAACGTGCGCGTTGTCGAACGAGTTCTTCCGGCTTTCATGCAAAATGCCGACCAAATTAATCACTGCGTCCATTCCGCTGAATTGCCGCGCCAACTCGGCCGGATCATGAACGTTAGCCGCGATCACTTCAGCCGTGGGTAGCACCAGCAAATGTTTTGCGCGCTCGCGATTGCGCGTCAACACGCGAACATCGTAACCACGTTCGACCAATTGGTGCACAATGTGGCGGCCGACGAAGCCGGTACCGCCGATCAAGCAGATGCGTTTTATTGTCATAGGTTCCGGCTAGGGTGTCTCGGTGTCGCTGTCTAATTCTTCGTCGGTCGTCTCGTAGCGCGCTGGGATCGTTCCTATTCTGTCCTTGAGCGATTGCCATTTCAGGCCCAGGATGCTGGCATAGGTTGTCGCGTTCGCCATCACTTTTTTGACGTAGTCACGGGTTTCGCCAAGCGGAATCGATTCGATATAAATCGCACCTTCCAGCGGTTTGGCATCGCGCCAGCGCTTGGCTCGGCTCGGTCCGGCGTTATAGCCGGCCGTTGCGAGAACGGGATGACCCAAATCGTCGAGCACATGGCGCATGTAATAAGTACCGAACGCGGTGTTGGTATCGACCGTGGTTGCATCGCTCGCTCGAAAATTACTGATGCCCAACCGTTGCGCGATCCAACGCGCGGTGGCGGGCATGATCTGCATTAGTCCCATCGCGCCTACGCGCGATTTCGCTTCGGAATAGAAGCGGCTTTCCTGCCGCACGATGCCGTAGACCCACGCTTCGTCTAAGCGGTATTGTTTTGCGCCGGCACTGAGCTCGTTGCGAAATGGTGCGAGAAAACGCAAGTTGAAATCATGCAAGGTTTGCGTTCGTTCGGCGGAGTATATGGCGCGATCGTACCAATGCGCGCGATTGGCGACTTCTGCCGCAGTGAGCAACTGTTTGTCGTCCATGCCGCGCATCGCGACATTCCATTCCTTCGCGCCTTCCTGCCACAGTCCTAAGCGATTGAGATACAGCGCACGTTTTACACCCACGTTTTCTTCAATAGCTTTGAGTTCGTCGGCACTAGGCTTCCAAATTTCCGGGGGATTGCTGATTACGGCGCCGACTTCTTCGGATGCTAGTTGCCCATAGAAGCCAAACTCTTGCGCTATCGGCAAAAACAAATCGCGGGCTTCGTTAGTATGGCCTTGTTGCTTTAATGCACGTGCTTTCCAGTAGCGCCAAGTCGCAACCGTTTGCTCGGAGGCTGACATGCGATCAATCGCGTTTAACACTTCTTGCCAATTTTGCGCGCGCAACGCAGCGCGGGTTTTCCAAGCAAGCTGATTGTCGCTTAGCGGCGCGTCACCGGCTCTTTTAAACCAAGTCATTGCCGCCGAATCGTGCGACCATGCCGCTTGAAAACCGATTTGCCCCCATACGTCCGCGTGGTCCTTTTCGGGGAAGCGTGGCGACAGAGCGGTCCAATGCACCGCGGCTTGCCCATGATCTTTGCGCGCCATTTGCAACACGCTAAAAATAGCGATCTCGCGGGCACCACGCGATTTCAACGGAATCGATTTTTTCGCCAAATAGGCGGCCGGCGCGCGCCGCGCTTTGTCGAACGCCCTGATGTCGATCGCTTCGTTTGCGGGCAGATAACTATTCGCGGCGCTAAACACACCGGCATTATTGGCGATGCTGGCCAGCCGAATGCGCGCCCAAATATCGTCGCCGGACAACAAATTTTCCCCAAGCAGTTGCGCAAACAGCGGATCGCAACTTTCCGGCTGGCTGCTGCCGGTGAACCACAGGGGCTTGGCCTGATTGACCGCTTCTTTATCGCCATTCGCGATGCGTCGCTGTAACTCATAACAAGTCAGGCTTGATTCCTCTTGCTTGAGTTTCGGAAATTGGCCGGCGAATGCGTCCCACTCCTCGTTTTGGCCGAGCAACCTGAGCCAATCGATGCGCAACCGTTCCGCTAGAGGCCCGTCGGGATAACGCGTGAGAAAATCGCTAACTTGCGTGAGGTTGGTATCTTTCAGCGTCAATTGCAGCAGCCAATATTGCGGATAATCGGCAAGGAAATGATCTTTAAGGGCGGCTGAATAATATTCCAGCGCCTTCACATCTCGTGTACGAAATGCTTCCTCGGCAGCGAGAAACTGCTCGTCCAAATTGGCGGCATTAACCTGAGTAGCCGCAGACAGACTAATGAAGAACACCGCGACAATCAGCAGCAAACTTGCCGGAAACCCGGAAATCGGCGAGAATCCGAGCCTTAATTGTCGTTCGTCTAAGTATTTTCCCATTGCTCTATTTTAAGGCCTAGCGCCAAATTTTCCATTCACTCAAATGATAACAGGCTACTTTACCCCGGAATGGTGGGCGGCGCTTCTTAAGATCATCGGCATCGATATTGTGTTATCCGGCGATAACGCAGTTGTGATCGCCCTTGCTTGCCGTTCGTTACCGCCGTCGCAGAAGCGGCTTGGCGTCTTGTTCGGCACCGCTGGCGCTGTGTTCCTGCGCGTCGTACTGATATTTTTCGTTGGCTTCCTGATGAATTTCCCATTCTTGAAGCTGGTCGGCGCACTGCTGCTGCTTTGGATTGGCATCAAATTAATTCTCCCAGAAGACCAGCACGGCCCTAACATTAGCCATAACGATAATCTGATGGCGGCGGTACGCACGATTATCATTGCCGATTTCGTCATGAGTTTGGATAACGTGATTGGCATCGCCGGTGCGGCCCATGGTGATATGGGTTTAATCATCATCGGCCTGTTGATCAGCATTCCCATCATTGTCTTCGGTAGCCAAGTCATTATGAAGGTGATGGATCGATTCCCCATGATTATCACGATCGGCGGCGCGCTGTTGGGCTACGTTGCCGGTGAAATGGCGGTGACGGATCGGATCGTTGCCGAGTGGGTCAAGGCCAACGCCAATTACTTGCATTACTTGGTGCCGATTTTCGGTGCGATATTCGTCGTTGTCGTTGGGAAGTGGTTGGCGTCGCGCCGGCCGGTAAGCACCGCGCCGCTCGTGAATCTGGCCACGGAAGATTCGGCATCGGATGCAAAACGATAAGGGGCAATAGCTGATGAAGATACTTATTCCGGTCGACGGTTCCGAGAGTGCGAATAGAGCGGTTGATCATGTCATCGCGCTGAAAAAGCAATCGCCGGGACTGGAAATTCACCTGTTGAACGTGCAGATTCCAATTCGTTCTGGTCATGTCAAGATGTTCATCGGCGAAGAGCAGTTGAATGACTATTACCGCGACGAGGGCAATGTTGCCTTGCAGACGGCGCGGGATAAATTGAAGGCTGCCGGGATAACTTACAAACATTTCATCGGCGTCGGTCATCTGGCAGAAACAATCGTCCAATATGCCAAGGAGCAACAGATCGACCAGATTGTCATGGGCTCCCGCGGCATGTCGGCGTTGTCGGATTTTGTGCTCGGATCGATCGCGACCAAAGTCATTCACTTGGCCAGCGTTCCGGTCACTCTAATTAAGTAATCATCAATGCCGCTTCCTGACACGGTCGGAAAACGCCGACACCTGCATACCCGTATCATCAGAATCGACGGCTATGAGCGCGAAGATGGCCAATTTGAAATAGAAGGCCAGCTCACCGACGTCAAGCATTTCGATGTTACCGCCGCGCACTTTTCGCGCAAAGCGGGTGACCCGGTTCACGATATGAAGATTCGCCTGACTTTGGATGGCGACATGCATATCGTCGACGCGTTTGCCGTGACCGATGGCATGCCATACGTAAACGAGTGCGACAAAATCACACCGGATTACCGCGAAAAACTCAAAGGTCAAAAAATCGCGGCCGGTTTCCGAATTTTTCTCGCCGGTTTGTTTGGCAAGTTGAAAGGATGCTCGCATATGACCGAACTATTGGGGTCGATGGCGCCGGCGGCAATCCAATCCATGTATGGCCACGGCCGCCCCATCGTAGTGGGCCCCGACAAGAAACCGTTTCAACTCGATGGCTGTCATGCACTCGACACACGCGGCGCCATTGTTGCGAAATATTATCCGCGCTGGTATCGACCCGAAACCGCTAACACGTCAGAACCCAAGTCATAAGCGAACATGAAAATTCACGAATACCAAGGTAAAGAAGTTCTCCGAAAATTTAACGTCCCGGTGCCCCGTGGCATGGTGTGTTTTTCCGTCGATGAAGCAGTGAAAGCGGCTGAAACCTTGGGTGGGAAAATCTGGGTCGTGAAAGCGCAGATCCACGCCGGTGGGCGTGGCAAAGGCGGTGGCGTGAAGGTGGCGAAATCCAT
>JANOLP010000112.1:0-12294 GCA_031419835.1 Pseudomonadota bacterium | reverse complement strand
CATGGCCGGCGTTACCCGCGAGGCGCTGGATCGCATGGCGATCGCGTTGGTCAATAATATTTTGTCCGTGCTTGATGGCCGTCCGAGTCTGGATAATGTGGTCAACAAGGAGATTTACGCACATCATTGACGGGGAAACCTTACCCTTTGTTGACCACATCGCAACTCAAGCTAGTGTAGTGCTTCGGAATTAACGCGACATTCCTCCCCTTCAAGGGGAGGGAAGGGTGGGGATGGGGTTTAATTGAAACGCTGAGGAACCCATCCCCATCCCAACCTTCCCCTTGAAGGGGAAGGAGTTTTCGCTTCGCGTCGTGGCAACATAAGTCGCAAACAGAATGAAGCAATGCACTAGGCTGCCAGGCGCTCAGGCGTCTGCGCGAGTTTCTTATACTCGTCCCAATTCACTGTGTGCGAAAAATGCCAGGTGTTGCCTTTGTCGATTACGTATTTGCCACGCGCTCGCAAATAGGCTTTCGCATCTTCGAGTTTGCGTTGCATCGAGTCCGACGGATAAGCAAAATTTTTCATTTTCTAATTCCTTTTTTTAGTTATCAGGCTTAGTTTGCTTGCAGTGATTTCGGCCTGGTAACTTCGTTGTAGTTAGGAATTATTTGTTTGTCCAGATGATCATTTTCTCGAACTCAATGGCTATACCTATTTGATATTAAATATAGAAATGGATTTTTTCCGACTTGAATTCGTATCAAAGGCATGCCAGAAAGCGCGTGGATACTGACTCCCGCGCCAGGTATTGCCAGAAGCCACGTTCCGCTTGCCTCCTGGCGAGGCATCTTGAAAATGAACTACTCGTTGTATATTTTGCTATCGAGATAATTCTGTCGCAAATGTCGTAGCGCAACGAGCATTGCCGCGCTCACTGGCAGGGCCAATAACACGCCGAAGAAACCAAAGATTTGCCCGAATGCGAGCAGCGCAAAAATGACCGCGACCGGATGTAATCCAATGCGATCACCGACGAGCCACGGTGTGACGACCAACCCTTCGAGCAATTGCCCAACAGTGAAGACAACCCACACCCAAATCATGCCGGGCAGATTTTGAAATTGCATCAACGCCGCTAAGCTTGCCAGCAGCAATCCGGTGATCATGCCGACGTACGGAACGAATACGAGCATGCCGGTGATGATCCCAATCGGCAGCGCAAATTCGAGGCCCGCAAGCCACAATCCAAGCACATAGTAGACGCTCATCAGCAACATCACCGAAACCTGCCCGCGCAAGAACTCCGACAGCACCGCATCGATCTCACGGGCGATGGTCGTCACACGATCATGCCAGCGGCGCGGAATGAGGTGATCG
Source organism: Pseudomonadota bacterium (assembly GCA_031419835.1). Lineage (GTDB taxonomy): Bacteria > Pseudomonadota > Gammaproteobacteria > Burkholderiales > JALYOK01 > JALYOK01. Next base: position 10,971 of record JANOLP010000112.1, on the reverse strand, counting down.
ATTTTTTCAACGAGCGCATCCCAATCTCGCAGTAAATAAAACAACACCACCGGTACCAAAATCATGTTCACAAAAAATCCGACCAGGGCCATACCGCCGATCTTTAGTGACGCGAATATTTTCGCGGCGAGACCGTCGGCACCTTGCACGTATTCGGTAATGTTGCGCTTAAAACTTCCGAAATCTAGATCCAACTTAAGGCCGAGCTTTGCGTTGAGCCACGGAATAAGTTTTTCGTTCAGCGCCGTGATATAGCCTGGCAATCGCTCGGTCAGCAACGTCGCTTCTTTTTGAAACAGCGGCACCATGATTAACATCAGCAAAACGAACAAGCCGATTAGTAGCAGCAATACGATCACCGTTGCCAGCGTTCGTGGCACGCGCCGACGCTGCAAACGATCGACCAACGGATCGCAAATGTAGGCCAAAATCGCCGCGAACATAAACGGCGTTAGGATCGGGCCGAGTGCATAAAACAGCAGCGCCACGACTAGCGCCGCGCCAATCAGAAAATACCATCGCGAGTTATCGGAACCTGGAAAAATCATTTCGGGTAAAATTTGGCCTTGACCGCATCACTCTATCCTGAAGAAAGCGAGAACTCAACTTGACCAAATCGGACGCACCGTCCTCCGCACTCTCTTACCGTGATGCCGGCGTCGATATTGATGCCGGCGCTGCGCTGGTGGAAGCCATCAAGCCCTACGCCAAACGCACACTGCGCCCGGAAGTATTGAACGGCATCGGCGGCTTCGGCGCGCTGGTGGAAGTGTCGAAGAAATTCAAAAATCCGGTGCTGGTTTCCGGCACTGACGGTGTCGGCACCAAACTCAAGCTCGCGTTCGAATGGAATAAGCACGACACCATCGGCATCGACTTGGTCGCGATGAGCGTCAACGACATTCTCGTACAAGGCGCGGAACCGCTATTTTTTCTCGATTATTTCGCCTGCGGCAAACTCGATGTGCCAACCGCCACGCAAGTCATCAAAGGCATCGCGTTGGGTTGCGAGCAATCGGGCTGCGCGCTGATCGGTGGCGAAACGGCGGAAATGCCGGGCATGTATCCGGTTGGCGAATACGATCTTGCAGGCTTTGCGGTCGGCGTCGTTGAAAAAGAAAATATCATCGACGGCAAATCGATTGCGGTCGGTGATGTCGTGTTGGGCATCGCCTCGAGCGGCGCCCATTCGAATGGCTATTCGCTGATTCGAAAAATTATCGAACGGGCTAAACCCAATTTAGACGCGGACTTCCACGGCAAATCGCTTCGAGAGGCAATATTGGCGCCGACTCGCCTTTATGTGAAACCAATGCTGGAATTGATGAAACACGTGAAGGTGAAGGGCATTGCGCACATCACCGGCGGTGGCTTGACGGAAAACATTCCGCGCATCTTGCAGGACGGATTGACCGCGATCGTGCAAAAAAATACCTGGCCGCGTCCGCCATTATTTTCTTGGTTGCAAGAACACGGCAACGTCGCGGAAAGCGAAATGCACCGCGTGTTCAATTGCGGCGTCGGGATGGTTTTGGTCGTCAATAAAAATGACGCAGCGGCGGCAATGGAATTGTTACGAAGCCAAGGCGAAACGGTTTGGTCGATTGGCACGATCGAAAAACACGCCGCGGGCCAAGCGCAAACCGTAGTTATTTAGCTTTATAATGCCTGGAGAGGCGCATGAATAGTACCTTTCCAGGCATACCTCTGTAGTTGTCATTCCCGCGAAGGCGGGAATCCATTTGGCGGTGGCTTGTGGTAACTCCGTATGGATTCCCGCCTTCGCGGGAATCACACCACTGTATTTTGTAAATTTACTGGAATCGTTATTGGCGATTCGTACGAAGCCAAATTAAGCTGAGCGCCTAATCGCCCGCCACCGTCATTTTCTCGATCAAGATTGAGCCGCATAATTTCGAACCGCGCACGATGACATCGTTGCCAACGGCGACGATGCTCTTGAACATATCTTTCAAATTCCCCGCGATTGTAATTTCTTCGACGGGATACTGGATCTCTCCGCCTTCGACCCAATAGCCCGAGGCGCCACGAGAATAGTCGCCGGTGACGGCGTTGATGCCGTGGCCGAGTAGCTCCGTAACCAATAGCCCGCGGCCCATCTGCTTGAGCAACGCAGCGAAGTCTTGGCCCGTATCGGGCACGATCAAATTGTGGTTACCGCCGGCGTTGCCGGTGGATTGCATGCCGAGCTTGCGCCCGGAATAGCTGCCAAGAAAATAGCCTTGTAACACGCCGTCTTTGATCACATCGCGCGGTTTTGTCGCCACGCCTTCGGCATCGAACGGGCTCGACGAGAAACCTTTGGGTAAGTGCGGCGCTTCGCGAATCTGTAAAAATGTCGGGAAAATTTGTTTGCCGAGGCTGTCGAGCAGGAAGGATGATTTGCGATACAAACTTCCACCGCTGACGGCACCGACGAAATGACTAATCAGGCCTTGCGCGATCGGGCCTTCAAACAGAACCGGGCAATCCAAGGTCTTCAGCTTTCGCCCATTGAGGCGCTTAATTGCGCGCTCGCCGGCTATTTGGCCGACGCGCTCGATTTGGTCAAGGTCGGCAAAGTCCCGCGAGGTGGTGTACCAATCGTCGCGTTGCATAATGTCGCCATCGGAGGCGATGACGGAACAACTCACACCGTGACGTGAAGAGGGGTAGCCCCCGATAAAACCCGAACTGTTGCCGTAGCAAAAGTGCGCGTCCTGCGTTGATGCCGAAGCGCCGTCGGAATTATCGATTCGTTTGTCTACGGCAAAGGCGGCGGCTTCCGCGCGCTTGCCGAGCTCGATCGATTGTTCGACGCTAATACCCCACGGATGGTAAAGATCTAAGTCCGGAAACGGCCCTTTTGCCAAGAGCGCCGGATCGGCTAGGCCGGAAAATTCGTCCATAGCCGTGTGTTTCGCGATGCTGCAGGCCTTTTCGACCGTATCACGCATCGCTTTGGAACTTAAGTCGGACGAGCCCGCATGCCCCTTTTGCTTTCCAAAATAGACAGTTACAGATAAGCCTTTGTCGCGATGGTATTCGATGGTTTCGACTTCTTCCATGCGAACATTGACGCTATGACCCCAACCCTCAGAAACTTCGGCCTCAGCAGCAGAGGCGCCAAACTCCTTCGCCAATCTGAGTAAATCGGTGGTGTATTGGGATAATTCGGCCGGTGAATAGGAAAAACCGGCGGCGTTGCTAATAGGTGCGGACATGATTTAATTTCTTGCTATAAACAATTGAGGTATCATAATAATTTAATTACGCATGAACATGGATTCGACGCCGTTTGACCCGCCCAGCAAGTCGCAAAAGAAGCGAGACATGCTCGGTTTGCAAGCGATCGGTGAAGCACTGGTGGCCCTCAACGATGCTACGTTGAAAACCTTCGATCTGCCTGAAGAACTTTCAGCAGCGATCCGGGAAATGCGGCGAACCAGGGGGCATGAAGGCAAGCGGCGACAGATGCAGTATATCGGACGAATCATGCGTCAGGTAGACAGCGCATTGATTGCGGCCAAACTTGAGCAAGTTACACAGCCCGCAAAACGCGAAGTGGCGCGGCTGCACCATGCGGAACGTTGGCGCGAACGATTAATTAAGGACCCGCGCGCTTTCGCCGAATTAGAAGCATTGCGCCCGGAAGCGGACCTGACCGTGATCCAGCAACTGGTTCACGATGCTCGCGAAGAAGCGGCGAAAAAGCGTCCGCCTAAGGCCTACCGAGAATTGTTCCGTGTGCTAACGGCATGGCTAAACGAAAAGAATCGAGAAACAATTAGCAATGAGTAACGACTACGAGAGCGTGAAGATTGGCCTATTGACCATCAGCGACCGTGCCTCCAAAGGCATTTATCAGGATGAAGGCATCCCGGCGCTTAAGTCATGGGCGGAACAGGTGTTATTAAATCCCCTTACGTTTATCACTAAGGTTATTCCCGACGAGCAACCATTGATTGAAGCGACGTTAAAAGAATTCGTCGATGACGAACATTGCGCGCTGGTCCTCACCACCGGCGGTACCGGCCCGGCGCCGCGCGATGTTACACCCGAGGCAACGCTTGCCGTGGCGGATCGCGTGATGGATGGTTTCGGCGAAGCGATGCGTATGAATAACCTAAAATATGTGCCGACCGCGATCTTGTCGCGCCAGGTCGCTGTCATCCGTAAGCAATCGCTAATCATTAATATGCCGGGCCAACCGAAAGCGATTAAAGAAACACTGGATGGAATTTTTGCGGCGGTTCCCTACTGCGTCGATTTGATCGGCGGTCCGTACATTGAAACGCGCGACGATTTGATTAAGTCGTTCCGGCCAAAGTCAGCCATTCGACCAAAGCCATAAGTAAAGTTTTCTATAGAACTATTTCGCTGCGAGCTAAGGTCATGAAAAAATCTCTTTGCATTATCAAGTTTTTCCTCCTAAGTGGCACGATATTCGTGCTCGCGTCAACATCACACGCAGACGTCTACAAGTGGATCGATAAAGACGGGAAAGTTCAATATTCCGATCAGCCGCCACTTTCCGGCGACGCAAAAAAACTTAAGCGTAAGAGCAAAGATGCAGCAGAATCCGCACCCGCTGTCCCCGCGAGCAACGCAGCGGTACCGGCTAAATCCGTCGCTGATCAAGAGCTTGAATTCCGCAAACGCAAAGGCGAAAAAGAAGAAGTGGAGAAAAAGCAAAAGCTCGACGCAGAGTTTGCGCAAAAAAATAAAGAGTATTGCGATAGCCTGCGCAACAGTCTGCGCACACATGGCGATGGCACTCGACTGGTTCGCTACAACGACAAAGGCGAACGGATATTCCTGGACGACAAAGAGCGTGCCGCAGCAAAACAGAACATTGAGGAAAGACTTGCGAAAGAATGCAAATAATTTAAGTCCCGTAGCTTAGAATCCGCGGCCGAGGAATATTTCGGCACTGAAAATTAAACGTACTTAATGCGCTTGGCTGAATTGCTCAACCAGCGAAGAAAACAATATGGTTACTCCGACCGATCAGGTGGGTGGATACACCAACCCACCGCTGCAAAATCTAGACCGAGCCAACGCTTGGCTTGAGACTCTCCCGCGCGACAATTTAGATGCCGCGCGGGCTCATATTTTGCACGTCATGGGCACGTTTTCGCATTCGCGCGAGCTTCTGACCGTCGATGGTGTCAATACACTCTTGCACCTTGACGAAGGGTGTCAGCCTGTTCTTGTGGATATTCTGCGTGAATACCTGCAAAACCCAGGAATTGATAGCGCCAAGGCCAACGAGTTGTGTCGCGAAATGGATACTATTTACGGCGAACTCGCGGATGCCTACGCGCGATTTATCCGTGTTTACCATGAGACCCGCACCAGCACAAAACAGATCGCGCAGTTCATGGCGCTGGTGATGGGAAGAGCGCTCTTCTGCTTGGGCCATCGCGCGAAATGGAACTTCTTCCTGCAGCGTGTGATGGACGAATCCGCATGGACAACAGTACATGCCGTTTATCGATATGCGGAACTGGACGGATTGCTGTCGACCAAACTTGTGCTTTATTCGAGGCCGTTTGAAATTTTAAGCACGCCAGGGGCGCTCTATGTAAGAACTGTTATGCTCGATACGATGAGCGGCGGGAATTTCGTACCGACGCAAATAGAAACCTCAGACCACTGGTTGACATCCTGGAGCGTCACCGGCAGCCCGGATCACGGGTACATTCCAGAGAAACATTTCTACGCGACGAACCTTAACGTTGCATCCGGTGCTCGCCGTGCTCATGCGCCGAAGACTAACGAAGACAATCGCTATCTCAAGACAGAATACCTCGCTATCGAAATTGGCCGCGCGAAAGATCGTTTGCGCGAAGGCGAGATTCAATTCGGTCTCGGATTCATTGCAAAGCAACCCATCAATGAATACCTGTCTTTGCTTGATCGCTTGCTGATGCTTTGGTCGCCAGAAGCAGTGGCGCAAGATCAACGCGGCGAAAAGCGCGTTCCAATAAATGATGAAACGGTGCAGGCCATTCGCGGACTCAATGGCCTTTGCGAGTGCGCGCGACAAGACTACGAAAAAGCCCATGGTCCGATGGACTTAAATCGCGGCTTATCGCGCGACGAAGAAATGGATTTGCAGGTGTACGGTTTCATCACCGAGCGAACTCGGACGAGACTACGTTCGCGGCCATTGGACGCCACGCAGCCCATTCCGGCCGTTGAGCAATGGCAATTGCGCGACGAGAGCGTAAACGGCTATGGTGTATCGTTTCCGAGTACGCAATACCGTCATCTCAAACTCGGCACGTTGGTCGGATTAAAACGGCGCCGCAGCGAGCGCTGGGTCGTCGGCGTAGTCACTCGGCTGCAAAATAAAAAACATCCGGACGAAAGTCTGGCGGGAATCGAAATTTTTACCCACGCACCAGTAATCGTCATCGTCAACGAAGACGTGACTGCGTCGAATGCTGAGACGAGCCGGTCTTCCTGGGGCTTATTCATTCCCGGTGATAAACAAGCGGGGCGCCGTGACAGCCTTGTCATTGACGGCGCCATCTATGCGAACAAAAAACAAATCCTTATGAGCGCCCGCAATGTTCGCTACGTGGTGCAGCTCAACAACGTATTGCGCTCTGGCGAAGGCTGGCATCGCATCGAATTCGAAGTGGTCGGGAAACGCGAAGTCGTTCAGAAGTAGAATTGTCACCTTTCTTGTTGTTGGAATGATTGCGAAGCCATGCCCCCGATCGATGTGGTCGCCCTCGGCGAATCCATGTATGAATTCAGTCAAGTACCGGGACAGCCGCGACATTACTTGCAGGGTTTCGGCGGTGATACGGCAAATTGCGCCGTCGCCGCTGCGCGCCAGGGCGCGCGTGTAGCCTACATCACGAAACTCGGCGACGACCCATTCGGTCGTGAATTTTTGTCGATGTGGCAAGCTATGCCAATGCTGCCGCCGCACTTACGACCACAGGGCTCGGCGCCGTCGCGCCCTTGGCGCACGCTGATTCGGTCCAGCGCTTTTTGGCGCAACAGTCGGCGGCACAATGACAGCCAAACCAAATTACATTACGCTTCCACCTTAAACTTTAGCGACGACCTTCATGAACGCTCCGTTAATTTCGATTCGCCCGTTAACAGTCCAGCAACCGGCGCTGCTCCCAGAAACCCTCGGCTTCGGCCGCCATTTCACACATCGGATGTTCACTCAGGTCTATACGCCGGAACTGGGTTGGCACAATGCCGCGATCGGTCCCTACCAGCCGATCGCCTTGGACCCAGCGAGTTTAGTGTTTCATAGCGGTCAAGCGATTTTCGAAGGGACTAAGGCTTATCCGCGCCCTGACGGCCAATTTAATTTGTTTCGCGTCGAGCAAAACGCAGCGCGATTTAATCGTTCCGCGCATCGCTTGTCGATGCCAGCGATAGATCCCGATTTCCACATTCATGCCATCAGTGAATTAGTAAAACTAGAAAAAGCGTGGATGCCGTATCAACCCGGCGCGGCGCTCTATATTCGCCCAGTAATGTTGGCAAGCGATCCGACCCTAGAAGTACGTGCGAGTAAAAATTTTCTGCACTACATCATTCTCAGCCCCGCGAGTCCGTACTTTTCTGGCGGGATGCAAGCGGTACGGGTACTAATCTCACACGAATACGTGCGCGCCGTGCGTGGCGGCACTGGTGAGGCGAAAACGACCGCAAACTACGCGATCAGTCTTCATGCAATCGAGCAGGCACGCGCCCAAGGCTATCAACAGGTCCTGTGGCTCGACGCCTTAGAGCGGCGTTACGTCGAAGAGGTTGGCGCGATGAATATCGCCTTCGTTTATGAAGGCAAACATATTCGCACGCCCGCGCTGTCGGGCAGCATTTTGCCCGGAATCACGCGCGATTCCATTCTCAAACTCGCGCCCGACCTGGGCTTTAGCGTCAGCGAGGAACGAATTGACGTCGACGAGGTGCTGCGCGATATCGCCAGCGGAAAAATTACCGAAGTGTTTGCGATGGGAACCGCCGCGGTGGTGGTGCCGGTCGGGACCCTCGCCTACCACGACGGTAACTACGAGGTCGCTGATGCGGCAGCGGCGCCGGTGGCAAACGCGTTGTATAAAGGCTTAACGGATATTCAGTACGGCCGCGTTGCGGATCCTTATGGTTGGACGCGCGTCATTGCAGTGAGTTAATCGCGGCCAACACGCGATCGGGGGTGAGCTGATTCATGCAATTGAAATGCCCGAGCGGGCATTCGCGTTTGAAACATGGGCTGCAATCTAAATTCAGCGATAGCACTTTAGCGCGAGCCGATAGTGGCGGCGTGAAGCCAGGGCTGCTGGAGCCGAACAGCGCGATCTGCGGCCGATCCAAGGCCGCCGCGACGTGCATGAGACCGGAATCGTTAGTCACCACCAGATCGGCGCTGGCAAGTAGGTAAATGGCATCGGCTAGATTAGTTTTTCCGCATAAATTCAAAACTACGCCATTCGAACCCGAAACGATGGCATCGCCAATCGCCTCGTCCTTGCTTGATCCCAGCAGGCATAGGCTGTAACTCCGCTCTAGAAGCTGATCTCCGAGCATTGAAAAATATTTCTCGGGCCAGCGCTTGGCAGGGCCGTATTCCGCGCCGGGGCAAAATATCGCAAGCTTTTTCGTGTTTTGCAAACCAAAACTACGCAGCGTCTCGATACGCTTGGCGTCCCTGAAAACCATTTTCGGGTTTTCGATTTGAGGCGAAAACGTTGCGCCACGCTCGTCGGCCAACATCGCGAAGCGTTCAACCAGCAGCGGCGTTTTTGTCGCGTCCAGCCGGCGCATATCGTTTATTAGTCCCATGCGAAATTCGCCGCGGTATCCGGTACGCAACGGAATATCCGCAAAAAACGGCACCAGCGCAGATTTCAAGGAATTGGGCAGCACGATAACTTGTTCGTAATCGTTTTCCTTGAGCGTTTTGCCCAAACGCTTACGTGCGGCCAAATGCAATTGACCGTGGCCGAATGGGTTGTCGATCACGTTGTGAACGTCCGTCATGAACGCAAACAGCGGCGCAACCCACGCCGGCGCGAACATATCGATCGAGACACTAGGAAATTTTTGCCGCAAGCGCGCAAGCATTGGCTGCGCTAACACCGCGTCGCCGATCCACGACGGCGCGACGATCAGAATCCTACTGCGTGACAAGCTTATACTTTGTTCCGCAATAAGGGCAAAGCGCTTCACCGGTCGTTTCTATGGCTAAGAAAACGCGCGGGTGGGTATTCCACAACTTCATCGAAGGCAGCGGGCAGTGCAACGGCAGATCCGCCATGGCAACTTCGACGAAGCGTTGGTTCATTTCAGTGGGTTTTGCTTGCGCCATCACACGTACGCGAGCCAATCGTTGTATTTTTCCGAGCGCCCGTTGACGATATCGAAAAACGCAGTCTGCAACTTTTCCGTGATCGGACCGCGTTTGCCTGCGCCTATCACCCGGCCGTCGAGCTCGCGAATCGGCGTGACTTCTGCGGCGGTGCCGGTGAAAAATGCTTCATCGGCAATATACACGTCGTCGCGCGTCAAGCGCCGGGTGATCAGGCTTAAGCCCAAATCTTTCGCAAGTCGATGAATGGTGTTTCGCGTGATGCCCGTCAATGCCGATGCGATTTCCGGTTCGTAAATTACGCCATCTTTAACGATGAATAAATTTTCGCCCGCGCCCTCGGCGACGAAACCGTCTACGTCGAGTAACAAGCCTTCGTCGTAGCCATGATCGGTTGCTTCCATGTTGGCGAGAATCGAGTTCGCGTAAGTCGAGGCGATCTTGGCACGCGCCATGGTGACGTTAACGTGATGGCGCGCAAACGATGACGTCTTCACTCGAATGCCCTTCTCCAAGCCGTCGGCACCTAGATAAGCGCCCCATGCCCACGCGGCGATTGCGACATGCACCGATGCGCCTTTCGGCGACACGCCCATTTTCTCAGAGCCGTAAAACGCGATTGGCCGTACGTAACAAGATTCCAATTTATTCTCGCGCACTACCTGGCGCTGCGCATCCATCAAGGTCGCACGATCCCATGGCAACTTCATCATGTAAATGTGCGCAGAGTTAAACATCCGGTCGGTGTGTTCCTTCAAACGAAAAATCGCCGTGCCACGCGCCGTTTTGTAAGCCCGCAATCCTTCAAAAACCGAGAGGCCATAGTGCAAAGAATGGGTCAGCACGTGGGTGGTCGCGTCGCGCCACGGCACCATTTTGCCGTCGTACCAAATCAGGCCATCACGGTCTGCCATCGACATCTTAAAACTCCAGCATGAAAAGGAAAATTATAGCCGATTTTCATGGTACCTTTATCGCTTTAGTGCAATGGGAACATAGGGATAACAAACAATGACTATCAAAGCACTGGCGTTTGACGCCTACGGCACGATATTCGATGTCCACTCGGTAATTGCCCTATGCGAAGAATTTTTTCCCAGTCGCGGGAGCGCACTAAGCCAACTTTGGCGAACGAAACAATTGGAATACACCTGGCTGCGCAGCTTGATGGCTGCCTACGAGGATTTCTGGAAAATTACTGAAGCAAGTCTCTCGTTTGCGTGCGAATCTCTAGGCCTGCAATTGACCAGCGACAAACGCGCGAGATTAATGGATGCGTACTTACATTTGACACCTTACCCCGACGTCGCGCCGGCGCTCAAACGCCTAAAACATTTGCCGCTGGCTATTCTTTCCAACGGCGCACCGCGCATGCTGTCCGACGTCGTGGCAAACGCGAATCTCGGCACGGATTTCACGCACCTGTTGAGCGTCGATAGCGTAAAGATATTCAAACCGCATTGCAGCGTTTATCAATTAGCGCCCGATACCTTTGGTGTCGCGGTGCAAGAAATAGGCTTTGTGTCCTCAAATGGCTGGGATATCGCTGGCGCGGCCCATTTCGGCTTTCGCACTTTCTGGATCAACCGTAATAATCAGCCGCCGGAAGCGCTTGGCGCAGC
>JANOLP010000111.1:0-13179 GCA_031419835.1 Pseudomonadota bacterium | reverse complement strand
CAGCGCCGATACAGGCCGCTCGCAATGACAACCTATATTGCACGCAGAGCTTAAAAGCTCATTCGTGTATCATCCAATCACGTTACCCAATACTCAAAAAAACGTGACTCAACCCGCAGTGTTTTTATATCAAATTTTAGTTCGGCTGGTGCGATGGGGAATCGCGATTGCTTTTCTTATCGCTATTGGCTTCGCGTTTTCTTATCGCAACGCGTTCTCGCAAAATCTTCCCAATCGCCAAACAGAAACAGAAATACCCGCCGCGCCGGTCTCAGAAACCGCGCTCAGTACCTTATCGCGAGTGCGCGCGTCAGTGGTGCAGATCAAAGGATTCTTTGGCAACAACGTAGCACAGGCGTTTCATGGAACCGGCTTTGCCGTTGCGCCGAATGGGATATTGCTCAGCAACTACCACGTGGTGGCCGAACATGTTTTGTATCCCGACAAATATCGCCTCGAATATCGAACACCGGACGGCGCAACCGGCAAAATCACCGTGCTCGCCATTGATGTGGAACATGACCTCTCATTATTGCGCGCAGAAAAACTCGATCTGCCGGCGTTGAGCCTACGCGCCGATATTCCAAGCAAGGGTGAGCGCGCCTATTCCGTTGGTTTTCCGCTTGATGTGGGGTTGACCATCACCGAGGGTGTGCTTAACGGGAAAGTCGAAGACTCATTCGACCCGCGCATTCATTATTCCGGCGCAATCAACGGCGGGATGTCCGGCGGACCGGCGCTTGATGCGGCGGGAAGGGTCATTGGCGTCAATGTTTCCGGATATCGTTTTGAGCAACTGGTGAGTTTCTTGGTTCCGGCAGAACATGGCCAGAAATTGCTGGAACGAGGCAAGGGCAAGCCGCTCGACTTGAAGCACGCGCGGCAAGAAGTGGCGCGGCAATTGCGCCATCATTCGGATCAACTGTTGAATTCGCTAAATCACGATTTCGTTACACAGCGCACGGCGGGTTACGATTTGCCGGGAAAACTGGATCGTTTCGTCGATTGCAACGCATCCGGCGATACGATATCCGATCTGCCGACACAAACGGAACGAATCGCGTGCAGCGCGAAAGCGGGCCTTTATGTGCAACAGAACATGTATAGCGGCGATCTTGATTTTAGCCACGTCGTGATGACCACAACGAAGCTCGACGCGTGGCGTTTTGCGCAGCGCTTGAAGTCTTCGTCGTTCCCCGGCGGCGGATTCAACTCACCCAAAAACGTCGCACCGTTTGCCTGCAAGAACCATGTTGTACGTTTGAATGAACTGGATGCCGATCTGTTGATTTGTACCCGCGCCTATCGTTTGTTCGACGGGCTGTACGACATTTCCGCGCGAGTGCTGAGCCTCAATCATTCGACGCGTGGTTTCTCCAGCAACCTGCAATTGAACGGCGTGGATTTCGCAGCGGGGATGAAGTTTGTGAATCGATACGTGAAGGCGATCAAATGGACGCCGTAGTCGTCGAGATTTTGAATCGCCGCGACCACGTGCAATTCCGTCAGCGCATCGAAGGTAAGCGCAGCTTTACCATCGGGCGCAGCGCCACGTGTGACGTCATTGTCGACGATCCCTATGTCGCGGCGACGCACGTTGTTGTCGACATCGCAGACGATGGCGGCATGACGTTATCGGATCAAAATAGCGTGAATGGCATCTGGCGCAAGGGCCATCGTATTCGCAGCACGCAAACAACGCCCTTGGTTGGAAGCGATTTTCGCATCGGCCACACGCGCATTCGCGTACGTCAGCCGAACGAGCAACTCGCGCCCGAGCGCGCCGATGGCGCCGCCGCGAAGGAATCGCGAATTGCCTATGGAAAATGGTTTGCCGTTGGCCTGATCGCCTGTGCCGCGCTATTGGCGCTGTCCAGTTGGCTCGACGCACCGCGCGACATTGCCGTGCGGATCGCGGGCATGCTAGTCGGCCTGGCGACGATGTCGGCAGTATGGGTTGCGATTTGGGCGTTGCTTTCGCGCGTCATGTTATTGGAATGGCGCTGGCTCACCCATGGCGCGATATTGCTGTGTTCCATGGCGTTGATGACGATAATCGATTCGCTATTCGATATCGGCTTGTTTGCCTTGGACCTTCGCGCGCCGAGTTGGATAAAAATTGTGCTCGGAACAGTCGCCGCCGCCGGCGTACTTTATTTGCACTTGTTGAATGCATCGCCCGTAAGAAAATCCATTGCGGGATTAATTGCGTTTCTAGTTCCTACGTTGGCATTTGGCACCCTGAGTTGGGTCGAGGCACTCAATCAGCGCCAAAATGTTAACTACATCGACGCGACACAAGAACTATTTCCACCCAATTTGCGGATGCGCGCGGCAAAACCACTCGACGGTTTTTTTGAGGCGATACCCAAACTAAAAGCGGAAGCCGATGAGAAACGCCGCATTGCGCTAGAAGAGGGCGACGACGAAGAACAGACGGCTGGAAACTGACCGCGCCAGCAAGCGCACCGCGCTTGCCTCACAGCCATATATGCCCAGAACTCCGCTCTGGTACTGGCTCTTGGCGATGCCTATTTGTTACGCCCCATCATCGCCGTAGCATTTTCGCCAGGCTCCAAATCGCGATAACGAAGAAACCCCGCGTGCATTTCGTCCCATGTTTGATCGCCCCAGCGGACATCTTTGGTCGAATCGGGATTCGCTCGATTCAGTGCCGAATTATCCCAAATCATGTCGAACACGATCCGCGTGCCGCTCGGAATCACTTTCGGTTCTTGAAACAAATAAACCGATTGCCAATTAAAATCGTAGCGCGGGACCGAAAGCAATATCTCCTCACGGCCATCGGGAAAAAACGCGGTAAATTTCGCAGCGCGGCCGCGCAGATGGGCGTGAGGCTGCGTGCTGTAGAGTAAAACATTTTTCCGGAACGTATATTCGACCGACTCGGTATGGGCTTTCGCGCCTGCCGGTACGCGCAGTGATGGATCGTAGAGAAATTGCAAACGCATTTCGTGCTTCGGCGGTTCCTTGGAAAGATAGTAACCGACTCGCGTCACGTCGGTTACCGCTTTGCCGTTAGGCGTGTAGTGAGTTTGAAATTGCAGGCTCGCATCGGCGCGTAACAGCACACCCGAATTATCCGGGAACAGAAAATAATTGCGCCCCGGCGAATAGCCGCCGAATGCAGCGAGCTGCTCGATACCGGTACGGCCATTGGTTTGTGGATCGGCGATGCCGGCGAGCACATGATGAACAACCGCGGGGTTGCCCGGCAAAATTTGAATCGCGCGCACCCACACATCTTTGCCGAGCGGGTTTGCCACTTGAGGGTATTTGTAATCGACCACACCCGTGGCGGGCACCTCGAACGCGGGAATTTCTACAACCATGTCCGGCTCGCCATCCAGCCATTGCGATTGCAGCGGTTCAACATTTTTCAGCGGGTCATCGCCGCTGCCGCGCGGCGCGCCAGCTTCGATCCAATGCACCAGCATTTTCGCTTGGTCGTCCGATAGGGATCGATCGCCAATAAACTTTCCAATGTGAGGGTCGGCAAACCATGGCGGCATGCGCTTAGTACGAATCACCTCGCGGATCATCGGCGCGAAGCCGCGCACGTTGTCATAACTCGTCATCGCCCACGGACCGATGCCGCCGGGACGGTGACAGGCGACGCATTTTTCTTGCAGCAATGGCGCGATTTGTTCGACGTAGGAAATTTTCGCGTGCTCCGCTTTGCGATCGCGCTCGGCTAAGTTAACGATGCAACCGACTGCTTCGGCCTCTTTCACCGCCACGGGTTTATCGGCGAGAACCGCCGTTAACGCATCAGCCAGATAATAATGCTGCGCCTTAGGTTTCTGCGCGCCCAGCGACAGACGATCATCGATCGGACCGCGATAAGCAAGTTTCCAAGTTTTCGGATCAATGACGAATATTTCCGCCGTACGTGTGATGCCCAATGACTCGCCGACCAATTGCGTTTCGTCGCGAAGAATCGGTAGATCGATACCGAACTCCGCCGCCTCTTGCGCAAGCGCCGCGCGATCATCCTGCGGATTCGAATTGATCAGCAAAAACTCGACGCCCTGCGCAGCGAATTGTTTACGTACGGCGGCGAGTTCCGGCAACGATTGCCGCACAATCGGGCACCCGATGCCGTGAACCATAATCACTATCGCTTTCGCATCCGATAAATAATGTAGCTCGTGCGAATTACCGGCTTGATCAAGCAGGCGAAAGTTGTCGACGCGATCGCCAGGGACAATTGCGTACGCCACGCTCGCGAGACTACCTATTGCTAAGAAAATGTAGTGAAATGGTGTTTTCATGAAAATACTTTCTGGCGGTTATCGGCAAGCGATGTATAAATTCGGATTACATCATGAGCGTTTCTAGGGTTAACAGTCTGGATCTATGAGTATGGTTTCGGGTCTAGGCGGCAAGCTTGCTCACGCCTTTCGGCGCGTTGCGTTTCGCTTGCCAAAGATCGAAATGCATTTGCATGCTGAGCCAAAAATCGGGACGCGTGCCGAGCGCCTTCGCCAGCCGCAGCGCCATCTCAGCGCTGACACCGGCACGACCGTTCAACAGTGCGGAGAAAGCTTGGCGGCTGACGCCGAGGCGTTGCGCCGCTTCCGTCACACTCATTCCTTCCGGTAGGTATTCGCGTAGGACTTCGCCTGGGTGAGCGGGATTGTGCATTGCTGCCATAAATTGCCTCAGTGATAGTCTAAATAGTCTACCAGCTCAATATCTTCGTCACTAAAGCGAAAAATAATGCGCCAGTTGCCGCTAACGCTCAAGGAGAAAAATCCTTTGCGCTCGCCTTTCAATTCGTGCAAGCGCCAACCCGGCGCGTTCAGATCGGACGATTGTGTCGCGTTATCCAAGGCCGTAAGCATTATCCGCAGCTTTTGCGCGTGCGCGGGTTGGATGCCGCCTTTGGATCCAGTGCCATAGAACTGCTCCAGTCCTTTGTGACGAAACGATTTGATCACTTCGCGACTGTAAAGCGATGCTTGACAGTTGTCAAATTGACGAATTCCAAAAATAAAACGGGCACAGTTCGCACTGCGCCAGTTTTAGTAGATCGACGATAAAACGTCGAATTTCGTTACCACCTACGCCACGGATCGGGCACAAACTCTCCAGGAAATGCGCGCGGAACATGGCGGTGAGTATGGCGCTCCGTTGGGATGATGCCCGCCGTAGCCAAATTGCGATAACTGTCGTAGTAAATCGTGACGACTTCATTTGGACGGTTCGATTCGCGTTCGAATTCGACGCGGCGTACTTCATCGCGCTCGTTGCGTCCGTGGCCGGTGCCGAGCTTGTCCTCGGCTTGCGGTACACGGCGATTGCTTTCGTAACCCGGCGCGCTTTGCGCTTGAGCTTTCGAATCCGGCGCGCCGTAGCGGCGCGATTCTTCTGGGAAACCGCGACCGTTGTTGTGCGGACGATAATCGTAGTCGCGCGACGGCGGATCGTATTGCTTACTGCGGAATATCGCAACGCCGATCACGCCAACATCATTCGGGCGATCCGTGCGTGCCGCGTAAGAATCCGGCAACTCGGTGAAATAAAATCGCGCAACGCGGTCCGTGCTCTTGCGCCAGCCTTTGATGTCGGTTTGTTGCCACGGCGTGAGCATGTAGCCCGATTGCGTGGGTGTCGCGGTTTCGCCACTGACGACGTTCACGCCATCGACAGACACAACGCCGAGCACGTCGCGCTGGCTTTGGCTGCGCAAGGTGATTTGGTATTCGTTGCCGGGTTTGCCGGCGACGTAGTATTTGCCGTTGTGAAAATAAATCGGCAACTCGCGACCTTCGTTGCGATCGTAGATCGAGACGTCGGCGAGTGAACCCACGGCATGGGCTTGGCTACTTAATGTTGCGACGACGACTGCACTTAAAATTCCGAACCGGCTCATGTTTGTCTCCTTTGGTTAGTCGGTAATGACATAACGAGCGGAGATACCGGTTGGGCTCACATGGATTTGTAACAAGTTGTATTGGGAATGGGATATGCCAGGAGGCGCATGTTGATTGGTTCCTGGCTTTGCATGCTTGGAGAGGTAGTATTGACGGGCATCTTGGGAATGTATGTTTTTTTAATTTGTATGGATCAAGTCCCGCCGGGACGGATCGACCATCAACAATGTCATCCTGAACGAAGTGAAGGATCGGCTTTAGTCGCTGCGGTGGATCCGCTGCGCTTGATCCACTCTACGGGTAGTTGTTTGGCGGGTGAAACCCGCCCTACATTTTTCTTATTGCCGGGAGAGCCCGTATTGATGCGCCTCTCCCGGCATTACTCAATCAATCCGCGATCATCAATGGCGTTGTTGTTTCCCCTTTCGAGCCTCGCGTTCTTTGCTTGCGATTGCCCATCAAAAAAAGCATCGGAAATCCCAGTACGGCGCCAGCGGCCAGTAAGGCAAAATCGGCGGTGTAACCGAACATCGCGGCTTGCCGGGCGATTTCTTTTTCGATTTTGGCGTGGCCTTGCGGCGTTGTGATGTCCCACTGTTTGCGCACTTCTTCTGTTTGCAGCGCCGCGTGGTAAGGTGTGACGCGTTCGACCATTAACGCGTGGTGTATCGCGCTGACGTGTACGAAATAAGCGAACGCGAGCGAAACACCGACGCTAGCACCGAGATTGCGGACCATGTTGAACACGCCGGTCGCTTCAGTGCGTTGATGTGGGGGCAGCGGCGAGAAGGCGAGCACTTGCGTGGGCACGAGCATAATCCCCGCGCCGAGGCCTTGCAAAAATCCTGTCCAAACGATGGACCATTCGTCGACTTGTAAATTCCACGTCGCCATTTCCGCGCTCGAAATCGCGAGGGCCAACAGGCCAATTGCAATGAGCGTGCGTGGCGATATGCGATTGACGATGCGACCGCTAATCAACATGGCGCTGAACATGCCGACGCCGCGCGGTGATTGCAGCAGGCCGATGGCGTCGATGTTGTAGCCGCGAATGTCGGCGAGGAAAGTCGGCATCAACACCATGGTCGGCAAGGTGAGCAAACCGTAACCAAAGGCGAATGCGAGCGCGAAAAATAATCCGCGTTGCGTGAATAAACGCAAATCGAGAAACGGCGATTTTGTCGTGAGGCTGTGCGCGATAAATAGATACAAGCCTAAAACGCAGAGGCTTGCTTCAACGATGATTTCGCCGGACTCAAACCAATCAAGACGCACGCCGCGATCGAGCATCATCTGCAATGAGCCGAGGCACAATGCTAAGGAAAGAAAGCCGAACCAGTCGAGGCGGTGCTTTGGATTTTTTACGGTTTCAGGAACGAAGGCGAGAATGCCTGCCCAAGCCAGAATGCCAAATGGAATATTGAGAAAAAAAATGTAGCGCCAGCTCAAATATTCCGCTACGTAGCCGCCGATGGTCGGGCCAAGCATTGAGCCGCACACAGCGCCCGTTCCCCAGAACGCCATGGCGCGGCCGTGCTGCTCCGGCGGGTAGGTGTCGAGCGTGATCGCTTGCGATAACGGAATGATGAATGCGCCGCTTAGACCTTGAATCAAGCGCGCAAATACTTCGAACGCGAGGGAATCTGCGAGGCCGCAAAAAAACGACGCGATGGTAAATCCCGCGATCGCCCAGACGAATACGCGCTTGCGCCCGAAGCGCGAGCTCATCCAGCCCGCGGTAGGAATCATGATTGCCGACGCAACAATGTAGGAAGTGATGACCCATGAGATTTGATCCGGCGCCGCGGAGAATGCGCCTTGCATGTGCGGCAGCGCGACGATGGCGATAGTCCAATCGATGGAGAACAGCAACGCCGCAAGCATGACCGAGCCGCTGATCAGCGCAGGATGGCGCGGCAACGCGGCCGCGTCGCTCACTTCACTTCTCCGGCGTTTGCGGGACTCGGTTGCAGAAATTGCGGCAGCCAACCGGAGTCGACCATTTTTTGCACAGTGCGCGGCAAACCCCGCTCACGCAAGGTGTCGACGGTCACGGTGACTGTCATGCCGGCGCGTAGCTTATGGGGGCCCGCCTCGAGTTGAATGACAACAGGAATGCGCTGCACCACCTTCACCCAATTGCCTGTCGCGTTTTGCGGCGGCAACACGGCGAACTCAGCACCCGTTGCGGGCGCAATCGCAGAAACGTTGGCGTTCCATTTTTGATCGGGATAAATATCCGAAACGACCGTTGCGACTTGCCCGACCTGCATGTACGCCAGTTGCGTTTCCTTGTAATTCGCTTCGACCCAAGCCTGGCCGCTTTCGATCAAGCTAAACAGCGGCGCGCCGCGCTCGGTGAATTCGCCGACGCGCACTTTCATATTGCTGATGACGCCGGCCACTGGCGCAACGATGCGCGTGCGCTCGAGATCCAGTAGCGCGTCGTCGAGCGCGGTTTTCGCTTCGAGGTAGCGAGGATGTTTTTCCGCCGGGAGATTGCGATCGCCATTCAAATTAGCGAGCACGCGATTCGCGCCTTCGCCCGTCGTCGCCAACTCGCGCTGCGCGACACCGAGGTTCAAGCGCGCTTCGTCATACACGTCGCCGCGACTCATGCCGTATTCTTTCAGCTTGATTTGGCGATCCAATTGGCGTTGCAAAAATTGAATGCGTTCGCGGATTTCGTCTGCCTTCGAAAGCGTCGCTTTGTATTCCGCGCGTAGCGATGCAACGTCCGTTCGAATGATTTCCATGCGCGCCTTGGCACGCTCAATGGCGATTTCGTAGGGTGCGGGATTGATGCGAAATAGCAATGCGCCGGCCGCGACCGCTTGGTTGTCGTGCGCCAATACCTCAACAATACGACCTGGTATGGGTGAACTGACAGTGCTGATATTAGTTTTGATGTAGGCGTCTTCCGTTTCGACAAAACGTCCACCTCGCGCGTAATACTGTAAACCGAAAATTGTCGCGACAATGGGCACCACGCCTAACAAGAATACGCGCGTGAGCAACAGCAACAGTCGCGATACCGAAGGCGGGATCGTCATTGAATACGTCCCCGTGCAGCAGACTTTACAGTACCGTTGTCCAAGCGCGTCAAATTGGTTTTGATGGAGAGCAGCATGTCGACAAAGCGTTCGCGATCGTCCACAGCAAAATCGCTAAGCGCATCGCGGCGCAAGTCGGCGGCGGCCGCACGCATCGCTTTCACCGCCGGCTCGACTTCGGCCGTGAGAAAAACGCGTTTCGCGCGCCGATCCGTTGCATGCTCCTCGCGCCGGATCCAGCCCTTGGCTTCCATTCGATCAAGCAAACGCCCAAGCGTTGCTTTTTCGATTTCCAGAATATCGGCCAGCTCCGACTGCGTAGCGCCGTTATTGCGGAACAAATGGTTGAGAACCCACCACTGCGAACGCGTCAGGCCCAGTGCCTTTACCCGACGATCGAAAATATTTCGCATCAAGCGCGCGACGTCGTTAAGGATAAAACCGAAGTTTCGCGATAAATCTTCTTTGATCATAGCGCCATTTTAGTTGCCTAGCTTACAGTAAGCAAGGCAATTAAATAGCGCAATCGAGTAGGCAATAACGGAGATCGGTTGCTTTAAACGGTAGTTTTGGCGCTAATCGCCTTGAACTGCCCTACGCGAGATTGAAATTGTTTCCAATAGTCGGCAAGGTCGGTTTCCAGTTTAGGTCGCTGGTGATTTTTTCGGAAAATATTTTCATAGTCGACTGTTCGCCGTGAACGATAAACGTTTGCGCCGGCGCCGGCGAAAAATGGCCGAGCCAATCAAGCAGTGCGCGCTGATCGCCATGCGCCGAGAGTCCGCCTAACGTATAGATATCCGCCGCCACACGGATGTCCTCGCCAAAAATATTCACCATCGGCGCCCGATCGACAATGCGGCGGCCGAGTGTGCCTTCGCCTTGATAGCCCGCGAATACGATAGTATGTTGCTTATGACCGAGGCGATGTTTGAGGTGATGTTTGATCCGTCCCGCGTCGCACATACCGCTGCCGGCAATGATGATCGCGCCGGAACGAATATCGTTCAGCGCCATGGAATCTTCCACGGTTTCGGTAAAACGAATCTGGATCGGGTGCTTGCCACTGCGCATTTCGTGAGCGAGTTCACGCGTCGCGTCGTCGAGCGACTCAAGATTGTCGAGCGTAATTTTGGTTGCTTTGGAACCGAGCGGCGAATCAATGAAGACATTTATATTTTTGAGTTTGCCCTCGCGCGTGAGTTGCAGCAGCATAAAGATCAGCTCTTGCGTTCGCCCTAGGGCGAATGCCGGCACGATGACATTGCCTTTTTTTCGGTTGAATGTCTCGTCGATCGCTTTCAGCAATTCGGCTTTGGTGTCGTCGATGGTCTTGTGCAGACGATTGCCGTAAGTCGATTCCACCAACAACACGTCCGCCTCTTTGATCGGCGTTGGATCGCGCACGATCAACCTACCCGGCTGTCCCAGATCTCCGGAGAAAACAATTTTTTTCGAAATATTATTTTCGGTCAGCCAAACTTCGATGCTGGCCGAGCCGAGAATGTGTCCCGCATCTTGAAATCGTACACGCACGTCATCGTGTGCTTTGAATTCTGTGTTGTATGCAACATCGTCGAGTTGCTTCAAACATTCCTGCGCTTGTGCAACGGTGTAAAGAGGCGCGACGTCGGCGCGCGCGCCTTTGCTCTGCTTATGGCGACGTTTGTTTTGCCACAGCGCTTCAGACTCTTGAATATGCGCACTGTCGAGCAACATTACATTGAGTAAATCGACCGTCGCATCAGTCGCGTAAATTGGGCCTCTAAATCCGAATGCCGATAGGCGCGGCAGCAATCCCGCATGGTCGGTATGCGCATGCGTGAGTAAGACAAAATCGATTTCCTTCGGCTCGAATTGAAACGCCGCGAGATTTTTGCGGTAGGCTTCCGGTCCGCCTTGAAACAAACCGCAGTCGACAATAAATTTAACGCGATTGGTTTGTACTAAATAACACGAGCCGGTAACTTCTTGCGCAGCGCCTAGAAAAGTGATGTCCATAGAATCGATTGTGATTGAGTGTGATAATTATTGTATGCCCAGTTGAAATCACTTTATCGATCATGCCAAGAGGCAGTATTGGCGCGGCTCTTGGGCAATGCCATGGCAAGAAGCGAGCGCGGCGCACCTCCTGGCACGGCACAATCGATTAGGTTTTTGGTGCCGCCTGATAGAGCGGCATGACCTTTGGAATATTGTTCTGCAAATCTTTTATTCGTGTGTCGTGAGATGGATGGGTGCTCAAGAACTGCGGCGGCCCGCCCTTCGCTGCTTCGGCCATTTTTTTCCAGACGTTCACTGCGGCGTTTGGATCGTAGCCACCGCGCGCCATGAGTTCCAGACCGATGATATCGGATTCGGTTTCGTGCGTGCGGCTGTGAGGCAATCCGAAGGTGACGTTCGCGACCATGCCGATCAAGTTCGCGCCCACTTCGCCGACGCCCAATACCGCAGCGCCGACGCCGACGGCGGCATTTTGTCCCATCTGCTGAGACATGCGCTCACGCCCATGTTCGCGCAAGGCGTGGGCAATTTCGTGGCCCATGATCGCGGCAATCTCCGCGTCGGTCAGTTTCAACTTTTCGATGATGCCGGTATAGAACATGATCTTGCCGCCGGGCATGCAATAGGCATTCAGTTCGTCGCTGGATGTCAGATTCACTTCCCACGCCCACTTCGGCGCGTCTTCGCGAAACACACCGGTGCGCGGCGTGAGGCGATTGGCGATAGCGCGCAAACGCGTAAGCTGCGGTTGATTGGTATTGAGTGCGTTTTTCTGTTGCGCCTTACCGAGCTCTTCTTTGTAAGCAGCAACGGCCGATTGATTCACTTGTTCCGCCGACAGGCCACGGAACATTCGTTGCTTACGCTCGACACCAACGGCGCCGCCGCCGGTGGTTTTCACCGATTGGCATGCAACTAGCGCCGCGAGAATTAACAAAACAAAAATTTTCTTAAACATAGTAAGCTCCTTGAGACCCAACCATTATTCAAACCCCAGCTTGAGCGCTTCTTCGACGCGCTTAATCGCAATCACTTCCATGCCCGCGATGGCTTGCTTCGGCCGGTTCGCCGCGGGAATCAACGCGCGAGTGAAGCCCAATTTCGCCGCTTCCTTTAAACGTTCTTGCCCGCGTAACACCGGACGTATCTCGCCGGTCAAACCCACTTCGCCGAATACCACCATCTTATCGGCGAGCGGTCGATTTTTGAACGACGACACGATCGCTAATATGGCCGCTAAATCCGCCGCTGGTTCCGATATCTTAACGCCGCCGACGGCATTTACGAAGACATCCTGATCGAAGCAGGCGATGCCGGCATGACGATGTAGGCCGGCGAGCAACATCGCAAGACGATTCTGCTCCAACCCAACACTCAAGCGACGCGGGTTGCCGGAATGGCTTTGATCGACCAGCGCTTGAACTTCGACGAGTAATGGCCGCGTGCCCTCTTGCGTCACGGTAATGCACGAACCCGCCACGGGCTCGCTGTGCTGCGATAAAAATAATGCCGATGGATTCGCGACTTCCTTTAATCCGCGATCGGTCATCGCGAATACGCCGAGCTCGTTCACCGCACCGAAGCGATTCTTGAACGCGCGTACCAAACGAAAACTAGAGTTGGTGTCGCCTTCGAAATACAGCACGGTATCAACCATGTGCTCAAGCACGCGCGGCCCGGCGAGCGCGCCCTCCTTCGTTACGTGGCCGATCAAAATCAATGCGGTGCCGCTGGCCTTGGCCACTCGCGTGAGTTGCGCGGAACATTCGCGCACTTGCGCGACGCTGCCTGGGGAGGATGTCAGCGCCTCGGTATAAACGGTTTGAATGGAATCGATCACCGCGATTTTTGGTTTTTGTTCGGCGAGAACTTGCTGGATTTTTTCCAGTTGAATTTCGGCGAGCAACTTCATGGATTTTGCTTCGACTTGCAAGCGCTGCGCGCGCAACGCGATTTGCTGCAGGGATTCTTCGCCGCTGACATAAAGGGTCGACTGCGTCGTATTCATGTGCGCCAGCGCTTGCAATAGCAATGTAGATTTGCCGATGCCCGGATCGCCGCCAATCAACACCACGCCGCCTGGCACCATGCCGCCGCCGAGCACGCGATCGAGTTCGGCGATGCCGGTGGTCATGCGCGGAATTTTTTCGGGCTTGATCTCCGATAGCAACTGCACGCTACTGTTCGCAGTGAGTCCACTGAAGCGATTGCCTTTCGACGCA
>JANOLP010000110.1:0-19504 GCA_031419835.1 Pseudomonadota bacterium | reverse complement strand
CGGTAATAATTGTCGACCTTCGAGGAATGGCGTCATTTCATCCAGGATCGCTGTATCGCCGGTCACGGCAACATAATGTGCGACCACGTACGGTAACCAAATCCGGTCGTCGGAAAAATGCGTGCGTACGCCGCGGCCCGTTGGTGGATGCCACCAATGCTGCACGTCCCCCTCGATAAATTGCCGCGCCGCGGCGCGCACAATGTGCTCGCGGGCGAGTTCCGGCGCCACCATTGCGATTGCCATGCTGTCTTGCAGTTGATCGCGAAAGCCATAAGCGCCGCCGGCTTGATAGAACCCAGCGCGGGCCCAGTAGCGGCACGCTAGCGTTTGATAGAGCAGCCAACCATTCAGCATGATATCCATGGCTGGATCCGGTGTATGCACCTGAACGGTAGTAAGCAACTTGCTCCAGTTATTTTTCACCTCGTCCAGGATTTCGCTTGGGCGAGTAGCGCGCAAACGGCGCAACAATGATCGAGCAGATTCGGGGCTGTCGGACTGGCCGAGGAAGAAAACCAATTCCACTTGCTGGTCGGGTAGTATTTCAACCGTTGTTTGAAGCGCGGCACACGGATCGAACCCAGCGCCGGTTCGACCTGACAAGATTGCACCGCGCTGCAATGCAGCCGGATTGCGAGCGCTGCCGTTACGGCCTAGAAACTCGCCTCGATCGCACGTCCAAGCGGTTTGCCGACCGGCAAAATCGGCAAACGCGATATGTTCGCCGAAATCGGCATTCCAAGGATTGCGCGCGAACAGCGCGCCGCTATCCTCATCGCGCTGCGTAACGATAAACGGCGAACTGGCGCCTCGCCCGGTGCCGAGTACCCATTCGACGTAGGCAGTCACGGAAATCTTTCGCGTAACAGGGGAACCATTGCGCAGTCGCAGGCAGGAAATCTTGACAGGATCATTCCAATCGGCAAATACCTCAAGCTCGCTGGCAATTCCATAGGCGCCGCTGTGAAACGAACTGTAGCCTTGGCCATGCCGTGTGACATAACTCGCGTCGCCAAGTCGTATCGGCCGCGCGGTGGGCGTCCAAATCCAACCATTATCTTCATCTCGTAAATAAAATATTTCACCAGTGGGATCGCTGACGGTATCGTTCGACCACGGCGTCAATTGGTTCTCGCGGCTGTTGCGTGCGAAGGTATAACCGCCGCCCGATTCCGAAACCAAAAAACCGAAATTCGGATTAGCGATTACGTTCACCCAAGGCGCAGGGGTATTCTGGCCTTTGTTGAGCACGGTGACATATTCCCGGCCATCGGCTGAAAAGCCGCCCAACCCGTTAAAGAATTGCAATTCCGGTACCGGGACTTTGATCGCTTCGAAAGTAGAGCGACGGATCCGGGACGGTACAACGGCCACTGGTTTCTCTTGTTTCGATGGCTTATCTAATTGTTCTAAAAGGCTGCCTTGGCCGGCGACCAACACCGCTCGCGCCGCCGTTAGAATTAATAGCCGTTCTTCCTGCGACAGCAAATCGGCGCGCAGCACATAGATGCCGCCTTCGATCTCCTGCGCGTCGTGCGATGCCAAGGTTTGATTGGTACGCACGGTGCTTTCGAGCAGTTGCTGCAGGTCTTGAACATACGAAATACTGCGCTCATTTAAAATCACCAAGTCAACCGCTAAGCACTTAATGCGCCAATACTCGTGGGCGCGAAGCAGTTGCCATACGATGTCCATCGCATCGGCGCTGGTCATGCGCAATACAACAAGTGGACGGTCGCCTGAAATCCGATGGCGCCATAGCGCGCTCGCGCCTAGCCGGTTCTGGGCTAGAAACTCGGGGCTGGGCCGCAGCGACGGATCGGGGAAAAGAACGTGGTTGGCCAATGATTGAAACCATTGCGCTTCTTCCGCTTCGATGCGCAGGTAATGCAACTGAACTTGGGCAAAAGTCCACGATAACGCAGAAATGCGTTCAAAGATTGCCGGATCGCCGTATTTGTCGGCCAGATCGATTACCGTTTCCCGCGAATCGCCCACCATCGTAGAAAAGGTAACTTGCACTTTTGCGCCCGGCTCGATACGCACGCGCGTGCGCAAGCTGAAAATGGGATCAAGCACAGCGCCGACGGTATTCGATAGCGGCCGCCCATCGAGCACGGCAATCGGTGCGCGTACATCATGGCCGCGGCCGATGAAACGCGCCCGGTCTGTTTCGTATTCAATCGAGTGAGGGACGCTACACGCGATCACGTGTGCGGCCCAGACCGGTGCTTCGGTTTCGCTGCGAGGCCGGCGCTTGGCGAGCAGCGCGCGCGTATCGGCCGCGTATTCCGTTTCGATAAACAAATTTGAAAAGGCCGGATGGGCGAGGTCCGCCGCCAACGGCGCGAGCACCAACTCCATGTATGAAGTTAACTCAAGTTCGCAAACTCGCGAACCGTTGTTGGTCAACTTTAAGAGTCGCACCTCTGCGTTGTCTTCGGGAGACACGACCACTTCAAGCGCACTGGCAATATCACCGTCACGCCGCGCGATACGAGCACGCTCCTCGAAAAACGTCGCAGCATAGTGGTCGGGCTCTTGCACCGTAGGTTGGTAGCCGGCCGACCACGCTGTTCCGGTGGTCGTGTTGCGGATGAAAATATAGCTACCCCAACAATCGCGCGTGACATCTTCACGCCAGCGCGTAATAGCCAGTTTCCCCCATTGGCTATAGCCGGATCCTGCCGCCGTAAGCATCACTGCGTAACGGCCGTTGGACAATAAATGCGTCGCCGGCACGGCGGTGTGGGGTGATTTAAAACGTCGCACATTGGCCGGGCCGGTCTGCATCGCTCGAACGCGGCGTTCTGCAACGGGTTGCACCAAGCGCGCGGGTACGGCATCGGGTACTCGTTCCTGCAACAAAATTTCGATCGCCTTGACCATCGGATCGCGATGAAAGCGGCTACGCATAATGCCGTCATGAAGGGCATTGGAAAGCGCTACCAGCGACATGCCTTGATGATGCGCCATAAAAGCCCGCACCAACGCCATGCTCTGCCCTTCCGGCAAGCGCTCCGGCGTGAAATCGAGCGCTTCGAAATAGCCATAGCGACCGCAGCCACCGATGCGGTCCAGCGTACGAAAATTTGCCAGAGCCGCGTGCGTGTCGTACATAGCGGCAAGCGCAGTCGCATAGGGAGCGATGACGCGATCTTGTTCTAATCCGCGCTTTAGCCCCAGGCCGGGCACGCCGAAATCGGCGTATTGATACGTGAAGGCGCGATCGCGGATAAAAAAAGCGGACTCGGAAATTCCCCACGGAGTTCCAGTCGCCTGTGTATATTCGATTTGCCGTTGAATGATGCGTTTACATGTGACGTCGAGCAAACTCCCGTCAGGCGTGTGCAGAACTAACGATGGCATCAGATATTCGAACATCGATCCCGACCAGGATAACAAGGCCGGACCGCCCGTAAGTGAAGTCAAGCGGCGGCCCAGACGAAACCAGTGGCGGACCGGCACATCGCGTTTGGCGATGGCGATAAGACTTGTCAGTCGTGCCTCGGAAGCCAGCAAATCGTAAAAACTTGGGTCGAGCACACCATCGGCGACCTTATAGCCGATGGAGAACAAACGCTTTTCCGGATCGAACAAAAAGCCGAATTCCATTTCGGAAAATACGCGTTGTGCCGTAGCGGCAAGACTATTGAGCCGCTGGTGTAAAGAGCGGTTTGCCGCGATAGCACTAATTAACGCTGCGCTTAAACTAGTCGGCAAAGACCGCTGTTCAATGCCACGCGATTCGATGCGATCAGCGCTTGATTGCGCTCGCGCTGCGAGCGACGCTTGCTCACACAAGTCCGGGAGATTCGCTACCGTCATCGCCGCGGTTTGTAGATTTGCTAGTTCGTTCGTCTCTCCGGCGTCGGCATCCTGCCCCGGAAACTCGAGCTTTAACCACGGCATCAAGACATCGATGTCGCGAAGAATGGAGCGAACGTCGCCGTCCAGCGCCGCCGCCCACGCCATCAGCTCTGAATCAACCTCACCGCGCTCCTGGGTGAAGGCTAAACAAAGATCGCGCAGATGGGCGGCATGTCCAGATAGCGCGTGCCAACGCAAATATAATGCGTGTCCTTGCACGATTGGGATAGATAAACATGACTCGACTTGTTCGGCACAGCGGCGTAGTTCGTCCACGCTGACGGACAGAGTGCGTCGATCTTCTTTAGTTTTGGCGAGGGTTGCTTGAAATAATCTAAGCGTATCGGCGACGCCGTTGAATTGTGCCGTTGACACGATGGGCTGCTGCACGAGATCGGCGCACGCTTGCTTGAGCGCGAGTAAATGTCCGGCAAGATTACCGCTGTCGACCGTCGACACGTAGCGCGGCTCAAGCGGCTGCATGGTGCGGGTATCGTACCAATTGAGCAAATGCCCGCGATGACGCTCCAGTTTGAGCACGCTTGCCAGACTAAGCTCGAGCCGCTCGGTCATATCCAGCAAACCTAACCAGCCAAAATCCCGCGCAGTGACCGTCGCCAATAAATAGAGCCCCATGTTAGTTGGCGAAGTACGATGCGCAATGGCTGGCCGTGGATCTTCTTGAAAATTATCCGGCGGCAAATGATGGTCTTCTTGCGTGACAAAAGTGGTGAAGAAATGCCCTATGCGGCGCGCCGTGCTGCGCAACAACTGTGTGTCGGAAACGGACAACGGGCGTGTGGAATCCGCCGGTGGCGGTAGACTCATCACGCGAGCAAATAACGGCGCGACCCACCACAACACGAGCAAGGGCGCGGCGACGCGCAGCGACGCCGGATTGAAATACAGCACCACCGCGCTGGCGCCGATCACGACACCGGTCGCGCTACGCAGCGGCCAAAGGAAATGAGTCAAAGCAAAGCCGGATAATGCTTTTGCTTGCGCTGCCGTCGTCCATTCCAGTAGCTTTCGATGGGTAATGAATAACCGCACCAAAGTGCGAATGATGGCGTCCGTCATCAGCCACGCGTGGTGCGCCAATAGCGTCAACGCGAACAAAACTTGGCCCGTTGCCAGCAGAACTTTTTCGCTAAAACTGCGCAGTGACTGAAACCTCCGCTCCGCGCGGAGCAACGCGATCAGATAATCTAGCAGTGCCACGACCGCGGGAACCGCAAGTGCCGCAACAACTAGCGCCAGCCATACGCTCTGCGGCGCCCTAGGCAATGCCCACGACAGAACCAGCAACAACAGCGCGGCCGGGGCCGACAGCGTACGCCGCAAGTTGTCCAACATCTTCCAGCGGCCGATGGCAGGAATATCCCGTCCTTGCGACCCGATTATCCACGGCAGTAGTTGCCAATCCCCGCGCGCCCAGCGGTGCTGCCGCGCCGCGGCCACCTCGACATGGGATGGAAAATCCTCAAATACTTCGACATCGCTGACCAATGCACAGCGGGCGAATATGCCTTCGAACAAATCATGGCTCAACAACCGGTTCGGCGGCACCCTTCCTGCCAGCGCACGATCGAAAGCATCGACATCGTACAAGCCTTTGCCGGTAAAGCTTCCTTCGCCGAACAGATCTTGATACACGTCCGAGGCGGCGCCGGCATAGGCATCGACACCACCGGCGCCGGTGAACAGGCGTTGAAAAACCGAGCGCTCCTCACCCTGCGGTAGAGGCGGCGTCACGCGCGGTTGCAATAGGCCGTATCCATGCACGGTGCGATGGGTGGCACTATCAAAGCGCGGCTGGTTCAGTGGATGACAAGCAATTCCGACTAATTGACTCACGGTATCAATCGGCAACTTGGTATCCGCGTCGAGCGTGAGAACGTAACGAACGCCAACCGGTAGTTCCGGCTCCCCATACTCCCGCGGCAAGAATGAAGTGTCGGTCGCACCGCGCAGTAGCCGGTTAAACTCGGTCAACTTGCCGCGCTTGCGCTCCCAACCCATCCACTTACCTTCACTTTCGTTCCAAAGACGCTTGCGATGAAACACGAAAAAACGTGGGCCACCGGCTGTCATTCGGTGCGCATTCAACCGGGCTATTTCCTGTCGTGCGCAATCAAGCAAGGCCGCATCGGTCGGCGACGCTTCCGCGTTTGCATCGACCCAATCCGACAATATGGCGAAATACACGGCACCATCGGGATTGGCGAGGTAGTAGACCTCCAACTGCGCAATCTGTGCGCGAATCGCGGCGACGCTCGTCAGTAATGTAGGCACTACCAAGAAGGTTTTCGAATCGATCGGCGGCCCATCTTGAAGCTCAATTCGAGGCAGATGACGAGGTTTGAATGCTCGTGTGACCAATCGATTTACCAGTGCCACCGCGATGTCGCTTGCGGGAAATAAACTCAGTAATCCCAAACCAATAATTTCCGTTGTTGTTAGCCCTACGGCTACGCTATTCCACGCCAACGCGAAAACGACGCACGCGGTAAGAATGGCAATACTGGCTAGATAATTAACCGTTGGATAGCGGCTGTAGAAGCGCTTTAGTCGCTGTAACGGCGGCGGGCGATAGTTAAGCTCGATTTCTAAGGCGGGACGCCCCTCGGCGATAAGTAAGTAACCTGGATCAAGTCCGCGTGCCGTGTTGCCGCCCGGGCTATTTGTCACCGTTGCGGGAGCTTTGATTTTACTGAGAACGGCTTGCGCTACCGCCAGTTCGGTCTGGGGCGAGTACCTGGCTAATTCTTCAATCGCATGGCGATAGCGATCGCGGGAAGCGAAATCCATCGTCGCATAAGTCTTGTGACTTCGCATTTTTTGCTCAACCAGACTGACGGCTTCGAAAAAAGTGCGCCAGTCGACGGCGGAGATCAATCGCATACTGCTGATAATGTTCCTAACCGACAGATTGGCGGCCGACTGTGCCGCGTGCTCGCGCTGCACTAGCTCATCGATGCTGAGTTTTTGTTCCGCCAACCAATCCGTGAGTAAATTTGTTTCAATTGACGTTACTCGGTGCTGATCTCGCAGCCTTTGCACCAATTGCACAGCGAACGCACGTCGCAAAGGCTCGACGGGCAACACCGCAGCGACGCGCTGTCTGCGCTGATCAACAGCGTCGATGTCGTTGATATATTGATTAGCCAGTTGCCGACCGCGTTGGGAATTCGTAATTTTCGTCGCAAAGCGGCTCAGATTCTCGATCATCACGACGCGAAGCGTGATCGGTAGCGCCCATATTTCCCCCATTGTCAACGGCGCCACGTCTTGGTAAGCCGCGACAAAACCGATCAACTGTTCCGGAGAAAAGCGGCTGTCGGTATGAGCAACAAACGCCCATGACATGCCATAAACTCTGGGATACCCAGCGAGCGGTCCATTCGCCAGCTTAGGCAATTCTCGATAGAACTGGTCCGGCAAGTGCTCGTGAATATCGGCAATCTGCTCCTCGACAACGTGAAAATTGTCGAGTAACCATTCCGCCGCCGGCGTGATCGCGCGCTGATCTCGTTCGGCCAGCGCGATAGCGCGCAAAGAAGTCTGTAGTACCTCTCGATTTACATCCACGCGTAGTGCCAGCGATTTTACTTTTCGTGGCGCAGTGGTTATGGCCTGGGCAATGGCTAATGTTCGGGCATGTTGTTCTAAGCGTTCTTGACTAAAAAGCTCCGCGCGGATGGGTTCTTCGTCCAGCGCTGCAGGGGGTGCCCAGCGTTGATTAAACAGCGTGTTTTGGCGCCAAGTTGCGAGCAAGCTAAGTCTCCTAAAGACTAAACAACGAATTGCCGCCGTACCCATTCCCAACGCTGTATTGATGATTGCGGCGCAGCGAGGGATGGAAGAAGAAAGCGAAGCTGTCGGCCTGCAACGATCGCCGCTGGCTACCAGTTGATTTCACGCGGGGAGGTCGATCCATCAAGCGCGGCACATCTACTAGTGACACGACAGCTTCGCGTTAATAGAGCAGCAAGCAGTGTGCCAGCGTAATTTTTCGCAGCGTAAGTTCGCGGGTAAGAATAGCGCGGCGGGGAAATTATTAGAGTACTTAGAAAAACCTAGTGTAGACCTTACAAGACTATGTAATATTTACCGACATTCAAACTCTAGTTGTGTGGCAGGCACCGGCTTTCGTTCTACATTTCTCCAAAAATTAAGTCGTCTAG
This sequence comes from Pseudomonadota bacterium, assembly GCA_031419835.1. Taxonomy (GTDB): domain Bacteria; phylum Pseudomonadota; class Gammaproteobacteria; order Burkholderiales; family JALYOK01; genus JALYOK01. The sequence continues at coordinate 11,444 of JANOLP010000110.1, read as the reverse complement.
GAAAATAATGCAAGATCAACCGGTTCTAGAATATTTGGTTAGTTTTCTTCAGTAGAAGTTAAACAAAATTCGTAACTATTACCGGTCGTCACACGTCCGTGCACTCAGAATGTCCATCTGATCAGCCCTACCCCGAAGATAACAAGCATTTAGAACACTGCATTTTATTGGCATAAATGTTGCGTGGAATTTGATTTGTAGGTCGTAGGGCGTTGGCAAGTTGGTAAAAATGAGCGAATCCGGTAGGGCGACCGAAAGGTGGGGATCGGAAGGTGGCCACATTATTTCGGCGGCAAATCGGACATGACGATTGCAAACTTAATCGTTATGTCCGAAACAACCGCGATCGATATGATGCAAAAAATCGCCCCACCGTGGCTTAACACAACGAGATTGCTGCATCTCGCGGTGAAATTAATGGCGAGGGGTAGAGATCAAAAATCGTCGAAAATGTAAGCTTCCCACCCCAGCTTCGATCGCTCCATCGTTTAGAACCAGTCCCATTAGAGGGATCTCAATGAAAGCAGTACGAATCCATAGTTACGGCGACGTGAATGTACTCCGGTTTGAAGACGCGCCCGAGCCGATTGTTAGAGCCGATGACGTATTGATTCGGGTGATCGGCGCCTCTGTGAATCCGGTCGATTGGAAAATTCGTGAAGGCCACCTTAAAGAAATCATTCCATTTCGCATGGCCATCATCCCTGGTTGGGACGTATCCGGCATCGTGCATGCAGTAGGCGAAAAAGTAGGGAAATTTAAGGTCGGCGATAGTGTTTTTTCGCGGCCCGCTATTGAGCGAGATGGGACTCATGCGGAATTCGTAGCAGTTCATGAAGATGAAGTCGCCGCCAAACCCAAGACTATTTCTCACATAGAGGCCGGCGTACTGCCGCTCGCAGGTATCACCGCATGGGAAGTGCTGATCAACGAGGCAAAGATTTCTGCCGGACAACGGGTATTGATTCACGCCGCGGCCGGGGGCGTAGGTAGCTTGGCTGTACAACTAGCGAAATGGCGCGGCGCTTACGTCATTGCCACCGCATCGGTTGCCAATCGCGAATTGGTGGAATCGCTGGGTGCCGACGAGTTTATCGACTATCGTGCGCAACGTTTGCTTGATGCCACTAAAAATATCGACGTGGTGTTTGATACCGTAGGCGGACGCTCGCAAGAAGAGTCATGGCCAGTGATGACACCAGGCGGCATCCTGGTTTCAATTGTCAGCCATCCACCGGAGGATGAAGCCAAAAACCTAGGGCTACGCAGCGCCTTTGTGTTTATTAAGCCCGACGCTTCGGCGCTGGACGAAATAGCCCAGTTGGTGGACAGCGGAAAACTACGACCAATCATTTGTGCTGAATTCGGATTACAAGATATAAAGCGCGCGCACACCTTGAGTGAATCAGGGCATTCCAAAGGCAAGATTGCGCTATACGTGGGCCACCCGTAATGGCGCGCGCGATAACAACACACAAGCCAGATTAAACTTAAAAGTGATCTGGCAGTAGCTTTAGCTCGACGTCTTCCTTTCAGGAGAGCACCATGAGTTTTGACAATATCCATAGCCGCCTTTCCACTACTAATTCATTTCAATGCGCCGCGTCTATTGCTGATGGCTGCGCCGCCTGCTCTAGTTCGAGTTTGTGTTGGTCGGCAGGAATTGCCGTGGACGAGAAGCGCTGGTTCGACAACCTGAAATTTACTCGCCGACGAGTCCAACGCGGCGACGTGCTTTATCACATGGGAGATCACTTTGAATCGATTTATGCTGTTCGCAGTGGATTCTTCAAAACTCGCGTGTTGCTAGAAGATGGTCGCGATCATGTCACTAGTTTTCGCATGAATGGCGAGCTGCTGGGTTTCGACGGGATTGGCTCCCAAACCTATTCGTGCGATGCCATCGCACTTGAGGACGGCGAAATCTGCATCATCCACTATCAGCGCCTGATGCATCTAGCAAGCAAGGTTCAATCGCTTAGCCTTGAGTTAAATCGGATGATGAGCCGGGAAATTGTCCGTGAGCAACAAATTATGGCTTTACTGGGAACCATGCAAGCGGATAAACGAGTCGTGACGTTCTTGTTGAACTTATCTATGCGCTTTAATGAGCGTCATTATTCCGCGACCCATTTTATATTGCGTATGACGCGTGAAGAAATCGGCAATTACCTTGGCCTAACATTGGAAACCGTCAGTCGGGTACTAGGTCGACTACAGACAGCAAAACTCATCGGCATCGAACATAGCAAAGAAATAACGTTACTCGACGTCGATAGGTTGAGGGCCCTGTCCAGGCGCGAATCCGACCCTTTGCTACTAGCTAATAATCTTGCGGTGCCGATGGCGTTTCGGCGGCAACCGATCGGCCCGCAATTGGCTCACGCATGACCTAGGTGACCCATTGTTGATCGGCGCCGAATCATTTGAGTTCACCACGACGCCAACGGAAAACAAACATCGCGCAATTTTCAAGTTTATTGCGGTAACACTGATATGACACTTCACACGGAACATCGGCCTCCATTGCCATTGCCTCGGATGGAAATCGCAACGCTACTGGTCTTTTTTGGGATTGAGCTAGGTCCGTCGGACGCTTGATCTGGATCAAACCTTCACTTTGGTAATCGACTAAATTAGGAGCCTAGTGTGTCGAATGTGATGGGGCCAGTTTGGCAAGGGGGCGAAAATTCAGTGAAGAGGAGTACATAGTGACAGAGGCTAACCTAAGTGCGTGGGAGATTTCGGAGCCAGAGTTAGCAGCTGACGCTAGCCCACGCGATTTGTTTGTTCGCGCGATCCGCTATGCCATCCTCGCGCCGTCGAGCCATAACTCTCAGCCCTGGCGGTTTTGTATTGTGGGCGATCAGATGGAAATTTACGCAGACCGAACACGCGCTTTAGCGGTGATCGATCATGCTGATCGCGAACTGGTGATTAGTTGCGGTGCCGCGCTGTTCACGCTGTGCTTATGTTTACGAAATCTCGGCGTGGAACCGGCAATCGAACGTCAACCGGAAGGGCCGGACGCCGATCTTCTTGCCCGTGTTCGCATCCTCGGAAAACGAGCCACGACCACGGACGAACGGGTTTTATTCGGCGCGATCACGAAGCGGCGCACTACGCGCGCGGCATTTGAAGCTCGAGACCTCTCGGATCAACTACAACGTGCGCTTGCCGCTGCGGTGGAGAATGAGGGCGCTTGGCTGTGGCGAATACAAACACAGCAGCAGCGCATTGCGCTTGCCGATTTGATCGCCGAAGCGGATCGGGAGCAATGGTCCGACCCGCGAGTGCGACGGGAGCTGGCCGCGTGGATGCATCCGAATAGAAGTGCAAGTGGCGACGGTATGCCGGGGCATACCGTCGGGCTGAGTGATTTAGTGTCGGTCGTTGCCCCAGTCGTTATGCGAACTTTTGATCTTGGTGGCGGCAGAGCCGCTCACGACCGCGAAATCGCGCTCGGTTCACCACTAATGGCAGTCATTGGAACTGAGGCTGACAACAGCAAAGACTGGCTCGTGGCCGGCGAGGCGTTAATGCATCTCCTGTTGCGCGCTACGGCGGAAGGTGTGCGGGTGTCGTACTTGAATCAACCGATCGAGTTAGCTCATCTGCGCGCGCGCTTACGCGAAATGCTCGTGAGCGAACTCTATCCGCAACTATGCTTGCGGCTGGGTTTTGGTCCGGTAGTAAGACCGACGCCGCGTCGCGCGCTGGACGATGTGCTCACCTTAGTGTGAAATATTTGAGTGTCGCATTTTTGGTTTTGAGATGTCGGTTTGAATCGGGCGAACAGCGGCGAACAGACGTCTGTACTTGGCACCCGGTCATAACAGGGCAGTTCCGGTTTGATCTGGATCAATAAACAGCTCCGTATCCGAGGCTATGGTGAGGTTGTCGCGCGTTATGGGCGTGCAATAAGGAGCCATCGTATGAAGTCTTATCGAAAACAATCGGGATTCCTCGAAGTCATCTATTTATTTGCTACGGTGCCGGGAATAATATTCGGGGCGGTGTTCTTCCTCACTCTCATCGATGCCGAGGCGGCCGCCGCCGAACCGACGCCGGGGAGCTATCACGTAGTAGGTAACAAGGTCGACCCGGGAACCTATCTCGGTTGGAAGGTCTTCCATACAACCTGTTATAGCTGTCATGGCGTTGATGCGTTGGGCACGGATGTGGCGCCCAGTTTAGTCGAGCGGGTCAAGCTATTGTCGCCTCGGGAATTCGCCTTTAAGGTCCTAACTCGTTACCGTATCGTTGTACCTTCGTCGGAAACCGGTGACAATCAAACTGCGATTCGCGACGCCATAATAGACGAGGTGCAAAAGCAGGAACGTGGCAAACGAGGTGAAATCTTAATGCCGCCGTGGGAAAACAACACGACCGTCAAGCCTCATATACTCGATCTCTATGCCTATTTGTCGGCGCGCGCAGATGGTGCATTGGCACCAGGGCGTCCCAAACTCCTAAGGAAAAAATAAGACAGGCCGAGCATTGATTTACGTCTAACCATAGATTGTTGAATTTCGTATATTTACTATTCGGATGGGAAGTAATTTGGTTCTTTAGGGTTGCACTTGCGCTCGATTGATGGAAATAGATCGAATCGGTCACGATGCCGTGAAACGCCGCTCACGCGGTGGTGAAATCACCGGTCACGATGGCGCGAAATACGCAGCCTGTGTAGATATCTCTCGAGTTAATGCCGTCATGAAATTCCCTTCGATTGATAGAGATCCCGAGCGACTCATACTGGCTTTGCGATCTCTGTTTGGTCAGACAACTATATCGACCAATACGCAATGCGGACTTGATCTAGATCAATTGCGGGCGCCTATGGATTTGTATCATGAGAACTCACCGAACACGAGGGTCGCGATATGTTTAAGCACATTCTCATTCCAACGGATGGTTCCGAGCTTTCTGAAAGCGCTATAAAAGCGGGCGTTAGTTTTGCGAAATCCATCGGCGCAAAGGTAACGGGGTTTCACGCCATCGACTTGTATCCCTGGGCGCACGGAGATTATGTACCCCTCGATGTTTATTCACCCGAGCAGCGCGCCAAACAAGAAATTTTGGTAAGTAACGGAATATTAAAATCAGTAACGGACTGGGCTAAGTCGGCTGGAGTTCCCAGCGAGGTTCACTACGCCAAGAGTGTCGTGCCGTTTGAAGGCATCATCAAAGCGGCCGAGGATAAGGGCTGCGACCTAATATTCATGGCGTCACATGGTCGTCGCGGACTGACGGGGCTTTTGTTAGGAAGCGAGGCGGCCAAGGTACTGACCCACTGCAAAATTCCCGTGCTGGTTTATCGCTAACATGCGTCCATTCTTTAGGAGTTGTCAATGAAACCCGAAATTGGAGCCAAACATGTATAAACGCATACTAGTGCCCACTGATGGTTCTGACTTATCTTTCGCGGCAATCCAAGCGGCGACGCAGCTAGCGAAGTCACTTGGCGCAGATATCGTTGCAATAAATGTCATGCCAAAGCTTGGCCAATGGGCGTTCCCCGACTACGGTGCCTATAAGATGCTTTCGGAGGAAGCATTCGATAAGGAAACGACTGAAGAAGCACGAAGCATTCTGGCCGTCGCTGAAGAAGAAGCGGCGTCGTTGAATGTCCCGTGCCAGGTCGTGACCAAGCGTGATTCCGAGCCATTTCGCGCCATCATTGATGCGGCGAGCGAATACAAGTGCGATCTGATCTTGATGGCTTCCCATGGCCGTCGTGGAATTACGGGATTATTACTCGGGAGTGAAACAACCAAGGTTCTGACGCACTGTCGAATTCCGATTTTAGTCTACCGCTGAGGCGCTTTTGCATTTCCGCGTTAGGCGACTAGCATCGCATCGTTTGGATGTTTGCATTCGTGCCGCAAATCAGCATTGCAATCCCGTGCATGGATATCGATAGTATTTTTCATTCAAATAGGAGGTCACGTCCTCAATGTCCGCACTATCCCACACACCACCTAGTGTTTGGTTCCAGCGCTTCGTCCAATTGCGAACTTCGTCGTAGTTCTTCGCTACACGTTTCTGTCGGCTATGAACGCTGACATTGTGACACTCTATACAGCGGATTTCATACAGTGCTTCGCCGCGGCTTGGATTGATCTCGTCTGCCGCCGCCAACGAAAAGCAAATTACGGAAGCAATTGCAATGGTGGATGGTATGTTCATTGGGTTATTTGTCCGATGTTGAGTGCAATGCTAATAATGGTAGTATTTTTGGTTTAGGTAAGAAACAACGTCATCAAGATCTTGGCGAGTCCAAAGCGCTCCAGGAGAGATCGAGTCCCACAATTTCGCCGCGGCGCGAAGATTTTCCAATGTCAGCGCCATCGGCGGCCCTTTGCCATAGGGCGCCTCCTTATGACAGGCAAGACAGCGTCCGTCGTAAAGTTCTTTGCCGAGCACAGGATCTTGGGCCTGAGCGCCTGCGCTTAAAGACGCCCACAGTAGAGCGGCCGATACGAGAATTTTATTGGTCATCTTGCGCTCCAACATCAAAAGTAGATCCGGTTTGTTCCGTGAAGTAAGGCTATCCGTGGCTGCAATCGATTGACTTGATCTGGGTCAAACTTCGTGCGATAAGCGAATCGATGTGAATTAAGTTTACGTCAGACTCCGAGGGTTTAGAGCGTAGGAAAGTTTGATCAAGATCAACCGATGGGCGTTCAACAACTGCGCCTGCTGTATTTGTGTGGAACCATGTCGTAAAGCCTTGAGATCAGGTAATGAAACGCAGCCAGTTTGGATTAATATTACTACTGGCCAAAGCACGTGTTGACGATAGGAACGATGCGAATTCCGGACTACCATCGCGAGGAAAAAATTTACCCTATTGCCTTTTCTTAAAAATAAGTAATGTCGACATGAAAAGCCCATTACTCCGGAGGCTCTACTCCCGGCCGAGAAACTCTGCAATCGGCGCCAGCGGCTCTAAATGATCGCAGCAGATTTTTATAGTGACCAGTAGAGGAACGGCAATTAACAAACCGGCAATCCCCCATAGCCATCCCCATAATAAAAAGCTTATGAAAATAACAACTGGATTTAACGCCAATCGGCGACCGACGACGATAGGTTGCAGGAATTGCCCTTCGAACAACGTCAAACCGACAAACACCAGCGGTACCAGCAACGCCTGACTAATTGTCTCGAAAGTCAGCAACGCCGCAAGAGTCAGGGTAATCATGCTCAAAGTCGGCCCGACGTAGGGGATGAAATTGAGTATCGCGACGAGCACGCCCCAGAGCGCCGGGTTGGGCATACCTAGGATCCACATCGCTATCGCGGTCACGACGCCGAGGGCGATATTAATACACCCAACCGTTAAAAAATAACGTCCGATCTCATGCTGGATTTCGCGCGTTACTTCAACGGCCCTGACCTTATCGCGTAACCGTGGCAAGATGCGCACAAGCTTGCGTAAAAAAGTATCGCCCGACGCTAACAAAAAATACAACAAGATCAGCGTAGATAACGATCCGACCAGAAAATATTGGGTTTGTCCTAGTAGCACACCGCTCCAATTCATATTTTCTACAACCACCTCCCTCGGCGGTTTCTCGCCGGGCCCTCGAGTCATGGTTGTTATCCGATCGCTTAATCGCCGAATTTCACCGACAAAATTTTTCAGCGACTTGGTCTTTCGTTCTATCTGGCTAAGGCTTTGCGGCGCTTTATTCAGCCACTCCGTTGCCGGCTCCGATAATTTGTCAATCGCGAATCCCAAAACGGCTATGACCATTAACAATACGATCAGGGCGCCAAACGCTTCTGGTATGTGAGCCCGGTGCAGTGCGCGCACGGACGGCGCTAACAAAATAGAAAATAAAACCGCCAATACCACAGGCAGCATTAACGCGCGCGCGAAATACAGCGTATAAAGCGTAGCGAGAATAACTAATCCGACTAACGCAACGTCGCTGCGCGGATTTATATCTAACGCAGTTGTCGCGGGTGATTTATTAGAGCCATTCGGTGCTGACAAATGGGCTTCAACTGCGCTTTGGTTTTCTATGGCAGCCGTCTTGGTTAACGGATAATCTGATTGAACCGGTGCATCTGTACCCCCAGCAGAAGGCATAAACGCTGAAGGCGGGTTTGGCGGGTGAACGGAATCTTCCAGAGAAACGATTGCAGCCATTTTTTACTTTCGTTTAAAGGCGTTTATCGATGCCTCAAGCGCCTTGCCAGTTGCCATACTATCCAGCCGCGCCTTAGCCAGCTAACGACGGTGCCGGGGCGCCGCACCACTAACACAGCGGCAATGCCGCCGATCACGCCGATTTTCGATCGTAACGAGTTGACTAATCGCAGTGCGGTTGCGACATAGTCAATGCTTGGCCGCAATTGCGCGAAATTTCGCCTTATGTTAAAGCGATACGCTTCGCTGCGTAGTACCAGTGCCTCGCGACGCTGAGTGAGGTTTTGACGATGTGTCGGCACGCCCGATGAACTTTAAGTTTTGTTGCCGTTTGGAACGTACTTTTCAACCAACGTCAGCAAGTCATCCGCGTGTTCTTCTTCCATAGCCAGAATCCCCTCAAGCATTCGTCGAGTGGTCGTATCGCTCTCGCCTAGGTAGGTAATCATTTCTCGATAGCTATCGATGGCTATGCGTTCGGCAACTAAATTTTCTTTTATCATGTCTACTAAGCTTTCGCCTTCAACGTATTCGGCGTGACTTCGGCTCGATAAACTGTCCGGAGAAAAGTTAGGTTCACCACGCAATTGAACGATACGATTGGCGATTTCATCAGCATGCGCTTGTTCTTCGACGGAGTGGTCCATAAATTCCTGTGCCACGCTTTTCGCGCTCAATCCGGCAGCCATAAAATGGTGACGCCGGTAGCGTAAGACGCAGAGCAATTCGGTTGCTAATGCATCGTTTAATAACTTAATAACCGTTTCCCGGTTCGCGGTATAGCTGTCGGTTATGGCACCTTCTTCAATGTGTTGTCTGGCGCGCTGCCGCAGTGTTGCGACGTCGGTAAGAAACGATGATTGGGCGGTCATGGCATATCCTCTCTCTTAAAACTGTTAGAAACGCCCACATGCAAAAAATTCGGCGCTTTTCAGCCGTTTCGCCGGCGAAAATTCGCTGGCGAAACGGCTGGGGAAACAACCTAGCGGCGGTGACGGCTTAGCGTCTATGCACCAACATTCCGATGATCATGCCGACAGAGCCGACAATGGCCAAAGCCTTCCACGGATTTTCAGTGACATATTTTTCCGTCACCGCTGCGGCGTGTTCAGCCTTTTCGCCGGCAACGGTTTGAGCGTCGGCGAGTTTGCCTTTGGCGGCATCTAACTTCTCTCTAAATTTTTCGCGGGCGGCACTAAAACCTTCCCCGGAAAGGTTAGCTGTCGCCATTAGCAGTTCCTCCGCGTCGGCGACGACGTCCTTGAAACTCGTGGCCAGCGATTCAATCGTGCTATCGGCACCCTGATCTATAGTGCGCGACACCTTGTTCCAACCTCGTTTCACGTCGTTTTCGACGCGTGCTGTACTTTCCATGACATCTCCAATAAATTAAGATTTACGACGGATCAGCCCCATGATCAAAGTGACCGCGGTGACCAGAAGAAATACAAAGAATAGAATTTTCGCGATCTCGGTAGCGCCGACGGCGATGCCACCGAACCCGAATAGCGCTGCTACCAACGCAATAACAAAAAATATCGCCGCATATTGCAACATAAAAGCCTCCAATCAAATTTGTCGACCCATCTAACTTCGTACCTACCGCTAAGAGATGAGCAACCTCTGTGCCAACCACAAAGTAGGCGTTTGAATAATTTATTTCCTGGGAACGAAGCCTGGATCACCGAAGAACTGAGCGCTTACCCGTCTGGAGACCGGTAATAATTACGAATTCTGTGTAATTTTTACCGAAAATAATGAGACAGTGTCGCGCTGAAAAGCGCGCGGCAAAGGCCGGTTAATCAGCGCGTGGGAGGTGTATAGGAAGTCGTACGCGGATAGTGGTAAGGCGCTGTTCGCTAGACATGGCGACTTGAATTTCGCCGCCGTGCGCTTCCACGATCAGGCGTGCAACGAGCAAGCCAATGTCGGTTCGGTTGGTTGGCACGAAGGCCAATTGTTCGTAGCCGTCTATCGCTTGCGCATCAAGGCGCGTATCGTCGCCACGAAAAACAATTTCCGCTAAGCCGTCGGCGGTATTTGCGTGTATTTGGAAATGCCCACCTCGCTGGGTCGCCTCCACCAAACCACAGGCCAAGTTCAGTAGAGCAAGTCTTAGCTCTAACTGGCGTCCGTGAATCATTAGCGGATCTGCCGACAATAGTAGTTCCGGCCGAATTTGCTTTGAGGTCGTTTCGTGTTTTAAAAATCTCCCAACGTCTTTGATGACGTTACGAAGATCGAATGCAATTGGCAGCGTTTGTTGAGTAGCGCCGAATACACTGGGGATATCCGCGACTTGCAGCTTAAGCTTACCCAGCTCCTCGCGCAAAATGCCTTTATAGCGATCCCATTTGGCTAGAACATCGCTTGAAGCGCCCAATACGGCGCTAAAGGGCATGCGCTCAATCAGTTCCAGCGTAATACGCATGGTATTGATTGGGGCGTTAAGGTCATGTACGAGCGTCGAGGTGAGGTAGCGTTGGATAGGGTGTTGGCTGGCTAACATTAGCTGTTGGTCCAATCCGTCCAATACCTCGCGATCCTTGAGCAACATCAGGTAACAGTCGCATTCGTCGTGTCGCAGTGGGTAGATGTCCAACCGCAACAGCCGCATCGAAGCCGTTACATGCAATTCAGCTCGATGGCTGAAGGGTTTATTATTTTTATCTAACGCGGTCAGGTCGGGTAGGTTCAGTCGATCGTAGCAATCTCGCCAGTCGCGCCTTAATGCGTCGGCGTCGGTCGAACCAAAGATTAGATGAGCACCGGTACTCGCAAACTTAAGGTTGGTATCGCGATCGAGCAACAGCACGCTGAAGTTAAATAGCTTTGCCAACGCCTCAAATTCTGCGGTGTTTGAACTTCGCGTTTGCTTAGCTCGCGGCATTAACTTGCCTCATCGTTAGAATTGATTTGAAAAGTTTTTCATTGTTACCAACGTTCGTGTCAACTTTACCGCCAGTGCAGCACATTACATCGCGCAGATGGCCATGAGTATTAAATCCAAACATTGTTTGGCAGCCTAGCTTCGGTAATTTCCGGGCATAGAAGATGCTTATCCATCGGGGGAGTTCCTAAGACGCTACTGATGCTACCAACCCCTTCCTCTTCCGTGATATCCAATTCCGCCACCAACGGTCAATTAAGTTTGAACGGCTTGCGCATCTTGGTTGTGGACGACGATCGCAATACCCTGGAAATGCTAAGTGAGCTCCTCAGTTGTTATAAAGCCGACGTAAGGACCGCGGAATCCGTGGCCACCGCGCTCATATTGTAT
>JANOLP010000109.1:0-27295 GCA_031419835.1 Pseudomonadota bacterium | reverse complement strand
ATCCCCGCTTTCGCGGGGATGACACGCTAGGATTGCAGCGCTTACAGTCTGAGAAAAAATGGCATGAACTACAAAGCACCAGCCATAAAAAAGGCCGCACGAGGCGGCCTTATAAACAAGAGCGAAAAAATTCTAAAAATCAAACTGCGCGCGGAACGTCACGGCTTTTTCGTCTTCGGTTTTGATTGAGTTAATCGTAACCGGCGTACCGAAATCCGTTTGGATGTAGTTCAGCAAAAAGCGTGTGTTCGGCGTTGGCAGCCACTTCAGGCCGACGGTGTAGCAGCAGGCGTAGGATGCGCAATGCGCACGCGGATTCAAATGTCCCCGTCAAACAATCGACGACCGTCGTGCGCGATGCGCACCCTACGAGCGCCATTCCAAGAGCGGCTTGCTGCTTACTTCCTGGCAATGCATGCCTGAGGAGCCGCATGAACAGTTCTTCTTCAGTCGATTCGCTTCATGCGCGTAGATTGGCGCTGACGCATGAAACGTGTCCCTCCAAGGATCATTGGGTGTGGAAACTGCGACTTCGCCCATCAGACTTTAGCAAGGAGGTTCGTCAAACCAATCAGAGGCGTTGCGATCGGCTCCAGTGCTACTCGCCGCGCGGGCAATCAATTCAGGTAGCGTCGATGATTTGAATCGCCTCACTCACGCCCACGATACGCACACCCCGATACGCTCCCACTGACAGCAAGGCCTGATCACCGGTGACGATTAAATCAACCGCGGCCGCCAACGCGGTGCCGATCATCACATCGTCATCCGGATCAGGCGCGATGCGCGTAGTTGGCGTCGGGCGCACCATCTCAGTCAATGCCGCATAACGATCCACCAACTCATCGATGGTCCGCATCGACGCGGCGATCTTTTTGGCGAACTTGCGTCGATCGAGGATATTGGTTAGTTCAGCTAACAATGGCGCGCTGGTGACCAGGTCCACGCGCTTCTCGCGTGCAAGTTGCAACAGGCGGCGCGGCGCGCCATCCCACAGTAATCCCGAGACGACGACGTTCGTGTCGAGCACCAGCCGCATTAACGCGCGTTGTCAGCGCGCCGTTCGGCGCGCATGGCTGCGATCTCCTGGGCTACTTCTTCCGGCGACATCACTGCGGGCGCATCGACGGCGGCCATGCGATCCATCGCGGCGAATAATTCGTCGGTGTGCTGCGTTCGGAGTTGTTCACGCAACCAGCGCTCCAGTCTCGCGGAGGATAACAGTCCCGCGCGCTGCGCGTCCTGCGCGAGTTGGTCGGGTAAGGTAATTTGCACGGTCATCATGGACGGTCACCCTGCCTTCTGATCGCGCTGACTTCCCACAATTTCACCGGTGGCGTGCCGTTAATATTCAATTTACGTACTCCAAATAAACTTAAATTTAGGCTATCACAAAGGATAAGTTGTTGACAATCTTAATTGCAGCGGGATCGTCGCACCGTCACCAGGATTGCCGGCAATGTCTTGGCGCGCTACACCTACGTCTTCAACAATCCGTTAACTGGAACCGATCCGAGCGGGTTCTTTAGCCTAGGTTGGCTCGATCCTTTTGGTGGCCAAGCCCGCGGCGCTTATAAGGCGTTAGGCGACTTCGCCCGAAATCCATTCGACAACTTCAATCTTTACGCACTAGAGCGCAGCATGCCCGGCCGGGCGACGATGGATAACTTCGTGTTCAGCCATAGCTGGGCGGAAGCCATTGGCCATGCCGCGCTCGGCGTAGTGTCGTTATTCTGCACCGGCGCCGCACCGGCCTGCATGACCGCGATGGAAATGCATGTAGCGGGTTACAAGACTTGGGCGATGGGCGGGGATCGCGATGACGTCCTCGGCGCGATGATCGAAGCGGGGGCCACGACCGTTATATCGGCCGCCGGCAATCAGGCGATCGGCGGCATTGCAAACGGCTATGCCAACGTCGCCGCTCACGCCGTATTTGGTTGCGCTACGGCGACGATGGGTGGCGGCAAATGTGGTGCGGGCGCGACATCAAGGGCGATAACCGCGGGCGCGGATCGAATTGACACCGGCAACTTCTGGAGCAGGCGTAGGGTGCGCAAAGCGCACGCGGATTCAAATGTCGCCGTCAATCAATCGACAATCGTCGTGTGCGATGGGCATTTTACGAACGCTGCTCCAAGAGCGGCTTGCTGCTTACTTCCTGGCAATGCATGCCTGAAGAATCGCATGGATAGTTCTTCTCCGGCTGATGTTTCAAGCGCGTAGCTAGGCGCTGACGCAGGAAGCCCAACGCACTCTCCTACTAAGCAGGCGTAGGGTGCGCAACGCGCACGCGGACTCAAACGTCCGCATTAAACAACTGGTGATTGTCGTGCGCGATGCGCTCCCTACCAATACCATGCTACGAGCCGCGTGCTACCTCGTTCGCAGCCATGCTTGCCTGAAGATGCCCATGGATATTTCCTTGCAGGCCGATGCCTTAAAATATTGGTGTCGGCGTAGTTGAAATAAAATGCAAACCACGAAAAATAGGGCGACACCCAAAACAAATCAGCCGCTCAAATCCGAGCGCGTAATTCATCGCGGCTGGATCGTGCTATTCGTCGTCGCGCTGGGCATTGCATTGTTGTTCGGCACGTCGGGTTTTCAAACGTATTGGAGCAAAGAGCGCCGCCTCATTGCGGCGGCAGAGAAGATCGAAACCGCACTTAAAGCGCACCGCGCGATCCGCGCATGCTGGCGGAGATCCGTTATTTTGTGACATTACCAGTCGATCCGATTACGCTGAGACAAGACTGGGGCGTGGTGCGTGACAAAAATAATCATGTGGTCGGTGTGCATAGTTTGTCGAACGATTTACCGACGTTGTTCGCGAAACTCTTTTCATTCGAAGGCGGCGGGAAATATGCCGATTGGACGTTTCTTGCGGAGTGAATTCTTTTTTTTATCGCGAAAAACTAGATTGCTTCGTCGGGCAAAGCCCGCTTTTCGATGAACCTTACCGAGATTGTCACCTTTAGCATGTCATCCTGAGCAACGAGAAGGATCTGCTTTTTTACGGCGGTAAAAGCAGATCCTTCGCGTTGCTCAGGATGACATGCGGAGGTGGAAGCAAGAACGTCGGCGGTTCATAGTCCGTAGGCGGCATCGGCAGCGCCGATACAGGCTGCTCGCAATGACAACACGTAGGTTGGCGCTGACGTAGGAAGCCCAACGCAACTACGCGTAAATTCTGTTGGGGTTCGTGCCTCACCGCCAACCTACATCCAATGATCCTACAGCGTTAAAAGATGTTTCTTCGCGGCACCCCGGATGGCGTCGATGGAAATCGATTCGTCGAACATCACTAGTCGTCCGCCGTGGCGAACCGCCAGCGCGAGTAAATAGAGATCGGTGATCTGACGTGGGCCGTGAATATGCGTCGCATCCGCGATGGTTGGGTCGAGCATGCTCAGATCGTCCGGCCAAAACTGGTGGACGTGGGCTAAACAAGCTTCACGTAATCGTAGAACGACCTCATTCACAGGCTGCGAATTCGGATAACCCGGATGGGACATGATACGCACGCAACCGTTTTGCGTGACCGGGCAGGATGCCCACCCCTTTGCGGCTTCGGCGCCGAACCATTGTGTGGCGCGCCGATGCATCGAGTGACCGGCATCAAGTAAGGCAATTAACACATTCACGTCCAACAGCGCCCGCATTAGTAGACGTCGTCTTCGCGCAGCCTATCGATCAATTCGTTGGTGACGATCGCGCCGCGCTGCGGGAACGGGCGAAATCCATGGACAACCTTGGGGGCTCGCACAGCCGGTGCGCTGAGTGGTGCAGTAAGGGCCGCACGCGCGAGAATGGAGATGACTTCGCCGATCGTTGTTTTCTCACGCCGCGCACGCTCTCGCGCCGCTTCCAATACGTCACTGGAAATATCTAATGTGGTTCTCATACATCAGATGATAACACATCAAACATCAAATTTTAGTGCGCAGCGCCCTGTCATTACCAACTGCGTGGGAACGACAAAAATCTACTTGAGCGCCAGATGAAGTTTAACCGCGCGCTCGACGGCCTTCATCGATTCGCCGGTCAAATGGCCCATGCGTTCATTCGACAAACGCGCTCTTGAAATGGTCCGAATCTGTTGCGCCAGCACTTTCGATACTTTCGGCAAGCCGCTCATCTTTGCGCTGAGTTTTACTTCAAACGGATAAACATGCTCGGTATTTGACGTGATCGGAAGCACCGTGATGGTTGATGATGCGCGATTGTTCGCGTCGTTACTGACGATTAAAACGGGACGGCGTTTATTGATTTCGCTCCTTACTGTCGGGCTCAAATCAGCGAAGTAAATTTCACCACGCTTCATCGGTCAATCCATCGCTCGACGCGCGATCCCAATCGAGATCAATTTCTGCATTCGCTTCACGATAGGCGCCATCGAGCTCGCGTTCGCGGAGCAAGGCGAGGGCTTCTTGAACGACCTCCGAGCGTGTCTTTATCGAATGGGTTTTGCGGTAACGTTCCATGAATTCCAATGCCGTACCCGGTATGGAAATGGAGAGTTTTTCAGTGGCCATGGGCTTTCTGCATTTTTAAACAATTCTTACCAAGGTAGCATATTTGGTAGCACCGCAATACTACTAGTGTAGTGCTTCATTCAGCTTACGACTTACGTGTAATGACTGAAACGTAAAGTTTGGATGCCGTGACGGACAAAAAGTCTAAATGAATTGCAATATTGGCTTGCTAAGCGATTGTCATTCCCGCGAAGGCGGGAATCCATATTGACTTTGGTAGGCCAAATGGATCCCCGCTTTCGCGGGGATGACACGCTAGGATTGCAGCGCTTACAGTCTGAGAAAAAATGGCATGAACTACAAAGCACCAGCCATAAAAAAGGCCGCACGAGGCGGCCTTATAAACTAGGGCTAAAAGATTCTAAAAATCGAACTGTGCGCGGAAAGTGATGGCTTTTTCGTCTTCGGTTTTAATCGAGTTAACGGTGATTGGCGTACCGAAATTCGTTTGGATGTAATTCAAGAGGAATCGCGTATTCGGCGTGGGCAGCCATTTCAGGCCGACGGTGTAGGCTTTCGCTTCGTTGGTGAGCCCGGCATTCAAGACGCCTGTACCCGTGGGATTGGTCGCCGCGAGTTGGAAATCCGATGCGTCAAAGTTGCTGTAGCGTAAACCCAATTCCCACGCGCCCCAGCCACTTCCGTTCGGTACGAAGTTGTTGTTTGGGCGCAGGCGACCGAATGCACCGTTGCGATAACTTGCGGCATAAGGCTCGCCGGTAATCGCCCAGTTGACCGAGGCATACCAGGCGTCGATGCTGCGATCGTAGTCGACACCTGATGCGCCGGAGGTGGTTCCGCTAAAGTTAACTTTGGTGTATTCCGCCTGGAATTTAACTGGGCCAATGGCAACAGCGCCTTCTAAACCCTGACGGGTGCGGTCGATGTCGGCTTTGTTGCTAGTAAATGGTGCGGTCGTAAAGTATTGCAAACCGCGGCCTTCGGTGCGACCACTGGGGCTGGCGGCAACCGGAATCTTGCCATCAGAAAACCCTGCCGCTAAGTGGTAAACGGCGTTCTTCTGCCCGACCATTTCAGCGATGTTGATACCAACGCGACCGATTAAGTCGGTGCCGTCAGCGATTTGGTTGTTTTCGTTTTCGTTTTTCCCCTGGCCGTTTGAGAACGCCAGTCCATAAAACATCCCCGTCAACGGTGTGCCGTGCAGCATCACGCCGCGTTCCTTGCCCGGGACCAATGCGTTCATGACCGAGCGCTCTTGAAAGTCGATAAAGCGCGAGCTAGTTTGTTCTTCCAAGCTAAATGGCATTTTAAATTGGCCGAAACGGAACTGCGCGCCTTGCCACCACGCCGCGTTAAACCAGGCGACGTCAAGGTGTGATTTTTGGCGCGAATTGTATGTCGAAGTAGACGACGAAGAAATATTGCTCCCGGGATTCGCACCGTTACAAGGATTTGACGTACAGGTTGTGGTCGTAGTGGTTGTGACAGCATCTGACCCAACCAAGCCAGCAAAATCCGCACTCAAATCAAACGTGTAGTAATCCCAAAATTTTCCCGCCACCGTCAAATAGGCGCGGCGAGTATCGAAAGTATTCGCAATTAGAGCATCGTCTCCGCCATAGCTGCGGTAATCCAATTGCATCCGCCCATTCAAACCAATCGAGTTTTTCTTGTCGGCCGATTCCCAACGAATGCCATCGTTGAAGTTGCCGACCATTTCCGTCTTGGCGCGATCTTCCGCCTTGGTGGTTTTCTCCGCCTCGTCTTTACGGCGCTGGCGCGCGACGGCGCGTTCGCCTTCGCGAACTTCGATGACGTCTTTATATTCTTCCTCGGTGATCACGCCTTTTTCCTTCAACTTTTCGATCAAGTTGTCGAGCGCATCGGCATGGGCGATCGGCGTAAACGCCACGCCCAGCGCGGCGGAAATAGAAACGGCGAGTAGCGATTGCTTTAGAGTAGAGGTTGCAAAATTAAGCTTTTTCACGGCCACGGGTCAGCTCCTTATTTCTTGGGTTAATTAGAACGATGGCCAGTTTATTAAGGAAACATGACAAGTTTGTGACAACGATGCGACGCGGGTGCGCGCGGTATAATCAAACGCGAATCGTTTGGATAAATGAACATGAGCCTCGCCGATCAACTCATCTTGCAAGTCGACCGTGCATTGCGGACAGTATTTGTCCCCGCCCAAGCGCGGCGCGAATCGCCCGGCGCATCCGCTGATGATTCAGAAATGAAGGCAGACGAAAAAACTGCTGCGGTCCGATTGATGCGCATCAACCACACCGGCGAAGTCTGTGCGCAAGCGCTCTATCAAGGTCAGGCGCTCACCGCACGTAACCCGGAGATCCGCGCCACACTTAAGTCTGCAGCCGATGAAGAGCAGGATCATTTAGCTTGGTGCGAAGCGCGTTTAAGCGAACTCGGTGGCCGCAAGAGCGTGCTCAATCCGTTGATGTACGGCGCCTCGTTCGCGCTCGGCGCGTTGTCGGGCTTGCTTGGCGATCGCTGGAATATGGCGTTCCTCGCGGAAACGGAACGCCAAGTCGAAGGCCATCTCGCCGGCCACCTCGATCAACTGCCGGCGAGTGATGCGAAAAGCCGCGCAGTATTGGAGCAAATGCGCAGCGATGAAGCCGCGCACGCCGTCAGCGCGCAAGCGCACGGTGCGGCGGAAATGCCCGAGCCGGTAAAGGCTGCGATGCGCGCGGCTTCGCAAGTGATGAAGTCAACAACCTATTGGATTTAGCTTGGTAGGGTGGATCAAACGCAGCGGATCCACCATCCGTGCGCATGGTGGATCCACTGCGCTTGGCCGATCCTACCACCGCCATACTGTCATTCCCGCGAAGGCGGGAATCCATGGTGACTTGAAACGCCAAATGGATTCCCGCCTTCGCGGGAATGACACATGGGTAGGTTTCCGACGTAACTTCATTTTCACTTTATCTGTCATTCTTCTCGCCGCAGCATTCACCGGCTGCTCGACGATTTCCTTTTATTGGCAAGCCCTCAACGGCCAAGCGGAGATCCTCAACAAATCTCGACCGATCGAAAGCGTGATTCAAGATCGCGACACCAAGCCAGACTTGAAGCAGCGCCTTACGTCGCTTCTGGCGATTCGCGAATATGCCAGTAAAGAATTGAAACTGCCGGACAATAAAAGCTATCGCAATTACGCAGATCTCAAACGCTCGTTCGTTATTTGGAACGTATTCGCGACCACTGAATTTTCCACCGAGCTGACGCAGTGGTGTTTTCCAATTGCCGGATGCGTAAATTATCGCGGTTATTTTTCCAAAGAACGTGCCGAAGCATTCGTCAAAAATCTCCCGGAGCAGATGAGCGATGCGTTTGTCGGCGGCGTGCCGGCCTACTCCACGCTCGGTTATTTCAACGATCCAATTTTGAATACCTTCATTCATTATCCCGAAGTGGAACTCGCGCGACTATTGTTCCATGAGCTGGCCCATCAAGTGGTGTATGTGAAAGACGATTCGATGTTTAACGAATCTTTTGCAACTGCAGTGGAACAGGCGGGTATTGAGCGATGGCTGGAGAGCCAAGCAGGGCGCGGACTTTCAGCCACATGGCAGATCGCACAAGCGCGTCGTGCGGATTTTCAATCGTTGGTTTTGAAGTATCAAGAACGCCTGAAAAGCCTTTATGCGACCGATCTTTCCGCCGAAGCAAAACGTTTGGCGAAGCAACAAACCTTTCGCGATCTGCGCGAGGATTATCAGGCGCTAAAAATTTCGTGGGGCGGATTTGCCGGTTACGATCGTTGGTTCGGTCAGGATTTAAATAACGCTCACCTCGCATCAATCGCGATTTACAACGAACTCGTTCCCGCATTTCGAAAATTACTGACGCAAGAGCAGGGCGATTTTGTGCGGTTTTATGAAACCACGAAGCGCGTCGCGAATATGAGCAAGGATGAACGGAGCGCGTATTTGAAATCGCTAAATGGAGGCCGCTGATATAATTGAGCCCAAATTTCCCTCCCCTTCAAGGGGAGGGTTAGGGTGGGGATGGGTTCAGCGCGAATTAGCAACAAGACCCATCCCCCTCCCAACCTCCCCTTGACGGGAGAGGAGACTACTAACCGGCGCGGCGCGTCAATTGCTCTCCCCAGAGGGGCGAGGGGATACTCTCCCTCTCCCACCTACGTGGGGTGGGGTGAGGGAAGGGCGGATATTTGATTTCGGCTTGGCAAATTTGAATTGATCCTCCCAATCATCACCGATCCGCTGTTCTACGCCGTCGCCATTCCTGCGGTGATTTTGGTCGGCATCGCCAAAGGCGGCTTTCCCGGCGCGTTCGGCGGCCTGGCCGTTCCGCTGATGTCGCTGGCGATTTCGCCGATCACTGCGGCGGGGATCATGTTGCCGATTCTATGCTTGATGGATTTGGTCGGGCTATGGGCCTATCGCGGCATTTGGGATCGAACGCGCATGAAAACCATGATCGTCGGCGCGGCCCTCGGGGTCACGTTGGGCGGTTTGTTATTCGGACATTTAAACGAGCAGGCGATTCGATTCCTCGTCGGCAGCATCGCGGTAGGATTTGCGTTGAATCACTGGCTCGGATTTGCCGCGCGCCGTAAGCCCGGTGTGGAAACGCGTGCCAAGGGAATGTTTTGGTGCGGCTTGTCTGGTTTCACCAGTACTGTCGCGCACGCTGGCGGCCCACCGCTGATGGTTTACATGCTGCCGCTAAAAATGGAGAAGACCTTGCTGGTCGGCACGACCGTGATTTTTTTTACCGCAGTGAATTATTTCAAACTCATTCCGTACGCCATTTTGGGCCAGCTCAGTCTTGCGAATGTGAGCACGTCGCTTGTATTGTCGCCGTTCGCGCCGCTCGGAATGGGGCTCGGCGTCTGGCTACACAAGCGCGTCAAGGAAAAAGTGTTTTATCGAATTAGCTATTCACTTCTTTTTTTGATGGGCGCGAAATTAATTTACGATGGGATTTCGCATTGGCATTGAGGAATTACGATAGCGTTTTTTTATGTCATTCCCGCGCAGGCGGGAATCCATATCGCGTTGGTCACGGTCGCGTCCCAATGGATTCCCGCCTACGCGGGAATGACACGGCTGTTTTCTAAATGCTTACGCAATGAATACCATACTCAACATCGCCGCCTATAAATTCGTCAGCCTCGACGATTTGCCAATGCGCCGCGACCAACTCAAATCCCGTTGCGCTGAATTGCAACTGAGGGGTACGATTCTGCTCGCGCCGGAAGGTATCAACTTGTTTCTTGCAGGAACGCCAGAAAGCATCGCGACGTTTAAATCCGAGTTGTGGAGCGATGCGGCCTTCGTGGATATTCAATTTAAAGACAGTTTCTCCGATCATCAACCCTTCGGAAAATTACTCGTCAAGATCAAAAAAGAAATCATTCCGTTCGGCGTGCCGGAAGTTAATCCTGCGAAGCAGCCCGCAGAGCGCCTATTGGCGCGGACTTTGAAGGTATGGTTGGACGAAGGGCGCGATGTTGTGCTGCTCGATACGCGCAATGCCTTTGAAATTAAGCACGGCACCTTCAAGAATGCGCGGGATTTTGGCATCAAACAATTTCGAGATTTTCCGCAAGCCACAGCGGGCGCCAATGAAAGCCTGAAGGAAAAAACCATTGTGACATTTTGTACCGGGGGTATCCGCTGCGAAAAAGCCGCCCCTTTTTTGTCGCAGCAAGGCTTTAGAAATGTCTTTCAGCTTGACGGCGGCATTCTCAAATACTTCGAAGAATGCGGTAACGCGCATTTTGACGGCGATTGTTTTGTGTTCGACGAGCGCGTCGCGCTTGATGCGGATTTGAGAGCGACCGAAGCAACGGATTGATCCAAATGACTTGGTATTGCAAGCTGCCGATACCTCCCACGGATCATGAACCGCCAGCGTTCTTGCTTCCAACTCCACATGTCATCCTGAGCAACGCGAAGGATCTGCTTTTACGGCCGTTAAAAAGCAGATCCTTCACGGAGTTTACCCTTGAGCGTAGCGAAGGGTTCAGGATGACATGTTAAAGGTGACAATCCCGGTAGTCGTTGTAGGGTGGATCAAGCGCAGCGGATCCACCAACGCGCGAAGCGATAAACAAATAATGAGGCTTCACGTTCGTTCAGAATTTATGTTGATGATGTGGATCCGTCCCGCTGGGACTTGATCCACCCTACAACGATATGCAGGGTTCATGATCCGCAGGCAGTATTGGCCGCGCGCTACAGGCAGTTCGCAATGACAAGGCGGTTTTTATTTCCAATATCTCGGAACAACCATGGCGATCAAACGCGTGGCGCCTTCGTCTGCGCAATCAGCGCGTGTTGATAAAGCGCTTCGGTTTCTTCGCTAGGCGTGACACCTAACACCAACGTAAGGATGTCAAAGCAACGTTTAAATACGCGAATCGCTTCGGCATATTCGCGTCGAGCGAGGCGGCAACGGATTAGTTCGCGATAAATCTCTTCGGCGAGATTGTCGCGCTCGAGCACTTGTTCGTAGAGCAGCGCGGCGCGGTCCCAGCGTGCGCTGGCTTGCCAGAAATCGCCGACCTCTTTGATCGCGTGAACGAATTTGGCTTGCAGGCGATCGCGTGTTTGGATGATCCACGGCTCGGACGTTTCTAAAGCCAAAATTGGCCCGCCATATAGTTCCAACAAACGCTCACTGCGAATGGCGATTTCGCCTGCGTCTAGATCGTCCGAGCGGCGCCGTAATCGCGCCAGAATCCCATCGACTTCGCGATCGAAAAGCCACGCATCGATCGACACAACACTGCCATCAAGCATAATCATTCCTAACTCGGTGCGGCAAGCCGAATCCGTTTCGAGAAGTTTGCGCAGCCGATACAGCGTTGAATCGAACATGCCGTGGGTTCCACTACGCTCGTTTTGTGGCCAAAGCAAATTCTCGGCTTGGCGCTTGTCGATGCCGCTCGGACCAGCGGCGATTAGTAATTGTAATAGCGCGCCCGGGCGAGTATTCATTCGAATTTTGATCGGTATCTCCCCGGCACGTCGTATCGAAAAATAGCCAAGGCAACAAATTTTGATTGTCGAGCCGAGCTTTTTATGTGCTGGGACGTCACGTCGTGTCCGGCGCTTGGGTGCTTGCGATTTGACACCGTAGGCCAGATCGGTGGGCTCCCGGCTCGCAAACAGGAAATTTTGTGTAACAAACGACTCGCTATCCATCATTAGGCTCCAGGTTCACGCAGCGCAGAGGATTAAATTCGTCGATCAAATCTGTATTGCCGCTCTGGAACAGCGCGTGGACAGGCGTTGGTACGTCATACATCCTGTAGACTCAAGTTCCATGCGCAGTTTCAGGGCGAGTAACAACATCGCTATTTGTTCGCATTAATTTGAGTTGCAGGATATATGGGAACAGTGATGCCTGTCCCTACATGCTCAAGTAGGATTTGAGCGGTTCGGACTGTAATATTTGCCAGCCGCTCAGATAGCGTATCGCTATTTAAATAACGTGTCGAACCAGCGTTTTGCCTTCGTGAAAAAGCCCATGTCGTCGACGGATTGCACCGGCAATGACGTATTGGGAAGTTCGGCGAACATCTCCGGCGCATACATCGCCTCGACGCGGGTTTCCGGCAAACGAAAATCGCCCGAGCCGTTCAAGCGAATTGTATATTCGACGCTCCAGTTTCCTTTGGGGACATATTCGTAATAAGCGCGGAAGGCATCTTGCGCGCGCTCCTCAAACGCTGGCCACACCCAACCTTCGCGCTTCTCGCCTTGCGTCATAATTTGAGAGTCGCGGCCGAGACCGGAGCCGAGTATCGTCGCGCCGGCGGGAATGGGATCGTCGACCACGACCCAGGTCGCGTCGGTTTGCGCGTTGAGATCGAGCCGAATGCGCAACACATCGCCGCGGCTCCATTTGCCTTCTTCTTGCTGCTCGATCGCGCTGACTGTGCGCTTAATTGCAAATCCACTGCTGAGCGGCGCTTTCAACGGAATCGCAGCGAGACTGCTCACCGTGGCCCAGGGTTTGCCTGCGCCATCGTGACGTAAGCTGAGCTTGTCGCCGCCACTCGATGGCCACAGTAAATTAAGGGAATCGCCGTGCTTGTTCGCTTGCCATGTCGTGCTTCGATTAATGTTGGCGAGGCTCGCCGATGTTGTTCCCGTCACTGCGACCGATTCAAACGCATTCGCAAACTTATGCAGCGCCAGCGCGCCCCAGGCATTGGCAACGGTGGTGTTCCAGTGGCCACGATGCTGCCGCGCGATCGCACCTCGTACCATGCGCGGCAAGTCTTCGCGCCACGCCGGATTGTCGAGTAAATTGACAATGGCGCGCGTGGCATTGCTGTCACCGGAAATCATCAACCACCACAAATTGTCGCTGCGCTCCGTCGAGAATCCCATGATGGTCCCTTGGAAATTAAGACGACTGCGTAGAATTTGCTCCGCTTCTTTCAAGCGTGTGTCGCGTTCCGGAATCGCTTCGACGCGCTGAAGAATCGTATGCCAATCGAGCACAGCGGAAGTCGGCCATAGATTTGGCTCGATCGTAATCGATGTTAGCCAGAGTGGATCGGGCGCGGGTTCGCTGCGGCTTAGTGCGGCGAATGCGGCGAGTTTACGAATCGTTAAATCTGCTGTCGGCAAACTCGAATCACGCCGAATCTTCCCCTGAAGGAAGGCCTGCAAGCCAGTATCCATGCGGCTCTTGGCGGCATCGGGTAACGCCCAGCCGGTTTCATTCGCCATGGTCAACAGATAGGCCGTCAAGACATCGCTGCCCTCGCGCATGTCGGGAAAATATTTCGCCAGGCCATCGGAATCAAGGTGGGAAGGCAACGATTGCACCACGCTTTGCCACAACATCTCATCGTTAAGCGCAATTGCTTTCGAGGTGCGTTGTTCTAAACACGAATAGCGATAGTCGCGCATGTAATCACGCACACCACCGAGTTGGTCGGCGAGAGACCGCGATAAATCGATTTTGATTCCGCCGCGATTCGGCAACGCATCTTTCGGTTGCGCAATGGCGATATCCAAGTTTTTGTCGAGTTGCAGCAACGTCGATTGAACTGTTCGCGTTTTGATCGCCGGTGCGATTTTTTGCGTGAATTTGATGCGATCCGTGACGGGCTTACCATCGGCGGTCGCGTTGACGATGATGTCCCATTGCAGTTGATCCGCACCGACCGGTGTGATCGTCGGCCAGGTGAGTTCCTCCGCTTGGCCGGGCTTGATGGAAATGCTTTGTATCGGCAACTCGACCGGCTTACCCAACCTTCCATTCATCAGTGCCGTCACCGTCGCAGTGACTTTTGCCTCTTGTTTGCGCGCCGATGCGTTGCGCAGCGTCACGTTCGCAACGAAGCGATCGTCTTCGCGCACCATCGTCGGCAGTCCGGAGAACAGCATCAGGTCTTGCGTTGCGCGAATGCTCGCGGAACCGGTGCCGAACAATCCGGCATCGGCATTAGCGATCGCGACGATCTTGAAGGACGTCAGCGAGTCGTTCAGCGGAACCGTGACGTTTGCTTTTCCGTTCGCATCGAGTTTTACGCGGCCTTTCCAAAGCAGAAGCGTGTCGAACATTTCCCGGGCGCTACTGTCGCCTCCGGCTTGACGCATCGCATCGCCACCGCCGCCCGCCGCCACGGCTTTACGGCCATAGTGGCGCCGTCCGACCACTTGCATTTGTGCCGTCGCCGTCGCCACGCCCAGGCCGCGCTCGGCCATCATTTGTTCCAACAGATTCCAACTGCCGTTGGGCATCAACTCGAGCAATCCTTCATCGACGGCGGCCAACGCGATTTCGCCCCCGGCCGGCAATGACTTGCCATCGCCGCGCGTTACCTGAATGGAAACGTTGGCTTGGTCGCGTATCCGGTAGACCGTTTTTTCCGGAAGCACTTTTACTTTGAGTTCATGGTCACCCCAGCCGACTTTGAGTTCGGCGATACCGAGTTTGAACGCGGGTTTGCCGAGATCAACCATCGACGTTGGCTGCACGTCGCCGACCCTGCCTCTTACGGCGAGCACGGAAACAAACGCATTGGGTGCGTAACTGCCTTTCAACGGTAGCTTGATGACCGGCGCTTTGCCTGATAATTCCGTCACAAAACTTTCCAACACGCCTTCGCGTTCGACCGTGACCAACGCCGTCGCACTACGGAATGGCATGCGCGCTTGCAATACCGCCGTCTCGCCGGGTTCATAGCGTTTTTTCTCAGGTAGCAAGTCCATGCGATCGTCGTTCGATTGCGTGAACCACCAATCGTCGGAACCGGCGACCCAGACGTCGCTGTGAGTGAAGCTCGCGTTCCCTGCATCGTCCTTTGCTTGTGCGCGCAGAATGATATTGCCGGAGATCGGCGATTTGGTTTCGCAAATCAATAAGCCTTTCGCGTCGCTGTTGCCTTGACACGCGGCGCTAACGGCCTTTACTTCGTTGACGTTTTCATACGCATAAAATCCACCGACCAAGCGCTTGCGATGGGAATAGGTTTTTCGTTGCAACAAATCGACTTTGATCGCGGCGCCCTTGACGGGCTTACCATTGAGATCCAGCGCCAATGCGTAAAATTTAAGCTTGTCCTTGCTGATGGCCCAACCGTCAGGCTTCAGACCGATCAAGATTTTGGATGGCCACAACGGAATCCGCGTTGAGACGGCGGACACCTCGCCATTGGCGTCGCGATATTCCATCTCGGTCAAGATGTCTTTAGCGACATCGACCTTGGGCAATTTATCGATTGTCGTGCGCGCCGCACCTTGCGCATCCAACACCAGATTACTGCTGGCAAGCGGCTGACTGGCGTTGCTAGGTGCCGGAATGTCGGTCGACGGCGCATCGGCGAACGCATAATCGCCACCTTCTTTTTCGATACCTTCCTTCACGTTGCCCGTACCAATTTGATAATCGGCGTAGTCAGGAAAATAAATCGACTTTGGCTGCAGCAAACTGTTGACCCGTACCTTCGCACCGCCGGCGCCGCCGCCGGCGAGGTAATTCAGTTGCAAATCGATTTCAGCTTTTGTCACGTTGACCAGCGGCTCGGCGAGCGGCTTGATGATCGCGCGCATAGTCGGTACACGGTAGGTTTCAACTTTGAAGTGACCGGCGTAATGCTCGTCGATCATCAGATGATAATCGCCCTGCTTGGCGTCTTTCGGAATCGTCCAGACGGATTCGGCGATGCCTTGCTTATCCCATTTTAGCGGCAGTTGGTATTTTTGTTGCGTGCCTGCGTGGGTGATTGATAGCGTCGTTTCCGCTGCGCCCGACTGCGGAAAAGCAAAGCCATGCACATTACGTTCGCGGCGCAGGTGCTTCATATGCACCGTCTCGCCGGCGCGTAATAAAGTCCGCGCAAAAATCGTATGCACCGCGTCCCGTGGCGCGCTGAAATCGGTGCTGACATTAAAACGCCAAGTAGCGATGCCTTCGTTCCAATCGCTTTGCGTAAACGACAAATCGTCTGCGGTACGCGCGAAGACTAGCAAGATGCGGCCGAGATACTCACATGACGCGATGCCTTCGTCGCGCGGCAGGCTGGTGTCGATTCGCGCGATCCCGCTCTTATCGGTGGTTCCTGTCCAATGTTCCTTGCCGGCGCAATCGCGCACGCTAATCGTCGCATTGGCAACCGGCTTTGCCTGATCCAAACTCGTCACCCAAACTAACGACGACGCGACGCCCCATTTGAAATGCACCGCCATGTTGGTGACCAGCGCAGCACTGCGGACGTAGTACGGACGCTTCTTTTGCAGCAGTGCTTGACCCAATCGTGGACTAGCGATTTCGACCAAATGTAAGCCGGGTTGTTTTAACGGAATGCCGATGACCTCAAATTCTTTTTTGCCGCCAGGCTTGGGTAGTGCGATGGCCTGAGTTCTGTCGAGACTCGAGAAAATAGATTTCTCCGGCTCGTATTCGCGCATGCGCAGGCGGGTCAACAGCGAAATGATTTTTTCCTCGGCATTGGCACCGTCTACATGCAATGTCTTACCGGGAATAGCCTCAACACTGGCGAGCTTCATCGAAAGCTTGTCTTCGATGTTTCGTACCGTGATCGGCATAGCCGGATCGGCTTTCGATTCGATCACGCCGAAGCTTGCTGGGAATTTTGCAATCGGCGGATTCTCGTCGGTTTTTACCGTCATCGGAAAGCGATCGCGGTTAGCCAATTCGCGGCCGCTGTCATCCTTGATGCCGGCGGGAATCTCGAGTTTGAATTGTGTTTTTTCCGGGAAAGGGCCTTTGAAACTCACGGCCGTTAGCCATTCTTCCGAGCCGCCTTCTTCCGATTTGGTCTCGGGCGAATAAAGCTTGCCTTCGGCCGAGGTGAGCGTGATCTTCTTCGCGTCCGCTAGCGGAATTGACTCGCTGAATATCAAAGTCATCGGCAATAGCGGGATGCAATCACTCTTTTCATTGACTCGTTCGCAACTTAGCCGCGCGGTAAAGGTGCCGCGGGTTTCATAGGCGAGGGTTTGATTCTCGCGCGTGACGATCCCACTCGTGCTGCTCACGCCCGTACCCCAAATTAACCGTACGGTTTTTGAGTTCGGCAACCCGCGCTTGCATTGCACGGCGATTAAATGGGTATTCGGTTCCGCGATGTCCTTTAAGAATCGCTGTTTCGGACTTGCTTTGTCTTTTGTTGTCGCGGCGAAAAAATCTTGTCCTGGATACAGGCGGCCAAAATGTTCGCTGAGAAAATAGCGATTTTGGCGCAGCAGCAGATCGCGTTCCGCAGGGGGCAATATTTTCACGCCGACCTTTTCATTGACGCCATCGATGTCGCAAAAGACGTTTTTCTCGACGGAATTTTTCGTCGCCGCCGCGTCTAGCGCCAGCAGAAATGCTTGGTCCTCAGTGATTTGCGATCCGTCATAGGGCTCGCTCTGCACGATCGCCGGGCCGCCCGTGCTAAAGGCAAAGGCGCTGGTGCCGGTTATCGGCTCACCCTGCAAGGTTTTAGTGCTTGCATTTAGTTTAAATTCGCAGCGCACACCCGCCGGCAGATCACGGTCGAAGTCGTAAACCCAGTTGCGCGTATCGGCCCAGCGGGCCTTGCCCTGTCCTATTTCTGCGGGATTGCAAGTAATAGAGAAGGGCGCTAGCTCGCGGGGATCGCCGAACGGTACGACCGCGGACGAAAAGCGCACCGCGACTTGGCGTACGCCTTTAACTTCGCCGTTCGGCGCGAAGGATTCGATAGTCGCCGCGGGGGTGGCGGCACTCATCGAGCACAGCGCCAGCAGGAGGCCAATACGGTTGGACGGATAGTGGGTCATCGGGTTGTTATCGAAAGGTGAAATCCGACGATAGCCGCTCCGGAGGAACTCGTCAACGCGGCCCACGGTTCACTCCCTTCGCGGACTCTGGTATGTTTAGTGTCTCAACAAATAGAATCACAAAAATGAGCACTCAACTTCCCTCCGAAGCCAGACGTTTCGGCAAGCCCGACGCAGGTTTGCGCCGCACGTTATACAACGTCATTTTCGAATCCGATACGGGTGCCGGGCGGTTATTCGACCAGATATTGATCTACACGGTTTTGCTAAGCATTTTCGTAGTGATTTTAGACAGCGTGCCGTCGATTGCGGCGCGTTACGGGGCGTTATTCAACGTGCTCGAGTGGGGTTTCACGCTGTTGTTTTCCGCGGAATACCTCGCGCGCTTGTATTGCGTGCGCCGGCCGCTGCGCTATGCCACCAGTTTTTTTGGCGTAATCGATTTGATCTCGGTTCTACCCACGTATCTCGCACTGATCGTGCCGGAAGCCCACCTTTTCATCGATGTGCGCGTATTGCGTTTGCTCAGAATGTTTCGTGTGTTCAAGCTCATCGGCTTCGTCAGCGAATATCAAGCTTTGGGTAAAGCACTTGCGGCAAGCCGGCGAAAGATACTGGTGTTTTTGTCCTTTGTGTTGATGGTCGCACTGATTATGGCGACCATCATGGTCGTCGTGGAAGGCCCGCAAAACGGATTTACCAGCATACCCACGGCGATGTATTGGGCAGTCACGACGATTACCACGGTCGGATTCGGCGATATCACACCGAAGACCGATCTCGGTCGTTTCTTTTCCAGCATTCTTATGTTGTTGGGTTGGGGCGTGCTCGCAGTGCCCACCGGCATTGTCACGGCGTAGATGACCGTGCAGCGCCGCGACGAAAAATTACCGGCGCGCGAATGCGCCGAATGCGAAGCTAGCGGCCTCGCGCCGGAAGCGAAATACTGCCATCGCTGCGGCGTAAGCTTGAGCGCAACCTAGGCTCAGAATATTTTCTGAATGCATCGCCAGGAGGCGCATAGATAGTGGCTTCTGGCGATGCATTGCCTGGACGCCGCACCCTGATTGCCTCCTGGCATGGGGGTGATGTATTTTCCGTTTTCTTAATGTTGCGTTTATCATGGCTCAACTAACGTAGCCGCGAGTAGCAAACATGAGTTCGCACGATTTTGCGTTTTTGACCAAGCATGGTTTTCTCGCTGCGCCCGAGCGCGACGCAAGCCGGCCGTATGCGGTCGCCGGCATTGCTTACGATGGCGCGGTGACCAATCGCCCCGGCGCGCGCTTCGGGCCCCACGCGATCCGCCGCGCGAGTCAGATGCTGTGCGACGGTATTCACCCGTTGTGGAATTGCTCGCCCATTTCTAAATTAACGGACTATGGCGACCTGGAGTTGCCAAACACGAATCTCACTGCGATGCGTGAAAAATTGCAACCGCTCGCGCTCGACTTAATCGGCAAACATCACATGTGTTGGCTCGGCGGCGATCACTCGATTACCTTGCCGTTGCTGCGCGCCTATCGCCAACATTTTGGACGGCCGCTGGCGTTGATTCATTTCGATGCGCACTGCGACACCTGGCGCGATCATTTCGGCGAACCATCGGGGCATGGCACCTGGACTTACGAAGCGCTGCAAGAGGGCTTGGTGATTCCAGAAGCGACGATTCAAATCGGCATTCGCTCCGCCGGCGGTCGTGAGGCGCGTGAATATGTGAAAACTCGCGGCGGCGAAATTCATACCGCACATCAATTGCGTGGCCTGGAGAGCCGCACCCAGCTTGCCTCTCAGCTCGATGCCATTCGAGAGCGGATTCGCGCGGCAGGCTCACCGCCGACCTATTTAACGCTTGACATCGATTGCCTCGATCCCGCGTTCGCACCCGGCACCGGTACGCCGGAACCGGCGGGCATGACGACCTCGCAGGTCGCGACGTTTCTCGAAGAGTTGCGCGACTTACCGTTCGTCGGCATGGATTGTGTCGAGGTTGCGCCGGCTTATGACCATGCAGAACTGACTAGCAACGCCGCCGCGTTTTTTGTTTGGACTTATTTATGTGGGCAGATTGCGAAATCAAAACGTTGAAGTCGACGCAACCAAAACAGTCGTGTCATTCCCGCGCAGGCGGGAATCCATTTGGCGCCTAAATGAAAACTTACACGCCAAAGAAGCCTAAGTTGTCGTCCCCGCGAAGGCGGGGACCCAGTGTCGTTATGCGAAAGACACTGGATTCCCGCTTTTGCGGGAATGACACGGCGGAAGAGGAAGCGTAGCTTTGCCTTTCACCCAAACCGATCAACTGACCGGCAACAACTATTACGCTGCAACGGCGCCGCGCAGCGAATTATTTCCAAAACTTGAAGACGACATCGAAGCCGACGTTTGCGTTGTTGGCGGCGGCCTTAGTGGCCTATCCGCCGCACTGGAATTGGCGCAACGGGGATTCTCCGTTGCGCTGCTGGAAAGCCGCGAAATCGCGTGGGCGGCGTCCGGACGAAACGGCGGCCAAGTGATCGTCGGCTTCGGCTGCAGTAACGACGTCATCGAAAAACAGATCGGCTTGCAAGACGCAAAGCGCGCCTGGGACATTTCCGTCGAGGGCGCGAAGTTAATTTACGATCGCATGGCGCATTACAACATCGACTGCGATTTTACGCCGGGTTGGTTGCTATTCGCCGCGCGCAAATCCCATGTCGCGCATTTGCGCGAGTGGCACGAAGAATTTCGCGAGAAATACGGCTACGGCGAATTTGTCGACTACGTGCCGCCGAGTGACATTGCGCAATGGACGGCGAGCAAGCACTATCACGCCGCTGTTTACGATCGCTTCTCCGGCCACATCCATCCGCTAAAGTATGCCTTGGGTCTTGCAAACGCTTGCGTTGCCGCTGGCGTAAAAATTTTCGAGAATAGTCACGTCGCGTCGTTGCAGCATGGCGACCGAGCGCAGGTTTCCAGCGCAAAAGGCAAGGTGAGCTGCCGTTTCGTCGTGTTGGCGACTAACGTGTTCAGCGGTGAGTTAGCGCCGAAATTAGATGCGCGCATCATGCCAGTTGGCGGCACCGTATTTGCAACCGAACCCCTCGATAAACAATTGGCGAACAGCTTGATTCGCCATCGCGCCGCGGTGTGCGACAGTAACTTTTTGCTCGATTACTATCGCGTCACGCCGGACAACCGAGTGTTGTGGGGCGGCCGGTCCACTTATTCGAAACACGCCAGCGGCGATAGTGTCGAATGGCTGCGCAAAAAAATGGTTGGCCTATATCCGCAGCTCAAAGATGTCAAAGTCGAATATGGCTGGGGCGGGATGATCGACATTTCCTTGAATCGCGCGCCGGACTTCAATCGCCTCGCGCCGAATGTTTACTACCTGCAAGGCTTCAGCGGCCACGGACTCGCGCTCTCCGGCATGGCCGGCAAACTTGCGGCCGAAGCGATTGCTGGGCAGGCCGAACGATTCGATATTTTTACGCGTATCCGGCATCGGGCGTTTCCCGGTGGACGATCGCTGCGCACGCCGGGATTAGTACTCGGGACTTTGTATTATCGATTACGTGATGCCTTGAGTTGACGGCGTTGCGCCCTGCGGCTGGCTGTCAGCCAGATGGCTTGTGCAATGTTGTGCGCACAAGAGCACCATCGCCTCGGCTACTTTTCGAGAGCATGTCGATCGGCAATATAAGTTTTTGGCCGGCGCTTGGCGTGATTTACAACATGACGCTCGCAGTGATTTTTTGTTATTGGGCGTGGAATAAATTGATCAGCCAAGGCTCCGCCAGTGTCACGTCGTTATCGACGTTGATGATTCCCGTGCTCGGTGTATTCAGCAGTATGTGGTTTCTCGACGAGCGACCGCGCTGGCAGGAATTTAGTGCGCTCGCGCTGGTGATCGTGTCGTTGATACTGGTGTTGATACCGCGGCGGCAAGTTAGTAAGTAATTTTCCCAAGTTGTCATTCCCGCGAGGGCGGGAATGCAGTGACTTTCGCCTAACGACACTGGGTCCCCGCCTTCGCGGGGACGACAAAATCGGCATGGATTCCCGCCTTCGCGGGAATGACAGATAAGTGTTTTGACGGACATCGCCAGAAGCCGCATGAACATGGGCTCTCCAGGCATGCCGTGCCACGAGGCAAGCGTAGTGCGGTTCGTGGCAAAGGCACCTACGCATTTCGCTCTGCGCCTTCCTATACAATCGGTCCGATCCGCTCATTAAGCCATGTACAAATCCATCCTCAATCTATCACTGCCTATTTTCATCGGCCAAATCGCGTTGATGGCGAACGGCGTGATCGACACGGTGATGGCGGGGCAGATTTCCGCGGTTGATCAAGCAGCGGTAGGCATCGGCATGAGCGTTTTTTTTAGCGTGTTTGTACCGTTGATGGGCGTGTTGCTCGCCGTTCCGCCAATAGTCGCGCAACACTTCGGCGCGCGCGATAATGCTGCGATCGGCGAAGATGTGAGGCAAGGATTTTGGATGACGTTGATGCTCGCGCCGATCGTGTTTTTGTTGTTGTACTTTCCTGAGCCGTTTTTGTACATCAGCCAACTCTCGCCCGAGGTCGAAGCGAAAACACGCGCGTACTTGCAGTGGACCGCGTGGGGCAGCATCGCGCAATTTTTCTTCCGCTTATTCTATGGCTTTACCACGGCGATCGCGCAACCGCGCATTGTTATGTTGCTCAGCGTATTCGCGTTGGCGCTGAAGATTCCGCTCAACTTTGTGTTCATGCATGGCCACTTTGGATTTTCCGCGATGGGCGGTGTTGGCAGCGCTGTCGCCACAACGGTCGCGGTTTGGATAACCGTTGTCATCGCTGCAATCATTGTCTGGTGGAATCCGGATTACAAACGCTTCGGCATCTTCGCGCGCTGGTCGTGGCCTGTTTGGCGACAGCAATTGCAATTGTGGAAACTCGGCTTGCCGATGGGATTGACATTTTTGATCGATGTCACCTCGTTTACCTTCATGGCGTTATTCGTCGCGCGTCTCGGCGCTACCACGGCGGCCGCGCACGGCATTGCCATCAATCTCGGCGCGGCTGCGTATATGTTGCCGATGTCGATCAGCGTCGCGGTGAGCGTATTGATCGGGCAGGCCATCGGCGCGGGCGATGGACGCGCGGCTAGGCACGCGGGGCTGGTGGGTTACCAAATCGCCATCGCATTTGGTGTTGCGCTTGCGCTGCTAATCGCGCTTGGGCGTGGTGTCATCAGTCGGTTTTACACCAATGATGCAGCAGTCCAAGATTTGGCGTCGCAGTTACTGATGCTCGTTGCGATCTATCATTTCTTCGATGCCATTCTTGCCGTTGGTATCAATGGATTGCGCGGTTATAAAAACGCCGTCGTGCCGATGATTGTATGCGGTGTGTGCCTATGGGGCGTCGGCTTATGGGGCGGTTACGTGCTGGGGCTGCAAGGCGGATTTATTAGCGATCGACCGTTAGGTGCGGCGGGATTTTGGTACGCCGCGATTGCGAGTTACGCGTCTGCGGGATTGATCCTCGCCGCATACTTCAATTACATTAGCCTGGCACACCAAAGAAAAACCGCGAAGACCCATTAGCGATCTTCGCGGTATCAACAGCCTTTCGGCTGGAGGAGTGCCACTAACCGGTTAATCTTGAATCGCTTGATACACCGCAGCATGAACTTTTGCTTCGATCTCCGGATTGCGCGGAATGATTTGACCCATCATCACGATCGATAATTGCTCTTTCGGATCGATCCAAAAGCGCGTGTTGAAAATGCCCGCCCACATATATTCGCCGGTGGAGCCGAGTTCGTTCATGCCGACATCGGAGCGTACGCCAAAGCCTAAGCCGAACTTATCGCCAAGGTTGCCGGCTGCGCTGGGTGGAACATAAGTCCAGACGCTGATATCGCCGATGTGATTCATCGCCATGAGTTCCACCGATTTGCGCGACAGCAAGCGGTTGCCATCAAGTTGGCCGCCATTCAAGAACATTTGCGTGAAGCGCAAATAATCGCTCGCCGTCGAGGTCAAGCCGCCGCCGCCGGAGAAGTAGGTACGCTGTGTGCCGTAGGGAACTGCGGGCGAAAATATCAACTGGCCCCAGCGCGTCGGCGCATCGGCAGATTTCACTAAGCCGCCTTTTTCACCGGGTGAGTAGAGTGACACTACGCGGATTTTCTGTGCATCCGTTACATAAAATTGCGTGTCAGGCATTTTCAATGGATTGAAAATCCGCTCCTTGAAAAATTTATCCAATGGCATACCGGACACCACTTCAACGAGATATCCGAGCACATCGGTATTCAGCCCATATTCCCACGCTTCGCCAGGCTGGTTGTGCAACGGCTGCACAGCGATGCGCTTGGTCATCTCCGCGATCGTGCCCTCGGTTGGCGCAAGGCCGTCGAATATGCCGGCCTTCTCATAGACTTCGGCAATGGGCTTGCCCCAGAATCGATAGCTGATGCCGGAGGTGTGGCGCAGCAAATCGCGAATGGTGATGTCGCGTTTCGCGGGAACGGTTTTGCCATCGGCGGTTAGCACTTTCGGCTCTTTGAATTCCGGAATAAATTTCGAAACGGGATCGTCGAGTAGGAATTTGCCTTCTTCGTACAGCATCATTACCGCGACGCTGGTCACCGGCTTAGTCATCGACGCGATGCGGAAAATCGCGTCGTCCGTCATCGCTTTGTTCGAGTCGACGTCGGCGGCGCCGAATGATTTCATGTAAACAGTTTTGTTTTTGCGCGCGATCGCGACGACCGCGCCAGCGAGTTGTTTGTTATCGATGTAAGGTTTTAGTGCTGCATCGACGCGTGCCAATCGCGTGGCAGATAAGCCAACGCTATCGGGCGCGGCCTTATCGAGATCGGCGGCAACAAGCGCCGACGCGCTCGCGATGAACGAACAGGTAATGAGCCATTTCGTGATGGGGCGGGTAAGCATAATAAGGTCTCCTCCTCGATTGCTTTACTGGCTGCGAGACAATTGTCGCAAAAATTTTTTGAACACTGTATACAATTTACCGCAAAACAATCGCAATAGCAAAAGACGTTTTCCGGGATCGATTTCAATGAACGTTGCGAGGGCGTCGATTGGCTGCCATTCCCGCGAAGGCGGGAATCCATTTGGCATTAAATTTTAGTATCGTCGTCCCCGCGAAGGCGGGGACCCAGGGTCGTTAAAGCGAAAGACGCCGGATTCCCGCGTTCGCGGGAATGACGGAGTGGTGTGAACTGGGCATCGCCAAGAGCCGCATGGATACTGGTCCTCCAGGCATACTATGCCAACAGACAAATCACACGCACTGCACAGGCATGCCAAAAATGCGCTCTAGGCCGGTCCCAATCGGCGAGCCTATATCGTCCGGCCGATAGGCATCGCCGCCGCGATCACAATGGCGCGCAGTCGTACTGCGCTAGGTGTGGCCCGCGTGGTTCACTTCGAGCCTGAACTTCAGGCAGGTTCTCAAGGGGCGCAGTGCCAACTGGGACAACCACTTTGAAGTTCAGGCTCGTCGGACCGGCAGTGCAGCACCTATCACCAAACGCGCCGCCTAACCATTCCATCAAACGGACCTGCCTCCGGCAGGCCGCCTATGTCAGATGTTAGGCATTTAACACGAATAGTTGTAACATTAAGCTTGGTTAATTAGAGAAATTATCATGACGCAGTTACTTGAAAAAGCCATCAACAAAGCACATACGCTATCCATTCCTGAGCAGGATATTTTGGCATCCATTATTCTTGATGAAATTGACTCTGAGAAAAATTGGGCGGCTTCTTTTGCTAGGTCTCAAGATTTACTTTCTACTATGGCAGCCGAGGCCATGGCTGAGCACATTGCTGGAAAAACTAAATCTTTGTAGTGCTTGCTAGTGGAATCAAAAACTACTGAAAAATTTCGCGCACTTTTATCAGCCGCTCCGCAATCTATTCAGCTAAAAGCTAACGCTTGTTATGCACTTTGGTCTGAAAATCCCGATCATCCTTCACTAAGATTCAAAAAAGTCCATCAAACTTTGCCAATTTATTCTGTGCGAATTGACCTTAATTGGCGCGCTGTAGGTACTTTACAAAAAGATACAATGATTTGGTTTTGGGTGGGCCCACACCGAGACTATGAAAAATTGTTGTCTTAAATATAAATGCTAACCCATCATTCAAGCGCGACGCCTAACGGCGCCCCTTAATTCAATCGTTGGGCG
Source organism: Pseudomonadota bacterium (assembly GCA_031419835.1). Classification (GTDB taxonomy): domain Bacteria; phylum Pseudomonadota; class Gammaproteobacteria; order Burkholderiales; family JALYOK01; genus JALYOK01. The sequence goes on along the minus strand of JANOLP010000109.1, from coordinate 1,306 downwards.
TCACGAGGGTTACATGAAATCTTTTGCTAATGCGGAAGTCTTAGCGAAATTCGACTCGTATCCGCCGAATGTGCGTCAGAAGCTTCTTGCGCTGAGGGAGCTTGTCTTTCGCACCGCCGCTGCCACAGAGGGCGTCGGAGAGATTGAGGAAACATTGGAGTGGGGCGAGCCAGCCTACGTCACAAAGAACAAGAGCGGCAGTACTATTCGCATGGACCGGAAGAAGAACGACCCCAATCACTATGCAATGTACTTCCATTGCCAAACGAACTTAGTTGAAACCTTCAGAACCATGTTCCCTCAAGACTTCAAATTCGAAGGAAACCGGGCACTGGTGTTCGCGCTCGAAGACAAGTTCCCGCAAGACTCACTGGCAATTTGCATTGCTGCATCTCTCACGTATCACTTGAAGAAGCGAAGTTTAGCCCGTGTGTCGAGGGTGGCGAAGTGAAGCCCAACTCTGCATTCGAGGTGACCGCGCTAAAACGCGTCGCCTCAATTTGAACGTTAGACATGAGCACCAACATCGAGGTAACCATGAATACTGAACTGCTAATTGGCGCTGTTACCGTTGGCCTTGGCGCAACCGTCGTCATGGATCTCTGGGCCGTATTTCTCAAGCACGCTTTCAATATTCCATTGCCCAACTATTGCTTGGTTGGTCGTTGGCTGCACCACATGACCAATGGCACCTTCAAACATCCAAGCATCACCGCTGCTGCTCAGCAGGCGTAGGGTGCGCAATGCGCACGCGGATTCGTTCGTCGGCATTTGCGCCGACCGCACGCTGATTGGTAAACGATGGCGCTAAATGCATCGTGCGCGATGCGCACCCTACGCTTGCTAGGCCCACCGGGCCACACCCGGAAAGGCGACGGTTAGCAACATGGTACCACCTCACAACAAATCCAACGGACTCTTCACGCCCTTGCCGCCTTTATTCAACACATGGGTATAAATCATCGTCGTTGACACATCGCTGTGCCCCAACAATTCCTGCACGGTGCGAATGTCATAGCCGCTCTGCAATAAATGCGTCGCAAACGAATGGCGCAACGTATGGGGTGCGCGGGTTTGGTAATTTGCGTTGTCGCGACCGCCTGCTTCATCGCGCGTTGCACGCCCTTTTCGTCGAGGTGATGGCGGCGCGTTTTGCCCGAGCGCGGGTCAACGGATAAATTGATCGATGGGAAAATATACTGCCAGCCCCACTCCTTATCTGCGTTCGGGTATTTTTTCTCTAGAGCAAACGGCAGATACACCTCGCCAAAACCCTCGGCCAGATCCTGATTATGCAGCGCCTTCA
>JANOLP010000108.1:0-1922 GCA_031419835.1 Pseudomonadota bacterium | reverse complement strand
GTTACTCGGCAGCATCATTACCACGCAAAGTTTTACGCCTGCGGTGCTGTGGTTTTGCGCTTTACTGTTCGTCTTCATCCGTCCCGTCGCGGTTGTGCTCGGGCTAGCGGGCTCGCGTACGCCGCGCGCGCAAATGCGCTTACTGGCTTGGTTCGGAATTCGTGGCCTAGGATCGCTGTATTACTTGATGTTCGCAATCAATCACGGCTTGCCGAACGAGGTTGCAGCAGAGTTCGTCAACGTCGTTTTCGGCGTGATCGCAACATCGATCGTGGTGCACGGCATATCGGCGACACCTCTGATGGAAAGATACTATGGCCGGCGAGTTGTGAAGTAAAATTTAATTTTAATTGAGCAGCCCCGAAGCAGCGCAGCGTACCATGCCGAACGGCAAGCGCGGTGCCTATTACACCGATTGCCCGATCTTGATCACTCCTCAGCGCTGACGGCGATCAGCGCACTTAATCGCTCGAAGTCCATTTCTCCTAGACGATGGGTTCCGATCGGCAAAGATTGCAAAAAAATCGAGTAGATTTTTCAAATTAAACGAAGTTTTCATTGCGTGTTTTATAACGTGACCGTCTTAACAACCATGCCGATACCGAAATTCGCTTCTTATCTCGATGTATCGCGGGTCGTGCGGAACTCGCTATGAACAAACGCCATAACCTCGAGGCATGAATTGTTGTGGCACGAATTGTGCTGTAGCCCGATGGTGGCGTGTTCGGCAGAACGGCACGCACCGATAAACTTATTAATTTGAGGACTAGCGATGAAACTAAAACTTAAACCCACCGTTGTTATAACCATGATGATTCCGTTATTAGGCATGCCGTTGGCGTTCTCAACCGCCGCGGCGGAAGGCGATAAAGCAGTTGAACAAAGTTCAGCGGCGGCGAAGGCTTTTCGACTCATGCGGGCCAGCCAATTGATAGGCAAGAACGTCGAAAATTCGCAAGGAGAAAATCTTGGCGAAATAAAAGATTTGGTAATCGACGTTAACAACGAACGCGTTTTCTACGCGATCTTGGAATTTGGCGGATTCTTAGGATTGGGCGAAAAGTTATTCGCCTATCCCGTGCGTTCTTTCAACCAAACTTCCGCGGATACGGATAAATTGGTATTGAATGTCGATAAAGACAAGCTTAAAGCGGCGCCGGGTTTCGCGCGGGATAGTTGGCCGGATTGGCTCGCGTATGGCAAGCAGGTTGATAAGTACCATGGCGAAACGGTCAAACTTAAGTCGGTTCCGAATCAAAGACTAGTCCGAGCCAGCGATCTAATCGGAAAAGACGTCAACGACCGCGTCGGTAAGGACATGGGAGAGATCGACGACCTGGTGGTGAATATGCACAGTGGCAGAATCCACTACGCCGTGCTCGAGTTTGATCAATCGTGGAATTTAAACGACAAGCTCATTTCCCTGCCATTGCGAGCATTTAACTACGTTGCCGGTGACCAGGACTTGATCCTCAACATGGACAAGGAGTCGATCGACACTAAGCGGGCATACCAGAAGGATCGTTGGCCCGAAATAAACGATCAGAATTACCGGGTAGAAACGGATCGGTATTTAGGAACGCTAGCGAAGTCGTCGTCTGCTCCGGGCCCAGAAGCTCTATTTACCAAGGTGGATTCCGATAACGATGGTGTTATTCGCAGGAGCGAAGCAAACACTGATCCGTCCGTCAAAAAAGTTTGGAAAAAGCTCGATAAAGACAGAGATGGGATTGTCAGCCGCGTAGAATTTTTAGACCACCAATGGATTAGGTAAGTCTGAACGCGGTTGTTGGCCGGTGCGGGTTGGACCTACCGCGCCGGTTCAGCGCTTCTCCGAACATTCTTGAACCACACGCGTCGATGTCATCCGATAATCCCCCCTTATTCATCGTGTTTAACAGCGGCGCCGGGGATGGTGATGC
>JANOLP010000107.1:0-33929 GCA_031419835.1 Pseudomonadota bacterium | reverse complement strand
TGCTTCGATATTACAACGAGAAGATCGTCAAAGAACCACCGAGATCGGTGTAGTCTTTGAGTTCTTTGTAACCGCCGACAGCGCCTAGGCCGTCTGCGTCTTTCTCGAGGCCCGCTGCCATGCCGATGCCGGCCCAGCCACCAATGCCTGAGAACACGCCTAAGTACTGTTTACCCTTGTGCTCATAGGTGAACACGTTGCCGATGATGCCGGACGGGGTGCGGAACTTGAACAGATCTTTGTTGATGTTGGAGCTATCAACGCACTTGAGATACCCTTCCAACGTACCGTAGCAAGCGAGTCCGCCAGCGGTGGTCAACACACCGGACCAGACCGAGAACTTCTCGGGCTTGGACTGGACGATCTTACCCTTAGCTGCATCCCAAGTGATTACGTTACCCATGCCACCGTGGCTGCCGGGAGCCGGGAACATGGACAACGTTGCGCCAACGTACGGTTGGCCGGCGGTGTATTCAACTTTGAACGGCTCGTAGTTCATGCAGACATGGTTGGTCGGCACATAGAACAGGCCATTTTGTGGGTTGAAGGAAGCGGGCTGCTGATCTTTGGAACCTAATGCGGCCGGACAGATGCCTTTGCTGTCGACGTCCGGACCGTTTTGCGCGGTCGAGTATTTCGCTACCACCTGCGGACGGCCTGTCTTCATGTCGACGTGGGTCGCCCAGTTCACGACCGGGTCAAACTTTTCGGCGACCAGCAATTCACCGGTGTGACGATTCAGCGTGTAGCCGAAACCGTTACGATCAAAGTGAACCAGAACCGGTGTCTTCTTGCCTTTGATGGCGATATCGGCGAGGATCATCTCGTTGACGCCGTCGAAATCCCACTCGTCGAACGGTGTCATTTGATAAACCCACTTAACTGCACCGGTATCGACGTCGCGTGACCAGATGGACATGGACCACTTGTTGTCGCCGGGACGCTGGGAAGGATTCCAGGTGCTGGGGTTACCCGAGCCGTAGTAAAATTGATTTACGCCCTTGTCGTAGCTAAACCAGCCCCAGGTGGTGCCGCCGCCGATTTTCCACTGATCGCCTTGCCAGGTTTTCAGAGAAGAATCTTTGCCGACGGGCGCCATCTTGCCGTCGGTCCAGGTCATGGTTTTGGCCGGATCAATCAGCATTTCCGCATCGGGGCCAACGCTATAGCCGCGCCATGCCATTTTGCCGTCGCTTAAGTTGTAAGCGCTGATGTAGCCGCGCACGCCCCATTCACCGCCGGAAATACCGGTAATGACTTTGTCCTTATAAACGTGGGGCGCGTTGGTGTTGACCGCGCCCAGTTTGGGATCACCATTCTTGACCGACCAAACGATTTTGCCGGTCTTGGCATCGAACGCGACCAGGTTGGAGTCAGCTTGTTGCAGAATGATTTTACCGTCGCCATAAGCTAGTCCACGGTTAACCGTGTCACAACACATTTGCGGGATAACGGCCGGATCTTGCTTCGGCTCGTATTTCCACACGATTTTCTGCGTGTTCAGATCCATCGCGAACACTTTGTTCGGGAATGGGCTGTGCAGATACATCATATCGCCGATCACCAGGGGCGAACCCTCGTGGCCGCGCAGAACGCCGGTGGAAAACATCCACGCGACTTTCATGTTCTTAACGTTAGCTTTGTTTATTTGCTTGAGCTTGCTGTAACGCTGGTTATACATGTCACCCGCTTGAGCGGCCCAGTTCTTCGGATTGTCCATCAACTTTTCGAGATCCGCATTGGCCATCGCCAGGCTGGGTGCAGCCAAGGCTAGAACAACGGGCAGAGCCGAAAGCTTTTTAAGTGCCTTCATAACTACCTCCTAAAAATAATATTGTGTATTAAGGATGCGACTGCAAGTAACCTAACTATTGCTTACGACCAAACTTTCCCTTAACCAAGTTCTCTAGGATCGCTAGACGGCCTAACATGCTCATTCGCGGCCTTGGTTTTTTATTATTATTTGAGCTACGGTTGCTTTTGTAGCAATGTTTTAGCTTCGAGTCAATAGCGTGCGTCTGGAGAACTTTAAAGAAAAGAATTTATGGTGCAATGCGGCAGATTTTAGTCCCCTGATTCGATGTAAATTTGTTGCTTTGCCCGATGTTTATCATTGAATGAACAAGAGCATCTCTCGTAGTGCTAACCTCGGCCCGTGCTTCCAAAATCCCAATTTCAACGCGTTATTCGATGTTCGCACCTGATTCGGCTAGGGGGAGATCGGTTAAAGTAAAATAGGCAGGGCACGCCACTTTGGCGCAGCATTAGGCTTCGTTTTCGAATGTGAGAAATAGTTTGAATGAAATTAACGTCATCTTTCGAGTCTTGTCGGCACTCTTAGTGCTTTACCCGCTAGGTGGTGAATGGCATGCGCGTGCTGAGGCTATCGAACCCAGCCGAGATAATAACGGCGGAGTGCTAGCGTCATTTTGGAGAAACCTGCCGACCAATCACTGGACTGAAATTGCCGGGACACAGTTGATCAGTGTTGCGCCCGAACCGCGTCCGCCTGGCGCTGAAGGCGTGACGGCGGTTGTGGACGGTTATTCGGGCGCAGCGTTTGATACCAAACGTGAGAATTTACTCATTTGGGGTGGCGGTCAACGCTCTTACGCCGGCAATGAAATTTATGAATTTTCTGTAGCGAAACTGAAGTTTTCGCGATTGTGGGGGCCGTCGCCATTGGCGGCGATGAAAACATTCATCGGCGATGAAGCATACGCAGACGGCAAACCCGTCTCCCGACACACCTATAGCGGGCTAGCCTATGCTGAAAACGCGGATGCGTTCGTCAGTATGAGCGGGATGTTATATCCAAACGGCGCCGGTTCGAAGGCGGCATGGCAGTTCGATTTGGCGAACGCCGCGTGGAACGGCCCAATAGCGGATGCTAACCCGTCATTCGGAAAAGTCGCTGAGTACGATCCAGTCAGCGGACGAGTTTTCACCGGTGCCGCCAGAACTATCCAAGAATATGACCCAATAAAAAAGCGTTTTGTCGCCACCTATCCCATTGGTCCAATTTCTTATGTCTCGACTTCAACCGTCATTCCGAAGCGACGCATTATGCTGATCTTGGGTGGCGGTTCTCTCGCGTCATTTAATTTCGACACAAAGAAATTTCAAGTGTTACCCGTAAGCGGCGAAACCCAAGTAGTAAAACCTTTAGCGCGCGGCCCATACAATTTTTACTACGCAGGATTTACCTATGCCGAAAATCTAGACACTTTGTTAGTCTGGGATAACAACGGTGCATTATTTTCGATCAATCCAAACACATGGGTTATCCAAAAACTTGCCATATCGGGTGCGACGCCTAGTAAGCCGGTGAACGGCATGGCCGGACGAATGCGCTATGTGGCAAGCAAGAATTCGCTTGTGCTCGTCACCCACGCAAAGCGCAATGTTCACATCGTGAAACTGCGAGCGCCACTGCCGCTTGCCGAAGTTCCGCCACCGCCAACCGGCCAGTTGGTGACGATACGAGGTAAGACTTTCACGTCCGTAAGCGCCGCCGCCAAATTTGCAAAGGATGGCGACATCGTTGAATTCGCCACCACAACCTATCGTGACGATGGCGCGGTGTGGCCGCAACATAATTTAACCCTGCGCGGCGTCGGCGGTCGAGCACATATGGAAGGCGGCGCCGTTGCCGGTAAAGGAATTTGGGTCATACAGGGTAACAATGTGACGGTCGAAAACATCGAGTTTTCTAATGCAGCCGTTAATGACCGAAACGGTGCCGGAATTCGCCACGAAGGAATGGGGCTTACGATTCGTAACTGTATTTTCCGCGATAACGAAAACGGAATACTCACCAACAACAATCCAAACAGCGAAGTGGTCATCGAAAATTCAGAATTTTCCGGAAACGGCGATGGCAGCGGCCAATCGCACAACTTGTATATTGGCAAAATAAAAAGTTTCACGTTGCGCGGCAGCTATAGCCACCATGCCCGGGTAGGCCACAACGTCAAAAGCCGCGCGCAAACCAATTTTATTTTGTACAACCGAATTATGGACGAAGCAAAGGGCACGGCGAGTTACGCGGTCGATTTGCCCGATGGCGGCATTGCTTATTTAATCGGAAACATCATGCAGCAGGGGCCGCTGAACGAGAACTATGGAATTGTTTCCTTTGGCGCGGAAAAATTGAAAAACGAAATCAACGAAATTTACTTGGTCAATAACACCATCGTCAACGACGCGACGAACGGCGTGTTTCTTTTCGCGGCGCCCGGAACGCGAGAAGTTAAGCTGATCAACAATGTTTTTGCGGGCCCAGGAAAACTACCCATAGGGAAAACCATGAGCGGTAACGTCCAAGTCGACAAAGCGGAGCTCAAAGATGCGGCGAACTATGACTACCATCTCAAATCCAATGCGGCTGCAATTGGAGTAGGCGTGGATCCAGGCGCCGCGAACGGCTACGGGCTACGGCCTGAGTATGAATACGAGAACGGAATGTTGCTCCGGCCACGGGAAAGATCTAAAACAATCGATGCCGGTGCCTACCAGTTTAAATCGCAGGGTGCCCCAAAGTAAATCGCGCTACTACCACGCGAATTTTCAGTGATCCTGTCCCGCGTAAATCCACATAGGCTCGGTGTTTCCCGCGCGATGAAAGCCGAGTTTTCCATAGAAAGCTATTGCGCCACCATCTGACGGTTCCGACATCGTTATCCGATCAACGGTGCCAGCCACTTTTCCGCTGTGCGCGCGTCCCACGCTTTGCGCTGGGCGTAGTCATTTATTTGATCCTTGTCGATCTTTCCGACAGCGAAATATTGCGCGTCAGGATGGCCGAAATAAAAGCCACTAACTGCTGCCGTCGGCAGCATCGCATAGCTTTCGGTAAGCGTCATGCCGGCGTTTTCCGAGGCGTTGAGTAAATCGAACAGCAAGCCTTTTTCCGTGTGCTCCGGGCAGGCGGGGTAGCCTGGCGCGGGGCGAATGCCTCGGTATTTTTCAGCGATGAGTTCGTCGTTGCCAAGATTTTCTTTTTTTGCGTAGCCCCAAAATTCCTTTCGCACGCGTAAGTGCAAATGCTCGGCGAAGGCTTCGGCGAGGCGATCGGCGAGGGCTTTGACCATAATCGCGTTGTAGTCATCGTGATTTTTTTCGAATTTCGCAATGATCGCATCGATGCCGATGCCGGCCGTGACGGCGAAACAACCCATGTAATCTTTAATACCCGAGGCTTTCGGCGCGATGAAATCTGCCAAGCAATAATTGGCGCGATCGCTTGGCTTTTGCGCTTGTTGCCGAAGAAAGTGAAACTTTGCGACGGCTTTTTTACGTGTGTCATCGGCGTAAATTTCGACGTCATCGCCAACGCCATTCGCCGGGCAAAGTCCAATCACCGCGCGGGCCGCAAGCCATTTCTCTGCCACGATCCGCGCCAGCATTGCCTGTCCGTCGTTGAACACACTACGCGCCGCTTCACCGACGATTTCATCTTGAAGGATGTTTGGATATTTGCCGGCCAAATCCCAGGTCTGGAAAAACGGCGTCCAGTCGATGTGCTGGGCGATCAATGCGAGCGGGTAATCGTCGAACACGCCGAGCCCGAGTAATTTAGGTTTGGCCGGTTTGAATTTTCCCCAGTCGATTTTTGCTGCGTTGTTTCGCGCCGCAGTGAGCGAAACAAGCGCTTGGCCTTTCTTATTCGCGTGTTGCTCGCGGACCTTTTCATAATCTTCGGCTACACTTTTGACATACGCATCGCGCCCGTCGCTGGACAGCAAACTCGAACACACCGGCACGCTACGAGACGCATCGGGCACCCAGATCACCGGGCCTTTGTAGTGCGGCGCAATCTTCACGGCGGTGTGCACGCGCGAAGTCGTCGCGCCGCCGATCAGCAATGGAATGGTGAAACCTTCGCGCTGCATTTCTTTGGCGATATGCATCATCTCCTCCAGCGACGGCGTGATCAGTCCTGACACACCGATGATGTCAGCATTCACTTCGCGTGCGGTGCGCAAAATTTTGTCGCACGCCACCATCACGCCCAAATCGATCACTTCATAGTTGTTACATTGCAGCACCACGCCGACGATGTTTTTGCCGATGTCGTGCACGTCGCCTTTCGCCGTCGCCATCACGATACGGCCTTTCGGCTTGGCGTCGCCGACGCGTTTTTTTTCCGCTTCGACATACGGAATGAGATGCGCGACCGCTTGCTTCATCACCCGCGCCGATTTCACCACCTGCGGCAAAAACATTTTGCCGGCACCGAACAAATCGCCGACGACGTTCATGCCGTCCATCAACGGCCCTTCGATCACTTGAATCGGCCGTTCAAATTGTTGCCGCGCTTCTTCGGTATCGGCGACGACAAACGTGGTAATGCCGCGCACCAGAGCGTGAGTTAATCGTTCGCCGACGCTGGCGTTGCGCCAAGCTAAATCTTCCACTTGAGTTTTCGCCGAGCCCTTCACCGTCTCGGCGAATTGCACCAAGCGCTCGGTCGCATCGGGGCGGCGATTGAGGACAACATCTTCGACGCGCTCAAGCAGTTCGGCCGGAATCTGGTCATACACGCCGAGCTGACCGGCGTTGACGATCCCCATGGTCATGCCTGCTTGAATCGCGTAATACAAAAATACCGTATGTATTGCCTCGCGTACCGGATCGTTACCACGGAAGCTAAAACTCACGTTCGACACGCCGCCGCTGATTTTCGCGCCCGGCAGATTTTGCTTAATCCAGCGCGTGGCGTCGATAAAATCCACCGCGTAATTGTTGTGCTCTTCAATGCCGGTGGCGATGGCGAAAATATTCGGATCGAAGATGATATCTTCCGGCGCGAAGCTGACTTCGTTGACCAAAATATCGTAGCTGTTTTTACAGATTTCCTGCTTGCGCTGCAACGTATCGGCCTGGCCTTTTTCGTCGAAGGCCATCACGATCACCGCCGCGCCGTAGCGCAACACCAGTTTCGCTTGTTCGACGAATTTAGCCTTGCCTTCTTTCATCGAAATCGAGTTGACCACGCAGCGGCCTTGCACGCATTTCAAGCCCGCTTCGATCACTTCCCATTTCGACGAATCGATCATCACCGGCACCCGTGAAATGTCCGGTTCCGAGGCGATCAAGTTTAAAAACTTCACCATCGCCGCTTTGGAATCGAGCATCGCCTCGTCCATATTGATGTCGATGATTTGCGCGCCGTTTTGCACTTGCTGGCGCGCGACATCGAGCGCGGCGTTGTAATCCCCGGCCAAAATCAGGCGCGCGAAGGCGCGTGAGCCGGTGACGTTGGTGCGTTCGCCGATGTTGACGAATAGCGAATCGTCATTGATGTTTAGGGGCTCAAGCCCCGACAGCCGCAGCGCTTTGCTCATGCAGCGAAGGCGCGCGGTGGAATCGCTTTGATGCTCGCGCCGATGGCGGCAATGTGCGCCGGAGTCGTGCCGCAGCAGCCGCCGGCAATATTCACGAAACCGGATTCGGCGAATTCTTTGATGTGGCTCGCGGTGTGTTCGGGCAATTCGTCATAGCCGGTATCGGCAAGCGGATTCGGCAAACCGGCATTCGGATGACAACTCACAAAGGTGTTGGCGACGTTTGCCAGTTCTTCCAAGTAAGGCCGCATCATCTCCGCGCCTAGCGCGCAGTTCAAGCCAACCGATAGCGGCCGCGCGTGCTTCACCGAATTCCAAAATGCTTCCGTGGTTTGACCGGACAGCGTGCGCCCGCTGGCGTCGGTAATCGTGCCGGAAATCATAATCGGCCGTCGCGCTTGTGGATGCTGATCGAAATAGCTATCGACCGCAAATAGCGCGGCCTTGGCGTTGAGCGTATCGAAAATGGTTTCGACCAAGATAATATCCGCGCCGCCATCAACGAGGGCTCTGGTCGCCTCGGTGTAGGCGTTCACCAGTTCATCGAAGGTGACATTGCGCGCGCCCGGATCGTTCACATCCGGCGAAATCGACGCGGTGCGGTTGGTCGGCCCAAGCACGCCGGCGCAAAAGCGCGGTTTTGTTGGATCTTTCTTATCAAATTCGTCGCACAGGTCGCGAACCATCTTCGCCGCCGCAAAATTCAGCTCGTAGACGATGTCTTCCAAATGATAATCGGCCATCGCAATCGACGTAGAATTGAACGTATTCGTTTCTATGATGTCTGCACCTGCTGCGAGGTATTGATGGTGAATCTCGCGGATGATCTGCGGTTGTGTTAGGGTTAGTAGATCATTGTTGCCTTTGAGGTCGTGCGGGAAATCCTTAAAGCGTTCGCCGCGGTAGGCGGCTTCGTCCAAACGATAATTTTGGATCATGGTGCCCATCGCGCCATCTAGCAGTAAGATGCGTTTTGCGAGTTGTTGATGAAGTTGCTGCAGCCTGGGAGTGGTCATTTTTCGAGAAAAAGAAAATGCGCGTAACTTTCGATTCTAGCATGTGTTGTTTGGTTCGCTTCATTGCCGGATTGGCACTGATTGCCTGCGCCGCGATCGCAATGGCCGACGATGCGCCTCCTGCCCGCACGCCGCCCAGCGCCGCAGAGTTAAACGCGCTCGCTAGGCATTTACTTTCCGAAATCGAGCACTTGTCCCGCTATTGGAAATCGAAGGAATTGCCGGCGATTTCGATGGTTTCCCAGGATGAAATCAATCGTGTTGTCTGCAAAAAACCCTGCGCCGTCCACGCGGCCTACCTACCCGATCGCGGTGTGTTGTTGGCCGAGAATCTTGATCCGATTAACGTGCCGTTAGATCGTTCGATTCTGGTTCACGAACTGGTTCATTATCTGCAGGAAATCAACAACCGTTATTCGGATTTAACGCCGTGCAAACGCTGGTTCCAGCGCGAGCACGAAGCTTACGCCGTGCAGAATCAATATCTCTATAGAATTAACGCCAATCGCCATGTCGGCGGCATGCTCGAGCCGTCGATGTGCAAAGATCATCCGGAAGAGAAAAAGTCGACGACGTTTCAGACCGAAGCGGAACGATCTAACCTGCGATATTGAATCGCCTCGCCAATGTAGGCGCTGGTGATGTCTTCCTTGCCGGCTAAGTCGGCGATGGTGCGCGCCAATTTCAAAATTCGATGGTAGGCCCGCGCCGACAAACTTAGGCGCGAGATCGCCTGTTTCAATAAATTTTCACCGGCTTCATCGGGCTTACACAGCCGATCGATTTCTTTGGTCGCCAGTTGCGAATTCGGTTTGCCTTGCCGCGCCAGTTGGCGCTGGTAGGCGATTTCCACTCGCGCTTGCACCACGCTCGACGATTCGCCGTCCGCTTGTTTAGTGAGTTCGTTTTCGCTCAATGCGGGCACTTCGATTTGAATATCGATGCGATCCAGTAATGGCCCGGAAATCTTGCCGCGATAGCGTGAAACTTGGTCCGGCGTGCAGCGGCATTTGCCGTTGGGGTGTCCTAAATATCCGCACGGGCAGGGATTCATCGCCGCGACTAATTGAAATTGCGCGGGGAATTCGGCCTGACGCGCGGCACGGGAGATGGTAATTCGGCCGGATTCGAGCGGCTCGCGCAGCACCTCAAGTACGCCTCTTTCGAACTCAGGCAACTCGTCGAGAAACAACACGCCGTGGTGCGCCAGAGAAATTTCGCCGGGTTTTGGGTTGCCGCCACCGCCGACCAGCGCCACGCTCGACGCGGTGTGATGGGGCGAGCGAATTACGCGCTTGCGCCAATTTTCCAGCTTAAAACCGCCGGTGCCGAGGGACTGAATCGCGGCGGATTCCAGCGCTTCATCCATCGTCATGCTCGGCAGCAAGCCGGGAAAACGGTGCGCGAGCATGGATTTTCCCGTGCCCGGCGGCCCAAGCATCAGCACGCTGTGAACGCCGGCCGCCGCAATTTCCAACGCACGTTTTGCCTGCGTTTGACCCTTCACCTCGCTAAGATCAAGGTAGAATGCGGCTTGCGGCAGTGGCTGCTCGGAAAGGCGCGCCAGTAGTGCCTGTCCGGTCAGGTGCCCGCAGACTTCCTGCAGCGATTTGGCTGGATAAACGACCGCGTTTTCCACCAAGGCCGATTCTTTAGCTGACTCAAACGGCAAGATAAACGCCCGCCCGGATTTCACCGCGCGAAACGTCATCGCCAGCGCGCCGCGGATCGGCCGCAGCTCACCAGTGAGCGCTAACTCACCGGCAAACTCATATTCGGCAAGCTTGTTGCTAGGGATTTGCCCCGTCGCGGCGAGGATGCCCAAGGCAATCGGCAAGTCAAATCGGCCGCTTTCTTTCGGCAAATCCGCCGGTGCTAAATTCACGGTAATGCGCCGAGCCGGAAACTCGAAGCGCGCATTTTGCAGTGCCGCGCGCACGCGATCTTTACTTTCTTTGACTTCCGTTTCCGGCAAACCGACGATCGTGAAATTCGGCAAACCGCCGGAAAGATGGACCTCGACCGTGACCTGCGGCGCGTCCATGCCGGTGAGCGCGCGGCTGTAGAGAACGGCGAGGGACATTGACTAAAAAGGATGAAGGCGGAAGGATGAGGGATGAAGCGCTTGGCGTTCTCGCTGAAATTTTTCGATCACTTATTGCCTTCGTTCTTTTCCAGCGCGGCGAGTTTGGCTTCCAGTTCCGCCAATTTCTCGCGTGTGCGTAACAATACTTGGCTTTGCACATCGAATTCTTCTCGCGTCACCAAATCCATCTTCGCGAATACGGTCGATAACATCGCGTGGGAGTTTTTCTCGAAATCCTTCAATGGACTCTGCGCTGCGAGATCGGAAAGTTTGGCGGTGATTTCTTCGATGAATTTGTTTTGAAGCACGGCGAATTACCTTTTTTTTTACAACGGGATGTGGACGCAACAAAATGAGTCTAGCAGGTTATCGGTGCTACGACCCACTGTCATTCCCACGAAGGCGGGAATCCATTTGGCTTGTCTATTAGCGCTGGTACTATGGATTCCCGCTTTCGCGGGAATGACAGAGTGGTTTTTTTCCGTCATCGCCAGAAGCCGCGTGGCGCGACATCAGCCTCTGGATAGTAGCTGGTCGGGCCACTGGCTTGCGTACCAGGTCATGCTCCGGCATGAGAGGAGAATGGCATGAGACATTAAGTCACCGTTAATTTCCGGAGTCAATTTGCACGCCCTGTTGCCTTGGTTCGCCCGCTTGACCGCGACGTTAGCCGTGAAGGTTTTTCAACAAGCCGCCCGGAAACATATTTATGCAGAACACTCGCGATGAACGTTTGATAAGGCAATCCTTCTTCAAGTGCGCGCGCCTGAATGTCCATCAAATCGGGGGACGATAGCCGAATATTTACGCGGCGCACCTTAAGAAAGGTCGCGGATGCGGCCGCTTTGAATTTCGCGAGTGCCGATTTAGACGGTGAAATCGATTTCAATGCGCCGCGATCATAAGCCTTGAGCATAACTTGCTCGAATTTATCAGGGCGTTTCATTTGGGTTACTCCGTTACGAAAAATTGCGTGTTGCTTTTCGGCTGGGGATGTACTTCAGAAAAATGGTAACAGTCTTCGCCGTAATGCCTAAATGTTTTGTTCATATCTAGCGCCTTAATTTTGCCATTCCCGCGACGGCGGGAACGACGACGCTATGTTGGTTGCTCGCACAGATACCCCATTTACATACCGAATGGATTCCCGCCTTCGCGAGAATGACACAGTGACATTTTGTCGGCATCGCCAGAACCCTCATGGATATTGCCTCTCCGGGCATGCCATGCCATGAGGCAAACAGCAAGCCGGTTCTGGCACGACGCTAAATTTTGTTATTTGAGACGTTCGTATGAGACATCTTTTTGTATAAACGCAATCAACGCGGCTGCCGCCAGCACAGCGACCGCCGGCGCAAGTCCGACGCGCAGCGAGCCAAACATATCCGCCAACCATCCCGTCGCGACCGGGCCGAGGATTTGTCCGGTGGAAAAAACGATGGTGAAGGTCGCGACCGCCGAGCCCCACGCGTGTTTGGGCAGCGCACGCTTGACGAGATTGGTGACCGAGCCGGGGATATTCCACATCGCGCTGCCGCACATCACCGCCGAGACGAACAGCGACACGCTGCCCGCGTGCAGCAGTGGCAACAGCGCGCCGACCGCGAGCGTGGCGATGGCGGCTGACATCATGCGCGCTGGTTGCCAGGTTTGCAGCGGGCGGCGCCACAACCACGGCCCCAACAAACTCGCGACGCCGAACGAGCACCACACGGCGATCACCTGGCCCGTGCCACCGCCGTGGTCGCGAATCCAGGCGATGACGAAGGTCATGTAGGCGATGTAACCGAGGCCGAACAGCGCGTAGGCGAATAGCGCGGGGCGCAAATGTTTGACGCCTTCCGACGCGGCAACCTTGTTGCTCGACGCGCTTGGCGTTTCGACGTTCGGCTCGTCCACCTGCCGAGCGGCCCACGTGCACAACGCGAACGCAACAAGCCCGGCAACGCCCATCCAAATCCACGCTTGCGGCCAGGCGGACGGGCCTGCCGCGTCAAGCAAGAGCGGAATCGTCGCGCCGCACAAAATAAATCCGATGCCACCGCCGGCGAAATAAATCGCGGTCGTCGTCGACGCCAATCGCGGCTGGCCCGGCGCGACATTCGCCGACAATGCACCGCCGCTGATAAACGTCGCCGCTCCGGTTATGCCTGATGCCATGCGCCAAAACCCGAGCCAAAAAATATCGCGCGTGAAGCCGGTCGCGAGAACGCAAAGTGCTGTTAACAATACGCCGCCGATAAACAATCGCCGATTGCCGGTGTGGCGGATCACCAGCCGAGTGAGGATCGCGCCGATCAAATAGCCAATCGCGTTTGCCGTGTTCAACCAACCGGACTGCGCGTAATTCCAGTGCAACTCGCCGCGCATCGCCGGCAACACCAAGGCGTAGGCGAAGCGCGCGAAGGAATTGGAGACCGTGACGCCGAGCGAGAGAAGGAAGGCTAAAAGATAGGGTCGGAGCATTGAGGAAAGCTAATTTTGTAGGGTGCATTTATGCACCGCCGCTGTAGGGTGCATAAATGCACCCTACACATATAACCTTTAATTAAGTTGACAATAAAAACTATAAGTTGACAATATAGTCACCTTAAGTTGACAAAACATGGCTACTGTACGAGCGCGCGGCGAAATCGCACGAAAATTTATTATTGAGAATGTCGAGAAGCATCCGAGCGACATCATCGCATATGTCGTCAATAAGCTCGCGCTTTCGCGCCAGGCGGTACATAGACATGTCCAGAAGTTGGTTGAGGAAGGCGTACTGTCGGAGGCCGGCCAAACTAGAAATAAAATTTTCCAGCTCATTCCGCGCGCGAGTTGGCAAAAGGACTATCGCCTAGACGGAAAAATCAGCGAGGATCAAGTCTGGCGCGAAGATGTTGCGCCCTCGTTAGGGCCAATTCCAGATAACGTGATGAGTATCTGGCACTATGGCTTCACCGAAATGTTCAATAACGCCATCGATCACGCAGAAGGAACGTCGATCACCGTTAGTTTTAGCAAGACTGCAGCAAACGCAACGATTTCCCTTCGCGATAATGGTGTCGGGATTTTCAAGAAAATTCAGGCGGCGCTTGGGCTGTTAGATCAGCGGCACGCAGTTCTCGAGTTGGCGAAAGGAAAATTTACCACCGATCCGAAAAATCACTCCGGCGAAGGAATTTTCTTCGCGTCGCGAATGTTTGATCAATTTCGAATATTGTCCGGTGGCGTTTATTTTTCTCACGACTTCAAAGATTCCGAGGATTGGATACTTGAGCATAAAGATAGTTCTGGTGGAACGTTTGTCGTTATGCAACTCGAAAATCATACCTCGCGTACAACTAAGAAGATTTTCGACAAATTTACGACCGACGATAACTACGGGTTCACGAAAACTGTTGTTCCCGTGAAGCTTACGCAATACGGCGATGACAATTTAGTTTCGCGTTCACAGGCGAAACGCTTACTGGCAAGAATCGATCGATTCAAAGTGGTGGTTTTGGATTTCGTTGGCGTTACGTCCATTGGCCAAGCGTTTGCCGATGAAGTTTTTCGCGTTTTCGCGAATCTACATCCGGACATCGAGCTCGTTGCGGTGAACGCAGCGTCCGCGGTAAAGCAAATGATTTCGCGGGCAAGGGAGCACGTGACTTGATATCGCGGTGGCGTCCTGTTGTCATTCCCGCGCAGGCGGGAATCCATAGTGTGCGAGCAATTCGATGAGCCAAATGGATTCCCGCCTGCGCGGGAATGACGCATCGGTTATTTTAATGGCATTGCCAGATGCCGCATGGATATTGGCTCTGCCGGCGTGCCTTGCCAAGAGCCGATCAGGGCGGATGTCGTGGCAGAGTCTATTTCGAATCCCTTGATGCTTTACTAAGCCAATAAATTGCAATTGGCGGAGCGATTAACTCGATCGCCAATAACGCGTCGACACGACGCCCACAGAACTGGCTTAGGTTACTCGTTCGAAATGGCGCAAATCAGCTGTGATCGTAATCCTGTACGTGCCTTCGGCGAGCATCGCCAGGAGGCGCATGGCTATTGGCGTTCCCGGCATGTCTTGCCAAATGGCAAGTGGGACGTCCTTCCTGGCGCCGATGATCTGACGATAATTTTGAGTTCACTCCGCACGCTTTTACATTAAGTTTTTTCCTAATCCTATGTTCTGTTTGCTTTCGCGTCATTTGGGTGCATTGCCGATTTGGATCGCCCTAAAATGGTGCGATTCATTTGTAAAAACACAGCGACTCATAGATAACTATATGAATTAAAGAGATAATATTTTTGGCACGGATTCTGCTCAATGGTAATCCAAAGCTCGGGGAGACAACGACAGTGGATCTTCGACCATCGTGTTGTCGATAAGCAAAATGTTTTAAATATTGGAGTCATCATGAAACTGGTATCCGCAGTTATTAAGCCATTTAAGCTGGACGAGGTTCGCGAGGCGCTTTCCGCCATTGGCGTACAGGGCATTACCGTGACTGAAGTGAAGGGATTCGGACGGCAAAAAGGTCATACGGAGCTATACCGCGGCGCGGAATATGTCGTGGATTTTCTACCGAAGATCAAGATCGATGTGGCAGTAAAAACCGAGATGCTCGATCTAGTAATCGAGGCGATCGAGAAGGCCGCGAATACCGGCAAGATTGGTGATGGAAAAATATTTGTGTTCGAGCTGGAGCAGGTCATCCGCATTCGCACGGGCGAGACCGGCGCAGACGCTTTATAGGGAGACAATAATCATGAAAAAACTATTTTCTATTTTGACAATGCTCATGGCCTTTGGTCTGAGCGGACTGACTTTAGCGGAAGACACCAAACCCGCCGAGGCCGCAGCGCCAGCCGTGACGGAGGCAGCGCCCGCACCAGAAGCCGCGCCCGCCGCAGCTGCGGTAGAAGCGGCTCCGGCAGTGGCAGAAGTAGCCGCTCCAGCGGCCGCCGCACCGCCACCACCTAACAAAGGTGATACTGCGTGGATGATCGTCGCGACGTTACTTGTAATTATGATGGCGATACCTGGCCTTGCGCTGTTTTATGGCGGCATGGTGCGCGCCAAAAATATGTTGTCGATGTTAATGAAAGTCTTCGCGTCATTTTCCTTGCTGTCGTTGCTATGGGCGATCTACGGCTATAGCGTCGCATTCACCGATGGCGGCGCATTTTTTGGTGGGCTCAGCAAGATCTTCTTGAACGGTGTGACCACGGCCTCGACAGCGGCGACATTTAGTAAAGGCGTTTATATTCCCGAATATATTTACATCGCGTTCCAACTAACCTTCGCGGCAATCACACCGTGCTTGATCGTCGGTGCGTTCGCCGAGCGGGTGAAATTCTCGGCGCTTCTGTTTTTCATGGTGTTGTGGTTCACGTTCTCCTACTTGCCCATCGCCCACATGGTTTGGTTCTGGGCCGGCCCCGATGCGATTACCAACGATGAAACACTGGCGCAGGTGACCCAGGCCGCAGGTTGGCTCTGGGCCAAGGGCGCGCTAGATTTCGCCGGCGGCACGGTGGTGCACATCAACGCGGGTGTTGCGGGTTTGGTAGGTTGCTTAGTGATAGGCAAACGAATTGGCTATCGTAAGGAAGCCATGCCGCCCCATAGTTTGGTGATGACCATGATCGGCGCATCGATGTTGTGGGTGGGATGGTTTGGCTTTAACGTCGGCTCGAACTTGGAAGCGACGGGTCTTGCGGCGCTGGCCTTCATCAACACACATCTGGCAACGGCGGCGGCAGCGATGAGTTGGATGTTCTTCGAGTGGATGACGCGCGGCAAACCGACTATGTTGGGCGCGGCGTCGGGTGCGATCGCTGGGCTGGTTGCAATTACACCGGCATGCGGTTTTGTCGGGCCGATGGGCGCAATCGTGATTGGTTTGATAGCGGGCGCGTTGTGTCTTTGGGCGGTGGTATGGCTCAAAGCGAAACTTGGCTACGACGATTCCTTGGATGTCTTCGGTGTTCACTGTGTGGGCGGAATTTTCGGGGCCTTGGCAACAGGCATCTTCGCTGCGCCGTCACTCGGCGGCCAGGGAATTTATGACTACATCAAAGATGCGGCGAATCCCGACTTCTCGATTCCGGCACAGTTTATGGTGCAATTTCAAGCCGTGCTAACCACCATTATCTGGTCGGCCGTCGTGTCTTACATCGCGTTCAAAATCGTCGACTTAATGATTGGCCTACGCGTGACCGAAGAGCAGGAACGCGAAGGGCTCGATGAATCGCAGCACGGCGAACGTGCCTACCATATGTAATACCTCCTTCCCTTGATCGGATTGTCGATCTACGGGTGCCGAGTGCGCCCGTTTTTTTTGGGCGTTGTCGTTTGAGGGTGACGAATTAGCTACCACGTAATCAACTTGTTAGACGAAGCACGGCAAATTGCGTCGTCTTGGGGCGACGCAATTGAGCGAATTTGACAATGCGCTTAACTGGGAAATGTATTTATTAATAATTATAATCAATAAGTTAATCGTAAATTTTGAGGCTTGGCATAGCGCTTGCTAGTAACTCAATGTCCGAAAACGTTAGGGTTAAATGATGCAAACGGTTTTAGCATTGCGTACGGTGGCAAGTGAAACAGCGAAGTTAGCGTTTGTACTTGGTGCGATTTTAATACCGCTATTTTTCGCAACGTTGGCCATTGACCATGTACGTGGAAATTCTTCGGTCCCGGGTTTCTCTGTTGTTTCGACGTTCAAAAGTGTTTGGTTTTAAGTTTGCTTTGATGCTTCTCCTTTAGTTGCTTCCTCCTCCAATATTCTGGGCGCTTCGGCGCCCATTTTTTTGTCCATCTCAAAATGTAAAAATTTGTCAAAACTGTCTAGCTTTTGCGACAGGCACAAGTCCCATTTAATCAGGGTGGTAGCGAACGATTAGCAGAAGACCTGTCTCCGGACGAAGACAAAACAAGCGTGATCAAAGGTTCGCGGCCCATCTCGTTAAAACCGTTAGGCTATTGATTTAATTAATGAAATTCACAAATATTCAGTCTTGGTACAAGACTTGCTAACGTCGCATCTGGGTAGTGACGGAAGTGGGGCCGAAACGTCTGGGCATCTCTGAGCATTGAGTTGCATACCGATACGCTTCGTCGATTCAATAATAATTGGGAGTTCAACATGCGCTGCGGATCACCGACCGATCCTCGTTCTGAGGGTCACACTCGCTTATCGGGGCGAGCATTCCAAGTCTTTTTTTGTCTTTTCATTTTATTGCACCTGTATGTATCGGGCGCGGCCTTTGCCGCACCTCCGGAAATAATTCTCGACAACGCCGCCGTCGGCGTAACCGATGCAGCGGGCGGTCGGACCGTTACGGGCGCCTGGTGTAAGTCGGTCGGAACGAGCCCTTACGGTGCCGACTCTATTTACAGTTGCGGCACGGGCCAGGATACCTATCGTTGGACACCCAACATTACAGCCGCGCAGCAATACGATGTCTATGTTTGGTGGTCGACCCACCCGAATCGTACCGCGACGGTTCCCTTCAACGTAGTTCACAGCGGCGGGACGACGACTAAAACCTTCGATCAGAGAACGTCCGGTGGCCAATGGGTGCTGCATGGACGTTATGCGTTTGCCGCCGGGAAAACCGGCTATGTCGAAGTAAGCGACGCGAACGGTTTGGCATTGGCTGACGGTGTGCGCTTTGTCGGAACCATCGATACCGGCGGCGCGAGTGGAGTCATTCTCGACAATGCCGCGCTTGGTGTTACCGATGTAGCGGGCGGGCGGACCTTTACCGGCACTTGGTGTAAGTCGAGCGGGACTAGCCCGTACGGCATCGACTCGCTTTACAGTTGCGGCACGGGCCCGGATACTTACCGATGGACGCCGAATATTCCAACGGCGCAGTCATACGATGTTTATGTTTGGTGGTCTACCCACGCCAATCGTACGGCAACAGTACCCTTCAAAGTGGTCTATAGCGGCGGGACCGTAACCAAAACGTTCGATCAGAGAACATCTGGTGGCCAATGGGTATTGCACGGCCGCTACGCATTTGCCGTCGGCAAAGTCGGCTATGCGGAAGTCAGTGATGCTAACGGATTGGCCCTCGCCGATGCAGTGCGATTTGTGCCCGCGGCCGGCCCACCTCCACCGCCATCACCACCGCCAGTGAGCACTACCCAAAAAGACGCGGCGCGCTTAATGGTGCAAGCGACCTATGGGCCCACCTTAGCGGGCATTGACGCGATTGCAGCGCAGGGCGCGGCAGCGTGGATCGACGCGCAATTGGCGTTACCGTCTACCTACTCTCACGTGACTTATCTGCAGACGCGCAAAGCGGCGAATGCGAATGACGATCACACCGGAATACTGCAAGAATCCATCTGGCAGCAGGCGATGAAGGGCAACGACCAACTGCGTCAACGCATGGCCTTTGCGTGGTCGGAGATCTTTGTTATCTCGTCGTTCCGCATATTCGATGCGCAGGGCGTTGGCGCCTACATGGATGTTCTCACCAGAAATGCGTTTGCCAATTATCGAACATTGCTCGAAGCGGTCACGCTGAATCAAGCGATGGGCATTTATTTGGACATGCTGCGCAGCGACATCGAAGACCCCGCCCGCGGGCGCATGCCGAATGAGAACTATCCGCGCGAAATCTTGCAACTCTTTTCCATCGGATTGGATGAGTTGAATCAAGACGGCTCGGTAAGATTGGACGGCACGGGCAAAGCCATTCCCACTTACGATCAAGACGTCGTATTGGGATTCGCCAAAGCCTTTAGCGGATGGAGTTACGGCGTTGCGCCGCTCACAGACGACGGTTTCTATTACGGCGTCTATCCGTATCCGGCGAATTATTGGTCTACGCCGATGAAAGCGTATCCGGGCCATCATTCAGTCGCGACCAAGCTATTGCTGCGCAACACAACGCTGCCCGGCGGGCAAACGGCGGCGCAGGATTTGAAAGATGCGCTCGACAACATCTTCAATCATCCCAACATCGGTCCGTTTATCGGCAAGCAATTGATCCAGCGCCTCGTCACCAGCAATCCGTCGGCTGCCTATATCGGCCGCGTGGCTGCCGTGTTCAACAATAACGGCGCTGGCGTGCGTGGCGACATGAAGGCTGTCATCAAGGCAATCTTGATGGATAACGATGCGCGCAACCCAACGGTTGCAGCAGGTGCTCAGTTCGGCAAGCAACGCGAACCGGTTATGCGTTTTGGCAATCTGGTACGGGCATTCAATGGCGCATCTACTTCCGGTCGTTACGGCTTCTGGAGCTTGGAAAGCGTCGAGTACGGCGTGGGTCAGGCCCATTTCAAGTCGCCATCCGTGTTCAATTTCTTCGACCCAAGCTACGCCCCGCAGGGCCCAATCGCCGACGCAAAATTGGTCGCGCCGGAGTTTCAAATCACCACCGACACGCAGATCATTTCTAGCTCGAACATCATGAAATATCTGATCCTTTATGGCTACGGTGTGGACGATGCGACCCGCGTGAATTTGAATTTTGCGAACGTACAAAGTTTGGCGTCGGATCCGGCTGTGTTGGTGGATAAGCTCGATCTTTTGCTGACAGCTGGGAATTTGTCCGCGCAGACGCGTACTGCGGTTATCGCTGCCGTCGCCGCGTATCCGGCAACCCTGTTAAAAGAGCGCGCGCAAGCGGCGGCCTATCTAATTGCGCTGTCCCCCGATTTTGTCATTCAGAAATAGGAGATCGTAAACATGTCCCCAACTATACTCACACGACGCCGCTTTCTGAAACAAGCTGGCGGACTCGCAGGTTCCTCCGCGTTGGCGACGGCGCTTGGTATGCACAAATGGGCTGCCGCCGCGCCGTTGGATGACTACAAAGCGCTGGTCTGCGTATTCTTGTACGGCGGCAACGACGGCATGGGCACCGTCGTGCCTCGTTCCGGAACGGCCTACGCTAATTACGCCGCAGCGCGTGGTCCGATCAAGTTAGCCGCCGCATCGCTGTTGCCAATCAATCCGACGACCCCGCAAAGTGCGGAACTAGGTTTCCCCGCCGCCATGGCGGAAATGCAAACGCTGTTCCAGCAACAGCGCCTCGCGGTGCTTAGCAACACCGGCCCGTTGGTGGCGCCAACGACGCGCGCGCAGTTTTTGGCGGAAAGCGTGCCATTGCCGCCCAACTTGTTCGCTCACGATGAACAGCAGGAACAATGGCAATCGTTGCAGTCTTACTCGCCCAACGCCCAGCTCACCGGCTGGGGCGGGCGAAGCGCCGATTTGCTGCGCTCGTTAAACGGCAGTTCACAGGTGTCGCTGTCGATTTCTATTGCTGGCGCGAACATTCTTCAGATTGGCAGAAACGTCGTCCAGTATCAAATGTCACCGGGGGGCACCATAGGACTGGATGGTTACCAAGCAGTTGGCGGCGATCAAATTGCGACGGCATTGCGCGCAATTTTTTCCCAAACACGCGGTAATATGCTGGACGCCGCATGGAACAAAAAGATCGGCGATGCGATCGCAACGGAACAAGCGTTGGCCGGTGCATTGGCCGCTGCGCCGGCCCTGACGACCGCCTTTCATGACACCTACTTTGCGCAACAATTGAAGATGACTGCACGACTGATCGGCATCAGCAATCAGCTTGGCATTCGGCGCCAGGTGTTTTTCGTTGCGCTGGGCGGATTTGATACTCACGGCGAACAAAACACCGATCACCCATTGCTGTTGCGCAACCTCAGCAGATCGTTAGATGCCTTTTACAAGGCGACGGTCGAAGTGGGCGCCGCATCAAAAGTGACCACATTCACCTCGTCCGATTTCGGCCGCACCCTCGCCAACAACGAGCAGGGCACCGACCATGCGTGGGGTAGCAACCACTTCATCATGGGTGGCGCAGTGAAGGGTGGTGATTGCTATGGCACTTATCCGACCGTTCAATTGGGCGGTCCGGACGATTCGGGCGATCAAGGCCGCTGGATTCCAACCACCGCCGTGGATCAATACGCCGCGACGTTGGCGAAATGGTTTGGTGTCAGTGCGACGGACATTCCATTAGTCGTACCCAATATCGGGCGATTCGCGTCGCGCGATTTAGGTTTCATGCTTTAGCAGTAAAAAAAGGCGCTGCAGCCGAAACGCCATTGAGGGCAACCTGGGTGGCGTTTTTTATGATGCCTTGAAGAGGCGTGTGGATACTGGGCCTACAGCTATGCATCGCCACGAGACAAGCGGGATGCGGCTGCTGGCACGACACTGATTTGAGAACTATTGCCTTCAGATCCGATTCCGCGTAGCCTTCGCTCGACAACGACAAAAGGGGAAATCCATGAATTCGATCTATGCGTGTCGCCGTACTGTTATTTGCATTTATTTTGCCTTGTTCGCCGTGCTCGTCGCGAATGAAGCGTTCGCTGTTCCCTTCCACATCCGCACCACGGTTTACGCCTTCAAGGATAACGATCCGGCTTTTTCCGATTTCATTTCCGAGCCGGGAACCGGCGGCACTTACCACGCCACTATTTCCAGCGATGGCTCGTTGTCCAATCCAACCACCATGGCAACGCCGATCGAATGGCGCGCCTCCAACGGCGCGATTGGGCTGACCGATCGCGATGGCAACTCCACCATTGGCTATTTCGACATTGGCGACTACGTTTTTATCGAGTCGTTGGGCTGGCTTCATATCGAGGACATCTGTGCCGCTTGTTTGAGCAAAGGCTCGGTCGACTTATGGACGGCAACCGGGACGTATCCGGATGACATTGGCGCGCTCGACGTCGATGGCGGACGCGACGTCGAGGTGTTCCATAATCTCGCCGACATCCCCGCCGATCTCGCGGCGCACAAAGCCGATCCGGCCATTTGGAAGTCCTCGTTATGGACCGACCACGATCACCGCCGCCGCAACGGTAACGGTAAAAGTATCGTGGTCGATGGCGTTGCGTTACCGCCGCTGGCCGTACCCGAACCGGCAACGGCCTTGCTGATGTTTCTTGGAATGCTGGGACTAATCAGATCGCGGCGCCAACCTTGAACCTAACGACAAGCGGTCGCTTGCTTGTCGCTAACGAATAAGGCGGAAAGGGTCGGCATCAGGCTCTTCAAAATCTGTGTCGCCAGTGCGCTGGTGAAATGATATTTTGCCGCATCCTCGCCCGGCACATACGCGACCATCGTGCCGAAGTATTTATCGCCCAGCAAAAACATAAACGTCGCCGAACGATTCACAACGCGGGACAAAATCAGTTCGCCGCGCTTACCGTAAGTATCGAAACGATGATCGCCGGTGCCGGTTTTGCCGCCGATTTCGATGGCGTTTCCCTCGCCATCGACGAGTGCGCCGTTCAAGCGTTTCGCGGTTCCGCTTTCCACCACATCGATTAACGCGCGCCGTGCCGTGATCGCCACTTCTTTCGGCAGTACCCGTTCGCCGCTTCGTGCGCGGCGCTCGAAGCGTGTTTCATAGGGCGTGGCGGTCGCGAAGTGCAGACTTTGTAATCGCACCGCTGGTCGACGAATGCCTTCATTAACAATAATGCCCATCAACTCGGCCAATGCGGCGGGGCGGTCGGCCGAGCTACCCAGCGCGCTGGCGTAAGATGGCACAAGCGATTCGAATGGATAACCCAAGCGTTTCCAGGCCCGGTGCACTTCGAGAAAGCCCTCTACCTCAAGTAGATTTAGAATGCGCCGATCCTGGGCATTTTTGCGCCGCGCACTAAACAACCAGCGATAAACTGCTTGTCGCTCATCGCTGCTGGCTTCCAAAACTTGTGCGTCGGTTGCGCCAGGATGAGCGCGCAAAAAGCCAACGACCCATAACTCAAGCGGATGAACCCCGACAATGTAGCCGCGGTCCGCCAGGGAAAATTTTCCGGGGGCGTATTTTTCGTAGAGGATTTTGCTTTCCGACTCGCTCGGCTTATCTTGGGCTAGGTGTTTGCCGAGAAAGCCGCTGAAACTGCCTTCACCGGCCTCGGGATCAATGCTGCGAAAAATTGTGGCGAGCTTGGCATCCGTCGCGCGCACGCCTTGCACCAATAAATCCTCGGCTTCTTGGGCGGTCTTGTCGCGATATTTTTGCAGAAAGCGGCGCACGAAAATGCGGCCTTCGCGATCGGCAAATCGCGTTAAATATTCTTTGCGGCGCGGATCATTGGCGTCGGTCAATAATTTCGCCGACGAGCCGGGCGTTTGAAACATATAGTGCCGCACCACATCGCGCATCAAGCGCACGAACACGAGGTTCACGGAGTTTCGAAACCCCTCGCGCAGCGGCATGGTGCGTTCATCGTCTTCGGCATTGAAATTATCGAAATGATGGGCGCCACCGCCGGTAAAAAATTCTTCGCCTGGGCTGGATGAATAATTACGATCCATCGCCGATTCCAACATCGTCGCCAGATCGCCAGCGCCGTTTAGCTTGAGGTAATCGATCGCCCAACGCGTCAGTACATCACGAGAATCGACCTCGATTTTTGCTAATTCTTCCTTGGGGGTTTCGGCGAAGCGTTGATGCAGCGCGGCGATGATCTCAAGGTAGGTGACTAATGTACGAAATTTCGCGGTGGAGCCTAGGTCAAGCTTTGTGCCCTGGTTGATATCAAAAGGCTGCGGGTAATTATCCGTTTGAACGCGCAACAAGTTGCCTTGATCGGTACGCTCGAATAACGTAAAGCTATAAACGACCTTGGCTGGATCGGCATCTTCGAGCAACTGTCTTTGATTCAGGCCCATTTCCTTGGTTACGGCCGGATCTTTGAGTTGATAGAGGACATTGGTAACGGACTTTTGCAGATCGTGATTAAGCGTGCTTTGCACGCTCAAATCGAGGCGATCTAGATCGTAAAGTCGAGTTGTATCAATGAGGCCGGCAAGGTGGGTGCGGACCGTCATCGCTATTTTCTGCGTCGCGAAGGCGCGCGGCGGCGTGATTACTTTGTTCGTGTTGATGTGTAGCTCCGCGGCAATGGCCGCGTCGCGAAGCGTTGGTGTAATCGTTCCCGCCTCCGCGAGCAGCCGTAGATGAGTGTTTGCCAGTTCATTCAGTACCGAGTCCTTGGCGTTCAATAGATCCGACGGACGGCGCTCGGCAATAATCAACGACAGCGCTTGTTTATAGGCCAACGCCTGTTTCGCGGCATCGATTTGACCGATGCCTTGCTGCAGCAGTTGATTGACTTCGATGAAATCCCGCCCATACCACGCCCACAGGCCGTCGCCGATGCCATTCACTTCACCGTAGCCGGCTTGTGCTGCGAGCGGCACGGTATTTAAGTAGTCCAGCACAATGCGTTGCCGGGCGGCGGTCGTGTCGGGGCCGTCTAAGTAGGCGCGCAAGGACGCGGCGGCCATTTGCCGCAATTTTTCTTTGCCAGACGACGTTTGCCCGTCGGGAGAATGGCGATACTTCTCAATTTGCGTCGCCAACGTGCTGCCGCCCTGGGTGTCATGATCGGGAAATAGTAAGCTGATGCCTTGATCGACCAATGCCTTGCCAAAACGGCCCCACTCGACGGCCGGATTGCGTTTCGGGTGAGCGCTATCCAGCAGCTCGCGATTCTCAATGTAAAGAAGTGAATCGATTAATAGTTTCGGTATACGCGAAAAATTTTCGTAGGCCCGCTCGGGATATCGCACGGAGAAGAGCGGTCTATTGAGGCAGTCAAAAATCTCAAGTCCAGCCCGGGTTTTTTCGTGGTACGGCGGATAAATGTTGTTATCGACGAGGCTGAGCAGCGCCGGCGACATGCGCGCTTGCTTGGCGATATCGAAGTCTTTGGCGATTAGGTTTTTGCTTAGGCCAGTTAAATTGGCGTAGCCAAATCGTTCGTCAAAAGGCCCGGTCGCCGGAAAACGAATACTCGTGCTCGCGCCCTGTCCAACCTGAAAATTGAGCGCCTTAGATTTTTTCGAAAGATAATCGGCTTGCCATTCCGACGACATAAGTTCATGCGCACCAAGCCCGATGGCGAAGGCGAGCCCGATCCAGAGCAATGAAACCAATAGCCCGCGAATGACATACCAAGTTGTGTAAAGCGCAGCGATCATCATCATCGATTAGTTTAGGCGCTAATTCTCGTTCTGCCGCAGCATTGTTGCTGCGATAGTTGGTAGAATTGTCGCCTGATGATCAATGTGACGCGAGCAGCGTAACGGGGAGTCGATGAGCAAAATATCTGAAACACTGAAGGTCGCGCAGCAGCGAGCCAAGGACATGAGTTTACCCTACGAGGGCGCGCTTTTGCCTGCGGAGGCTCATCTGATCTTGCAGGAAGCACCGGCGGCGAAGCTGGTCGACGTGCGCACGAGGGCGGAGTGGGAATGGGTTGGTTTTGTTCCCGGCGCGGAACAAATTGAATGGCAAACCTACCCGGGTGGCCAAGCTAACCCGCATTTTATGGACGCCTTGCGCCAGCAGGTCGACAAAGAATCGCTAGTGATGTTTATGTGCCGCTCCGGCGCGCGATCCCATGCCGCTGCCGCGATGGCGACACAAGCGGGTTATCTCGATTGCTACAACGTGTTGCAAGGTTTCGAAGGCGACAAAGATGGGAATGGCCATCGCAACAGCGTGGGTGGCTGGCGCGCTGCGGGCCTGCCCTGGAAGCAAGGCTAGATGCGGTTCTCCACGGATCATCCATGATCGACCGCTACGCCGTTATCGGCAATCCCATCGCCCATAGTAAGTCGCCGCTGATTCACGCTGAATTTGCCAAGCAGACCGGGCAAGAAATTCTCTATAAAACGCTGCTCGCGCCGCTGGACGGTTTTGCCAACGAAGTTAAAGCTTTCATTAAAATCGGTGGGCGCGGTCTCAACGTTACATTGCCCTTCAAACTGGAAGCGTTCGAGCTTGCCACCGCAAAAAGCCCGCGAGCCCTTGATGCCGGCGCGATCAACACGCTGAAATTCGCGGGCGATACGATCGTCGGCGACAACACGGACGGCGTTGGATTGGTGCGCGACATTACGCAAAATCTCGGTATCGCGATTCGCGATAAGCGCGTGCTGTTGATCGGCGCCGGTGGCGCCGCGCGCGGTGTGATGTTTCCGCTATTACAGGAAGAACCGCGCAGCCTCACAATCGTAAATCGTACGCCGGAAAAGGCGACGCAGCTCATCAGCCGTTATTTTCAGATTTCGTTTTTCAAGCACACCGAGCTTGCCGCCGTCACTTTTGCCGAATTAAAGGGGCGTGCGTTCGATATCGTCATTAACGCCAGCGCCGCCAGCGTGAAGAACGAAGCATTGCCTTTACCCGTCGATTTGTTTGCTCGCGGATCGCTGGCTTACGAAATGATGTATGGCAAAGGCCGTACGCTATTTATGCAATTTGCCCGCGAGGATGGCGCCGGCAAAGTCGCCGATGGATTGGGCATGTTGGTCGAACAGGCGGCGGAATCGTTTTTCATTTGGCGCGGCGTGCGCCCGAATACGGCGCCGGTGTTTAGCAAACTTAAAAATATTCAGAATTGATATTCTTAAATCGCTGGCTGTGGATCGCGGTAGGATTTGTCTTCCTGCTGTTGATTTTGTACCAATTGTGGGTGTTGGCCCATGTGGCTTGGTGGGTCAATCACAACCCGTCCACCAGCGCGTTCATGGAAGAGCGGCTTGGCATCCTGCAGGAAAAAAATCCCGATGCCGAGTTGCGCCATCGCTGGGTTCCCTACAATCAGATTTCTAATCACCTCAAGCGCGCTGTTATCGCTGCGGAAGACGCTAAATTCGTCGACCACGAAGGTTTTGACTGGCAAGGCATTCAGCGCGCGATGGTTAAGAATGCAAAGCGCGGAAAAATCGTCGCCGGCGGCTCCACCATTTCTCAGCAACTGGCGAAGAATTTGTTTCTCTCTGGCCGCCGCACGCCTTGGCGCAAGGGCGAAGAAGCGTTAATTACGATGATGCTCGAACAGCTCATGACGAAACAACGTATCTTCGAAATTTATCTGAATGTCATCGAATGGGGCAACGGTGTCTTCGGCGCCGAAGCAGCCGCGCGCCATTACTTTAATGTCGGCGCGGCGCAGCTTGGTCCCGCGCAGGCGTCAAAGCTTGCGGCGATGGTGCCGAATCCGCGTTTTTACGACAAGAATCGCAGTGCGCGCGGGCTGTTGCGCAAGACGCGGATTATTCAGCGGCAACTCGCTGCGGTCGAGTTGCCCTAACAAAACAGCTTCGAGCCAATTGCTTTACTCGACACGGCGCTTGGCCGTTCGCTAGAGGCTTGAGCGGCCAATTGTGTAAATTCGCCTGACCCCACTGCAATTTGCCCTATATGATGAATAGCGGGCACTCGCCGATTACTTGAGGCAGGCACCAATCTAGGTTGCAGGCGAGCCCGTGTTTGTATTTTAATTTTCGTAATGTTATAGTAACAAAAATGTTACGAATAGTCCGTTAAAATGCAGCCACTCGATGCTCTTGGCAATCCCACGCGCCGCGCGATTCTCCAGGAACTGCGTGATACGCCGCTATCGGTTGAGCAGCTTGCCGAGCGCTTTCCGGTGAGCCGCCCGGCCGTGTCTCGACATTTGGCGGTGCTGGTTAAAGCGGGGCTGGTTGAAATGCGCGAACTGGGCACGCTCAATCTCTACGCTGTTCGAGTTCAGGGTTTCGCGTCCGTGCGCGAATTTCTCGATGATTTTTGGAGTATGTCGCTTAATCGATTACAGACACTCGCGAAGAAGAACAAGTGATCAGCAAATCGGTGTTATTACCGGTGCCACCGGCGCAGGCGTTTGAATTGTTTACCGCGCAGATTAGCCAATGGTGGCCCCAGGATCGACGCCACCTGAATGATCCAAACAGTAAGCTTTTCCTGCTCGAAAGCGGGCGCTTCTATGAACGTGCTAGCGATGGCACAGAGCTTGAACTCGGACGTGTGCGGCGGTGGGAGTCACCGCACCGCCTAGTGCTGGACTTCTTTGTCGGCACCGACGCAGGCCATCCGACCGAAGTCGATATCCGCTTCGAGGCTGAGTCCGACGGTACTCGGGTTAGCGTGAACCACCGGCCCAGCGAAAGCAGCGCCGAGTTGTGGCATAAGCGGGCTTTGATCTTCGGGCGCTCCTGGGATGCCGTGTTGTCGGCGCTACGTGCCGCCTTACCTTAGACAATGCAACGGTAACTTAAGAACCATGCCGCCGAGCCAAGCAACGCGCGGTTTTTCTGGGTGTTAGGTCTTGAGTAGGATAAACCTCTAAAGGACGTTCCATGAGTGCGACCGGCCGTTCGCGTAAGCAATCTAGCGTATTTCGCCTGCAGTATGGCGTAGACATCGATATTCGCGCGACGCCGACGCGCATATGGAACCTGTTGACCAACGCTAATGATTTTCCGCGATGGAACACCACCGTCACGCGCATTGCCGGCAACATCGCGCCCGGTAACCAACTCGAAGTGCACGTGCCGATCGCGCCGAATCGAACATTTAAGCCCAAGGTTGTCGAATTCGAGCCTTGCCGCCGGATGGTGTGGAGCGATGGGATGGCGCCTATGTTCAAAGGGATCCGCGTTTTTACGCTAACGGAAAACGGCGGCGGCACGACGCGTTTCTCGATGCAAGAGACACTGTCGGGACTAATGCTGCCGATGATCAAAGGCTCTTTGCCCGACTTCGGTCCCGTGTTCGAACGATATGCATCAGACCTCAAGCGCGAAGCGGAAAGTGGGTCATAAACGGGAGAATTTCGACTGCTACTTAACGTCCACCTAAACTGGAACAACTATGATCATCGACCTCAGATATCTCGCCTACACGGCCATCTTGACTGCTGCTTTGTGGATCCCCTACGTGGTGGCGCAAGTCATCACCAACGGTTTCTTGAAGCCTGCCAACTATGCTGATCCAACACCCCGCCCGCTGCCAAATTGGGGCAAGCGCGCCGATCGCACCTACTTGAATGCTGTCGAGGCCTTCGCGCCCTTTGCCGCGATGGTGATCGTCGTTCACCTGGCTGGCAAAGCCAATGCGATGACCGCCTTCTGGGCGATGTTCTTCTTCTGGATACGCGTCGTGCATGTCGTGGTCTATCTCACCGGCATTCCCTATGTGAGGACCATGGCGTTCACGCTCGGTTTTGTCGCCGTCGCGGGATTGTTCTGGGAAGTGATCGCGTAGCTCAACCCGCAATGGACGGTGGGCGAGAGGTCACGGCCCATTCGACTTCCGCATCTCGTCCCGACCGCCTACGCAATCCGGTGGTCCACAATGAGGTTCAAACCTCCGCCGTTGAGTGCCACGATCGGTGTTTTGACCTATTGCGGAACTGTGGGTTAGGAGCGGCGCGTGACGCTACCGACGCGGCGTGCCCGCCGATGGCGAATGTTCCAGAAATATGCATCAGACCTCAAAAACGAAGCTGAAAGGAGTACGACATGAACAGTAAAATTTCGGCCGGTACCGGTGTCGATCCTTGGACGTTGAAGACACCACCCGGAACGTCCGAGTATCAGGCGTATCTCGATGAATCAGCCAATCCGCCGGCGCTGGTCGTGCAAGTGGGTAAAACGCAGTTACGCTATCACGCGCGCTGCATTGAGGAGCTACACAGGATGTTAAAGCAACACGGCGATTGGATGCCGCTAGGCGGCGCCGACGAACAGAAACCCGCCGCAGCCGGAAGCGTGGAAGCGTGGGGACGGTCGCCGACCAATCCGGTAAATGGGTGGTA
Source organism: Pseudomonadota bacterium (assembly GCA_031419835.1). Lineage (GTDB taxonomy): Bacteria > Pseudomonadota > Gammaproteobacteria > Burkholderiales > JALYOK01 > JALYOK01. The sequence continues at coordinate 3,860 of JANOLP010000107.1, read as the reverse complement.
CGGCCTGAAAAAAGGTCTACGCGGACGCTTCGGAGTTTACGTGCCGCCTGTATTGGAAGTGCTTGGGCTTGCCGAGGTAGAACACAACACCAGGAACAATCGCATGCGCGCAAAGTAGTTCTACCCTGGTCCGTGCGGTGTTTGAGGAATTGCGCGCCTCGCGATTGGCGGGCATACGCTATGCGAGCTTTAAGCTTGCGGACGGAGCAAGCTTTGTCCACTTCGCCGTGATCGATACTACTGACGGCAGCAACCCACTGGCGAGCCTTGCTTCGTTTAAACGCTTCCAACGCGGGCTGCGGGATCGTTGTGTAAAGTCACCGGTTGCGCTCGATTTGGTGCCCGTGGATGACTACGGTTTGCTGAAATGAACTTGTGCAGAGTCAAAAATAGCCCGAAAACACCTACGTGATTGCGCTGCAACCGATATAGCTAAGGGCTGCGTATTCTTAGTCAAAACGCAAATCAACAATTCGCTCACACCACCCGATAGCCGTCATTCGCCAGCGGCAACAAAGGGTCGTCCTCGTCATGTCGCTCGGCATGCGTGTTCCAAAACAGACTGTGTGCGTTACCCCACGCCAGAATAGTTAGACGCCGCTAGGCCATTTTCCCTAAAATGGCGGGATGAGCGAGCCCGAAAATCTTGCCGTAGCGATTGATCGAACCGAACCGCGTCCGGCGGAGGATATCGAGCGCGCGTTTGCGGACATTTCTGCCTTGCTCGATAAGCATGAACTGGTCGAGCATTTGGTTCACGCGCAACAAATGCCGAATCAGGAACTGGTCGAGAATCTCGTTCATCGGCAAAGTCTCTCCGATTTGAAACATCGCTTACAGACCAAGCTGGACGATATGCATCCGGCCGACGTCGCGCGCATTCTGGAGACCTTGCCGCCGCCACGGCGCTTGCGCGTGTGGGATTTGGTGAAGGCCGAGCGCAACGGCGAAATTTTGCTGGAAGTGTCCGATTCGGTTCGCGAAACGCTAATCGCGAGCATGGATTCTCGGGAACTGGTCGCGGCGGCCGAGCAACTCGACGCCGATGAGCTGGCCGATCTTGCCCCGGATCTTCCGCGCGATGTGATCCAAGATGTGTTGGAAAGCTTGGACGCGCAGGATCGCGCGCGCTTGCAATCGGCGCTTTCGTATCCGGACGCGTCCGTCGGTGCGGCGATGGACTTCGAGATTGTTTCCGTGCGGCCGGACATCAGCATCGAGACGGCGATGCGCTATTTGCGCCGTCTGGGCGAATTGCCGGATCACACCGATCAACTGTTCGTTGTCGATCATGACGATCATTTGCTCGGCGGGCTGCTGTTAAATCGCATGTTGGTGCTTGATCCGGAAACCAACGTTGGCGATATCATGGAAAAAGAAGTCACCAGCTTCAAACCGACCGACGATGCGGCCGACGCCGCGTCGGCGTTTGAGCGTTATGACTTTATTTCCGCGCCGGTGGTGGATAGCTCCAACCGCTTAGTTGGGCGGCTCACGGTAGATTCGATGGTCGACGTGATCCGCGAAGAATCCGATAGCCAGATGCTTGGATTGGCGGGTTTACGTGAAGAAGAAGATTTGTTTTCGTCGGTGTGGAAAAGCGCGCAAAACCGCTGGTTGTGGCTGGCGATTAATTTGGTCACGGCGTTGATCGCATCGCGTGTGATTGGCGCCTTCGAAGGAAGCATTGAGAAGTTAGCGGCGCTCGCTGCGCTGATGCCGATCGTCGCCGGGATCGGCGGTAATTCCGGCAATCAAACCACGACGCTGATCGTGCGCGGACTGGCGCTCGGCTCGATTAACTTGGCGAACGTCAAAAAACTGTTAGTGAAAGAATTGGCGGTAAGCTTACTCAATGGACTGTTTTGGGGAAGCATACTGGGCGTGATCGCGTATCTGCTTTATCATAGCGTGCCATTGGGAGTCGTGATGGCCAGCGCGATGACGCTGAATTTGCTGGTTGCCGCATTGATGGGGACATTGTTACCGTTAACCATGCATCGGTTGGGCAGAGACCCTGCGGTGGGATCGAGTGTGTTAATCACGGCGATCACCGATAGTATGGGATTTTTTATTTTTCTCGGGCTGGCAACACTATTTCTGCTGTGAGGGCGGTAGAGGAGGTGAAATTGCTACAAGTACAAGTTAGGCGTCCGCCGACTCATGGCTGAACGCTCGCCGTTAGCTGATCGTCGCAAGGGACGGGAGGATCGCCGCGCCAGCGGTAGACGCACGTCTGATTCCTGGTCGGGTTCGGTGCGCTTTGCCAGTTGGAACGAACAACTCATCCAGTTTTTGACGCGCTACCTGTTTGTTGCGTTAGCGCTGGTGTTCTTTGGTAGCGCCGAGGAGCTCACGCGAATGGGCATGAGTCGCTGGCAAATCTATGCGGTTTTCCTTGGCCACGGCGTGATCAATACCATCATGATGTGGCATGCCTGGAAGCAACCGCGCTCCATTACGCGTTACCGAGTCGCGATGTGGCTCGACATCGTGGCGGTTTCGGTTGCGGTGCTAAATGATCCCTATGACATTCCGCCGAGCTTGATCGTGTACATTCTTGTCGTGCTCGGCAACGGCATGCGCTATGGTATGCCGTTCTTTGCCGAAGGCTTGATTGCCTCTTTTATCGGCGGGCTGGCGTCGCTGGCGATTCGTCAAATGCACTCGACCTTGAGCATGGCGCCGGGCATGATTTTCCTGACGCTGTTTTCCGGCATCGTGCTCATTTATGCCTATATCTTGATGGGCCGGATAGAGTCGAGCCGGCGCCAATTGGAGCACACCAGCGCGACCGATACGTTAACCGGTCTGTTGAATCGTCGAGGATTATACGAAATCGCCGAGCGATTGTTTGACCGAAGCCTTGGCCACGGCGAAAAAATTGTCGTCATGTTCGCCGATATGGATAAATTCAAAAGCATCAACGATACTTTTGGCCATCCGGCCGGCGATCAGGTGTTACGCGAGTTGGGTACGATACTGCGCGAATCGCTGCGCTCCCACGACATCGCCGCGCGATTCGGCGGCGACGAATTCGTGCTCATTTTGAGCAACACCAGCATGGATGAAGCTGAGTACGTCGCGCGCCGCATTCAAGAAAAAGTAAAAACGTCTGCTCAGTCTCGCGGTCAGGACATAAGCGTCACCATCGCCTACGGCGAAGCGCCGACCCATGGCGCGACGCTAGACAAAGTCCTCGAATCGGTCGATCAGGCGTTGTATCAATCCAAGCTTAAACACGGCGCGGGCGGTTTGATTCGCGCCAGCCGAGCCGAAGCCGTTCATTCTGTGTGATTTTTAAGTACCATCGCCAGGAGGCTTATGTATAGGGCGTTCTGGCGTGGCATGCCTGATGAGGCAAGCTGGATGCGCGTGTCGAGGCCCCACTGCCAACGAGTAAAGGGAATAAGGTGCTAAGCGGAGTTCCGTTAGGGTTCGTATCTCAGCCCACGCGAAAACTTTGAATCTAGGTACCGGAACTCACAAGGAGATAGCGAACGCACGTCTTATCTACTAACAAGCAACGTCTGGTGGTCGAACTAAAAGCGAAAACTCAGTGTGGTTGAAAGCACATGGTTCCGACGGTTAATCGTCGCGGTGTCCACGTATTGGTTCAGATACCCAGCCTCTAGCCGTAAATTAGAGGAAAGGCTGTAGCCAGCGCCCAAAAATAATCGGTTTTGGTCGAACCCCGACCGTGCGCCCCAATCCGTATCGTTTAAATTGATGAAGACTTCATTCGATCCGACGAGCGAAAACTTGGGCGATTTTTCCAAAGGTAGGGTTACTCGAAACATTTGACGTATCCGGTGCCCAATGTCGTCCCCCGTATCCAGCGCTCGTTGCTCAAGCCGGGT
>JANOLP010000106.1:0-5067 GCA_031419835.1 Pseudomonadota bacterium | reverse complement strand
CACCGCTTCATCACCGGCGATGTCCTTCGCCAGACCAGAGATGACCACACGCCCCGTTTCCAGCAAGCACGCGTGATCGGCCAAGTTAAGCGCGAGCGAGGCATTTTGCTCCACCAACAAAATGCTCACACCGTCCCGTTTATTGATCGCCGCCATGATGCGGAAAATTTCTTGCACGATCACCGGCGCCAAGCCGAAAGACGGCTCATCCAGCACCAGCAACTTTGGCTTGAGCATCAGCGCGCGGCCGATGGCGAGCATTTGTTGCTCGCCGCCGGAGAGGGTGCCCGCCTGTTGGTCGCGGCGTTCCTTGAGACGTGGAAAATAGCCGTAAATGCGCTCGAAATCCTTTTCCGTTTCTGCTTTGTCACGCCGCGTGTAGGCGCCAAGCCGGAGATTTTCTTCCGTCGTTAAATGCGTGAACGTGCCGCGCCCATCGGGCACGTGGCCAAGCCCCATGCGCACGATGTCTTCGGTGGCTTTGGCTTCGGTTCGTTGGCCAAGAAACGTGATCTGGCCGCGCGTATTGACCATGCCGGAAATCGCGCGCAGTAGCGTTGTTTTGCCGGCGCCATTGGCACCGAGGATCGTGGTGATACCGCCTTGCTCAACGGTAAAGTTAACGCCGAACAATACCTGGGTGGCGCCATAAGACGCGTCGAGATTCTCCGCAGCGAGAATCGCGCTCACGCAGCAACTCCAAGATAGGCTTTGATCACATCGGGATGGTTTTGTATTTCTTGTGGTAAACCATCGGCGATCTTGCGGCCGAAATCGATCGCGACAACTTTGTCGGACACGCTCATCACCAAGTTCATATGGTGTTCGACTAGCAGCACGGTTAAACCAAAGCGATCACGCAAATCTTGGATCAGCGTTTTAAGATCGTCGACTTCGGAGTGATTGAGGCCGCCTGCCGGTTCGTCTAACAGCAATAACTTTGGCTTAGTCGCGAGCGCGCGAGCAAGCTCGACACGTTTTTGCGTGCCGAAGGATAAATCGGAAACCTTAGTTTCCGCGACGGAGCGCAAGTTGAGCGTCTCGATCAATTCTTCCGCTTGCGCGCGTAATTGGGTTTCCTGCTGCGCGACGCCGGGCAGCCGCAACGCATTGGCGAAGAAGCCGCCGCTGGTTTGCGAATGGCCGCCGAGCAAGATGTTTTGCGTGACGGTGAGGTTGCGAAATAACGCGAGGTTTTGGAAGGTACGGCCGATGCCGAGCGCCGCGATGCCATGGCGCGGCACCTCGGTCAGCGAGCGATTCTCGAATTTGATTTCGCCGCTGTCGCATTGGTAAAGCCGCGATAGGCAATTGAATAGCGTTGTCTTGCCCGCGCCATTCGGCCCGATCAAGCCGACGATGGTGCCGCGCGCAACATCGAAGCTGACGCGATCAAGCGCCACGATGCCGCCGAACCGCACGGATACGTCACGCAAGCTCAACAGCGGCGCGGTCTGCCCTTCAATCAACAGATAATCCTCCTAACTAATTTTTTCTGAGTCGATGATGCGGCATCAGCTTTTTAGTAAACTCCTTCCCCTTCAAGGGGAAGGTTGGGATGGGGATGGGTTCCGCAACATTACATCAAACCCATCCCCACCCTCGCCCTCCCCTTGAAGGGGAGGGGATGTCTTCTCCAAGCATTCTATATGAATGCGCGAATGTACTTATTTACCAATTCAGGCTGCTCATGAATCACCCAATGGGAGCCGTTAGGAATCCGCTTCAGCGTCAAATTGGGAACGAACTCTTCTAGTCCGTCGAGCAAGCTCGGCAACAGCGCGCTATCGGCCTCACCCCAAATCACTAACGTCGGCATATGCACGATAACCCGCGCCGGATCGATTTTGATCGCGCTCGCGCCGGGATCTTCGGCCGTCGGCGGATAGAGCGGCGAGGAGCGATAATAATTCAACCCACCAGTGACCGCGCCGGGTTGCGACCAGGCTTCGATGTATTTGGCTTTCACATCATCGGTGAGCCAAGCGCCATTCGACCCGGCACTTTTCAGCATGCCAACAAGGCGCGCGTAATTGTTTTCCGTCATCACGCGCTCGGCCTTTTCCATCCGAAAAAACAACATGTACTGGCTCGCCGCTTGCTGCGCCGGATTGTTGGTCAGCTCGCGCGCGAACGTGGCCGTATGCGGCGCGTTGATGATGACGAGTTTCTCGACGTACGCCGGATAATTGGCCGCGAAAGTCCAAGCCGCCGCGCCGCCCCAATCGTGAGCGACGAGAATGCATTTCTTATGACCCAAATGCTCGATCAACGCGCGCAAATCTTCGATCAAATGTTTGGCGCGATAATCGGCGACATCGATAGGCTTGGACGATAAATTGTAGCCGCGCATATCGAGCGCGACAGCTTGATGATCCTTGCCGAATTCGTCGAGTTGGTTTTGCCATTCGTACCAAAATTCCGGGAAGCCATGCACGAATAACATCAGCTTGCCTTCGCCGACTGTCACGTAATGCAAGCGCTGGCCATTCACGTTTGCAAACCGGCTTTCTTGCTTAGACGACACGCACCGCCCCTTGCAATAGTTTCGTGACTAAGGGCACGACACCGAGTTGTGCTGCGTAACGCACTTCATCGCCGACGCCCGAGCGCTCCATGATGCGGCCGACACGCGAACTCATCAGGCAATCGCAAGCTTCATTGGTGCGATACAAGCGCAGCGCCGACTGCGCGGCATCGGTGAGATCGCGATCAGGGTCGAGCCCTTTTACGAGCTGATCGACGATGTAGCCCGCGCCATAAAAATCTTCTAAATTCATGCCGCCCGCCGAGCCGCTACACACCACTAGCACCGATTCGCCGGCGTGATGTCTTTGTATATGCGCGACCGTCGCAGCGCCGTTGAGCAAACAGGCTGCGTAAACGTGCGGCGCAACCGCCGATTGTCGCAGTGCCACCGTGCCGTTAGTCGTCGAATAAATAACGCGTTTATTTTTCACGCCGACTTCGATGAGCGCAAGCGGCAAAGGTGTCACGAAACCTTCAATCGCGTGAATCATTTTTTCGCCGGACATGACGACCGACTCAGGCGGAAACGGTTTCGCTTTTTCACGCGCATCGTGTTCGTCGATTGCCGGGATGACTTCCGTCGCCCCATGTGCAAGTGCCGTGACGATGGTCGTCGTCGCAAACAATACATCGAGCACGACGACGACATTCGCCGTGAGCCGATCCGCGTTGAAATCTTCTTTGCGCAACAACACATGAACTTTATTGGTCACGCCGCCAAGCACCCTTGCGACGCGCGCAAATTCGTTGGGATGGCTCATGCTTGAGCGGGCGCGCGGCGCTTGAACATGCTGATGCCCTCCATCGACATCACCAGTTCGTTGTGTTGATTGAACGTTTCCCAGCGCGATTTGACGATGCCGATATCCGCTTTGCTGGACGACGCTCTAGATTCCAGAATCACGCGTTCGGCGCGTAACGTGTCGCCGGGGCGAACCGGTTTGAGCCAGCGGATGTTGTCCACGCCCGGCGAGCCGATGCTCGCGGATTCATTTAAGTATGCATCGCACATCATGCGCATCGCGACGCTGCAAGTGTGCCATCCACTGGCGATGATGCCGCCGAAAAAACTTTGCTCTGCTTTTTCTTTATCGACGTGGAATGGTTGCGGATCGAACTCTTTGGCGAAGCGAATGATTTCTTCTTCAGTGAACGTTTTTGTTCCGAGCACAATGCGCTCGCCAACGTTGAAATCTTCCCAATAATATTTAAATGCCAAAACGAACCTCGATAATCAAAATGTGGGATTGGATGCGAAGCGCGTCAATTGGTGATCCGCGTCGCCGAAGGTTGCGTCAATCGCCGTCAAGCGGCGGAAATAATGACTTGCGGAAAGTTCGTCGGTGATACCCATGCCGCCGTGTAGCTGCACCGCTTCTTGCGCAATCAAGCGGCCGTACCGGCCCACCGCATTTTTTGCCGCAGCGACAACGCGCGTACGTTCGGCCGCATCGGTCGATTGCACTTTCACGGAACACAAGTACGCCATCGAACGCGACAATTCCAGATACATCAAAATGTCGACCATACGATGTTGCAGCGCTTGAAATTTGCCGATCGGCACACCGAATTGCCGCCGGGTTTTTAGATACTCCAGCGTGCCATTTTTCAGCGCTTCCATCGCGCCGACGGCTTCTGCGACCAGCGCAGCGTTCGCGAAATCCATAGCGCGCTCGATTGCAACCGCGGCGTTTCCGGCAAGTTTCTCGGAGACGCGCACATTCTCCAAGCGAATATTCGCGGCGCGTTGATTGTCGATCGTTCGGTATCCGTGGATAGTCAGGCCAGGAGATTTCTTGTCGACTAGGAATAACACAACGCCATCGCTATCACGCGCCGATACGATGATTTTGTCGGCGCTCGCGCCATGCAACACGACGATTTTTTCGCCGCTTAACACAAACCCATCGCCGTCTTTGCGCGCCGTGGTGGCCACTTTTGATAAGTCGTAACGCGCGCCCGCCTCGCTGTGAGCGAATGCGAGTTTGAGTTTGCCTTCGACGATTTGCGGTAACAGGCTGGCTTTCTGTGCATCGGATCCGGCGAACTGAATCAAATTGGCGCCGAGTACCACGGTCGTCAAATACGGCTCGACGACCAACCCGCGACCGAGCGCATCCATCACGATCATCGTGTCGATTGCATTGCCGCCGAAGCCACCGTGGGCCTCATCGATACCGATGCCCAGCATGCCGATTTCCGCCATGCTCGCCCATACTTTGTCGCTATAACCTTCCGGCGAATTGATGATGGCGTGGCGCTGTTTGTTGAATTCGTATTCGCGCTCGATCAAACGATTGACGGTGTCGCGCAGTTGCTCTTGTTCCGATGAAAAATTGAAGTCCATTTTTATAGCCCCAAAATATGTTGCGCGACGATGTTGCGCTGAATTTCGTTGGAGCCGCCGTAGATGCTGGTTTTGCGATAATTCATATAGCGCGGCGTAAAGGGCGGGCCGTAGTCCGGGCCGACGATTTTTGCGTTCGGTAAGCCGTTGACGAAATCGGGGAAGAACGGCAACGCGTAGGGGCCGAGCGC
>JANOLP010000105.1:0-27174 GCA_031419835.1 Pseudomonadota bacterium | reverse complement strand
GACTGTTCGTATGTTCCCTTCGTCATTCGACTTTGGCGAACTTGGCTGACGCGGAATATGTCCCGCTGGTAGTGGAAGCTGAAGAATACTCGTCTGGCCATATATGCCGACTGGTCGTGTTGACGAATGGAGTAGATTATCACGAAGGAACGCCAGGCAAGGTCTCGAACGCGGTACGCCAACGGGGGCCGAAGGCAGATTGGCCAGAATTCTTTGAGTTTGAGCGGTTGTTTTTTGACCGTTGGGTTTGTTCTAGGGATGGTATGGATGCGACGTGGATGGCTTATCAGTAGTGGAATTGCGGTCGATGACAAGCCCGTTGGCCGTGAAGAGAATTTTATTCTGAACCGTTTCGAGCGTCAGCTTTTTGTGTTTTGAATGTCGGGTTACGGGGAAAAGCTATGTCGGCTCCTGGCCGTTTTCGCAACAGATGCCTGGAGAGTCGCTTCAATATTGCCTCTTCGGGCATTGATTAAATCATTTCTGGCCGTTTCGCTTCAAGAACCCAATTTCCCCGCGGGAAAAGGGAATTTCCTCCTTTCTAGGCAGCGAATTTATTTTGACTTGGACGGCACGCCGAAACGGAAAAAATACTTACAGCGAGTCTCTATTCGAATCAGACACGGTGTATGAACGCAATTTTCGAAATCGCGCGAATTTTTAAGGATTTTTACTGCCGCTTATTTTCGAGCTTTTCAACAGAATCGGCCGAAGGGTCACCCCCAGCGAAATCACAGTTCTATAAAATGCCGCTGATGATTTTTCCAGCGAGCAGCAACAATAGGCAACCGAAGATTTTTTTTAATGTCGCGACGGGGAGTTTATGCGACAGGCGCGCGCCGAAGGGGGCGACAAGCGTGCTGGGGATGACGATGGCGATACATGCGGGCAAATAGACGAAGCCCAAGCTATATTCGGGCAAGCCGGGAATATGCCAGCCATTGACTATGTAGCCGATCGTGCCGAACAGTGCGACGGGAAAGCCAATGGCGGCGGCGGTACCGATGGCGCGATGCATGGTGACGTTGCACCAGGTCATAAACGGAATCGATACGGCGGCGCCGCCGACACCGATTAAACTGGAGATGGCGCCGATTAACGCGCCGGCCGCGAGCATGCCGCCGCCGCGCGGTAAATTACGATTCGGTTTGGGTTTGATGTTGAGAAACATTTGCGAGGCTGTGTAGAGCATGAATACGGCGAAAATAATTTTTAGTACGGAGGAAGGTGCTCGTGCGGCAGCAAATGTCGCGAGGAATCCTCCCACTAATATTCCCGGAGCCATGCCGCGCACGACTGACCAATCCACACTCTCAAGCTGCTGATGGGCACGCAAACTGGAAATGGAGCCGAATAATATGCTCGCCATGGATGTGCCCAGAGCCAGGTGCATCAAGTGGCTTTCAGGAAAGTTTAAATGCTTAAATATTTCTAGCAGGCCGACGATGATGATGACGCCACCGCCGATCCCTAAAAGCCCAGCAAACAAACCCACAATCGCGCCCAGCGCGAGATACGCCGCTAGGTAATCCATCCGGCTAAAGCTTATCGATGATGAAATCCCATTCGCTCGGCTCGATGGGGGTGATGGAAAGGCGATTGCCTTTTTGCAGAATGCGCATTGATGTCAACTCTGGGTAGTCGCGCAACTCTTGAATACTCATTAAGCGGGTTTTTTTGGCGAACTTCACGTCAACGTTGAACCAGCGAGGATTGGCTTTCGTGGCTTTGGCGTCGAAATACTTACTTTTGGGGTCGAACTGAGTGGCGTCGGGATAGGCTAGTTTGCTCACTGTAGCCAGGCCGGCGATGCCCGGCTCATCACAACTGGAGTGATAAAAAAACACGTTATCGCCGACTTTCATTTGGTCGCGCATGAAGTTGCGCGCTTGGTAATTCCGTACCCCAAACCATGCGACGGATTTTCCGGGAGCGACCGCCAAATCGGCAATACTGACTTCGGCGGGCTCCGATTTCATTAACCAAAAAGCCATGCTGATTTCCAAACAAAAAGAGCGGCGATGCCGCTCTTGTGTTAAGCCCCCCGCCTGTGCCGTTAGACCGGCATCTTGGACCCTTTCCTAAAAAGGGGTCGTCTGCCCAACGCTTTTAGGCACTGCCGCTTGGGAGCGCACACCAGCGTTGCTTAGGCCGACAACCGGGTTAGATGGCTATCGGGTCAAAGAATATATGGCCTTCTCGAACACCGCAGGGGACAACCTTTTGGGCTTGTTAAAAGACTACTGCGGAGTCCGTCTGCTTCGTTGCGTGGTGCTCGGAATCCACATGTACATTGAGTACATTGCGGTTCCTGTGCGCCACGCGCCTCACATCCGGACTTCCTCGCTACGTCTTTTAACAAGCCAACAGCGCGTTCGAAAAATCCGCGCTATCAATTCGAATCTAAAACAACTTATCTTGCGTATCGGCTAGCGCTTCCGTGATCGAGGTGCGCATCAGCGAAATTTTTCGTTTCATTTCCGCCGTGTTAACGCCGCCACCGCCTTTGCCGCCAATCAATTCGTGGGCGATGTTTAGCGCCGTCATCACCGCGACGCGCTCGACCGCCATGGTCTTGCCGCCTTCGCGAACTTCAGTCATCCGCTGATCGACGAAATCAACCGCCGCGAGTAGATCTTTTTCCTCGTCGGGCGAGCATGACACCCGATAGGATTTACCCATGATCATAACGTCGAGGGTTTTTGTCTCGCCGCTCATGTTTCCTTCTCGGGAATCTTCGCCAATACGGCCTCCAGGCGCGTTGTCGCGTCCGATATTTTCTCGCTCAAACGGGTGTTCTCGTCGGATTTCGCGGCGAGTTGTTGACGCAGTTGCAAATTCTCGTCGCGCAATTTTGCGACGATCTTCACCATCTCGGCAACCTTGTTTGAAAGCGCATCCAGGTCTTTTTCCATAGCGACAATATAATTCTAAAAACCTTGGTTGGTCAAATACCTGCGACGTTCGGGCAAAGCCACGAAAGCGTTGGTCAGGCAACTGGTGTATATTACCGCTAATTCATGGTGCCTGAACGCTTTTCTTGCGTTCGGGTTAAACGGGAAACAGGTTAGAAACCTGTGCTGCCCCCGCAACGGTGAGTGAGTCGCGCGTCATCAATATGTCACTAGGCAATTTGCCCGGGAAGACGATGGCGCGCCGAAATAAGTATTTCAACTCACGAGCCCGGATACCGGCCTGAATGCTCGCCGATTGGCGAGCGTAGCGGAAATATCGCGGGGATGCGATTGCTGCGTTGGCTAACCCTCAGGTTTGCCCCGTTGCCGGTTCATTTGGTGCCCTCCCTGGTATTTCCTTGTTCAATACCGACAAGGAATGTCTGTGAAATTCAAATTATTAATCAGCAGTATCGCCGCTACCCTAGCGCCATTTGCACTGGCGGAAGAACCGAAGATTTTAGAAGCCGAACCCGTTGTCGTTACAGCCACACGACTTGCAACGCCGATCAAGACCACCCTGCCTCATACGACGTTGATCGATCAAGATGACATTCGCAAATCCGGCGCGCGCGATCTGACAACGCTGCTGCGCCAAGAAGTGGGACTCGAAATCGTACAAAACGGCGGGATTGGTCAGCAGTCGAGCCTGTTCACTCGGGGCACAAATTCTACCCACACCCTAGTCTTGATCGATGGCATGCCGATCAACCCCGCCACCGCCGGTGGCGCGGCGTTGGATCAAATCATGCTCGATCAAGTGGATCACGTCGAAATCGCACGGGGAAATCTGTCGAGTCTTTACGGCTCACAGGCGATTGGCGGCGTGATCCATGTTTTCACCAAGGCCAGTAAAAGCGAGCCGGGTGGATCAATCAGTGCGGGGTTTGGTAGCCACCAAACCACTCGTGGGGCGATCGGTTATCAGTATGCAACCGATACGACGCAATTGGGTATTTCAGCCTCGGCTTTGAACACAGAAGGTTATAGCGCGATTAACGAAAATGATGTCCGCGCGCTTCCGTTTCCTTCGCGCGATAACGATCGCGACGGCTATCGAAATCTCAGTGTATCGGCACATGCGAAATACCGTTTCGCGCCGGATCAATCGGTAGGATTCAGCGCTTTTCATTCGGATGGAAAAACCAAGTTCGATGATTTATTCGAAACCAATAATTCCTCCAAGCCAAAAATCACGGTCGCATCGCTATCGTTTGATAATCGGCTGTCGGCACGATGGCAATCGCGCGTGAAGTTGGGTACCAGTATCGACGATTCAAAATTCTTCAACGATGACGTGTTGACCAGTCACTTCAAAACTGCCAGCGATAAATTGGAATGGCAAAACGACTTTCAAGTTTTGGCCGACCACAAAATAGTTATCGGCTTGGACTATCTTAAGCAGCGCGTTAACTATGACGACGGCTTCGGCGTCATTAACAAAAGCCGCCGCGATAACGCCGGCTTCGTTGGATACGTGGCTAAATTTGCCGGCGGCCATCATTTGCAAATCAATCTGCGTCACGATCGTTTTTCCGATGTGGGTGGGCGCACAACGGGCTTAATGGGCGGCGGGTTCGCGCTTTCGGATCAATTCACCGTTACCGCGATGTTTAGCACCGCATTTCGCGCCCCCACTTTTGTCGACCTTTACTATCCCGCGCCTTTCGGGAATCCGGATCTAAAGCCCGAGCGCGCGCAAAGCGCCGAGTTCGGTTTCCAATATGCCAGCACCTACGGCTTGGGCAAAATCGTCTATTTTCGCAATCGGCTGAAAGATTTAATTGGCTTCACGAATACTGGATTTGCTCCCGTAAACATCAACCGCGCTAAGAGCGATGGCCTGGAATTGAGCTATGACGCGGCGTTTGGCGATACATCGCTCCGCGCGAGCGCAACGGCGCAAAACCCGATCGACGCAACAACGGGTGAGCGCTTGCTGCGCCGAGCCAAACGCTTTGCTTCGATCAGCCTCAGTCATCAACTTGGTCAATGGAATGTCGGCGGCGAGATTCTGGCGAGCGGACCGAAGCAAGACATTCGCGTCGACGATTTTTCGACGCGCGTTCAAGTTGCTGGTTATACGCTTTTCAATCTGAAAACCACTTACAATCTCGGCAAACAAATGCGCTTAACGGGTCGGCTGGATAATCTTTTCGATAAGAAATACCAGCTCGCCCACGGCTATAACCGCGAAGGCCGGAGCGGATATTTCGACATCACCTACGAATTTTGAAAAGGCCGCTTGGCAAAATCCGATAGCATCGAAGTAAGCGAACAAGCAGGCGTCCGCTATCTACACTTTGGCTCCGAGTGGATACAAGGCGCCATGCGGCTCTCCAGGCCAAATGCCTTGGAACTCGCCTATACACGGGACTTTATGGCCGCGCTGCTGCTACGACCCGACGCAAAACGATTTTTATTGATCGGCCTGGGCGCGGGATCGATTGCGAAGTTCATTTATCACCATATCCCCGATTCGGATTTAACGGTTGTCGAAATTAACCCGAAAGTGTTGCATGTCGCCCGCGATTTTTTTCTCTTACCGCAGGACGATAAGCGTTTTCATAACGTCATCGACGATGGCGCGCTTTATATCCAAAAAACCGTCGCGCAATTCGATATTATTTTCGTCGATGGCTTTGATCGTCACGCGCGCGTCGGCGCCTTGGACACGCAAGCCTTCTATGGCGCTTGCCGCGCCCACCTGTCAGACAATGGCCTGATGGCCGTCAACCTGTTTGGCCGAACGCTGCGCTTTGATGCGAGCGTCAAGCGCATCGCCGCGACATTTGACGATCGCATCGTCGTTCTCCCGCCGTCGGAAGGCGGCAATGTCATCGCCCTGGGAATTTCGGGCCGAGAAGATTCTGTGACGGTGGCTGAGCTCAAGAAACGCGCCCAAGGGCTGCGCGAATTGACCGGGCTTAATCTCGCGAATGTCGTTCAGCTCATGGCGCGAACTATTTCTTTCTTCGAAGGCAAGCTGAGCTTATAACTTACTGTTCGCGCGGGGCAAAGTCTGCTATCGTGCGCGCCATGATTGCCGACGCCATCGATCTATCGGGACTGCGCCGAGTGTTGGTCACCAAGCTGCGGCACCACGGCGATGTGTTACTCACTTCACCGGTATTTCAAACCCTAAAGAACCATGGGCCTCATTTGGAAATCGACGCGCTGACCTACCGCGATACGTTGCCGATGCTGGCGCTGCACCCGGCCATCAGCAAAATTTTCTCAGTTGACCGTGATTGGAAGCGGCAATCCTTGTTATCGCAATTGCGAAATGAATGGCGTCTGATTCGAGATTTGCGAGATCGGAAATATGATCTCATCGTACATCTTACCGAACATCCACGCGGCGCCTGGATCAAAAGATTCGCGGGGATTCGATATGGGATCGCTCGGGAATTAGGTGATCGAGTACGTCCCGGATGGAATCGTTTTACGCATTTTTATCGCCACCAAAGTAATAATCGTCGTCATACAGTCGATCTGCATTTGGATGCATTGCGCCGTATTGGTTTAGAACCCAGCGTCGATGAATCTCGACTCGTTCTTGTTGCCGGTCCCGACGCCGAAAAGTCCGTCGATAGCAAGTTGAAGAAAGCGGGCCTGGATTCCCAATCCTTCATCCACATTCACCCGACATCGCGTTGGTTTTTCAAGACCTGGCCGCCTGAGAATTTCGCTGAACTGATCAATCGACTTGCGCAGAAAGAACACAAGATAGTCATCACGAGCGCATCGGATCAAAAGGAAATGGCAATGGTTGCGTCTATTTTGGCGTCAGTGACCGGTACGGTGATTAATTTTTCTGGCCAGCTATCGCTAAAAGAACTTGCCGCGCTCACGGCGCGCGCGCGACTTTTCATCGGTGTCGATTCAGCGCCCATGCATATCGCCGCAGCGATGCGAACACCCGTGGTTGCGCTGTTTGGACCGAGTGGCGAGGTCGAGTGGACGCCGTGGATGGTGCCGCACCGACTGGTTTTATCGACCCATCCCTGCCGCCCGTGTGGCCGCGACGGTTGCGGTGGAAGTAAAGTGAGTCAATGCTTGACCACACTCGACACCGACAGAGTTGAAACTGCGGTAAATGAGCTCCTCAGCGCTACGTGAGCGAACTCAAAATTGCGTTGATTCGTTCGCGTTACACACCCTTTGGCGGTGCGGAGCGCTTCATTGAAAGTGCGTTGGGCGCATTGGCTGAAAAAGGCGTGACGCTGACGTTAATGACGCGCGAGTGGAAAGGCCCTGCGGAACGCTCGGTTATTTTGTGTAACCCTTTTCACATTGGCCGATTGTGGCGCGATTGGGGATTTGCGCGAAGCGTGCAGGCAACTCTGGCGCGCAGTCATTTTGCGCTGGTGCAAAGCCATGAACGAATTGCTGGATGTGATGTTTTTCGCGCCGGCGACGGCGTTCATGCCGCTTGGTTGGAAGCGCGCAATCGCACGAAAGGCTCGTTGGCGCAATTCGCTACAAAGCTCAGCCCGTGGCATCGATACACGCTCCATGCCGAGGCAAAAATGTTCGCCGATCCTCGACTGCGTGCCGTGATTTGTATTTCGCGTATGGTCGCCAACGACGTACGTCGCTTTTTTCACGTGCCCGAAGAAAAATTGCATGTGATTTATAACGGCATCGATTCCGAATATTTTAGCCCTAAGCTGCGGGAACTTCATCGCATTTCGGTGAGAGAAAATCTTGCCATTCCCGCGACTTCAGCGGTATATCTTTTTGTTGGCTCAGGTTTCGATCGCAAAGGCGTTAGGCAACTGTTGATGGCTTTCGCTAAACTTCCTGACAAGCAAGCGCACCTGATCATTGTTGGAAAAGATCATAGGCAAAGCGCGTATGAAGCCCAAGCCGACGCGCTGCGAATCAGTAACCGCGTTCGCTTCTGCGGGCCGCAACAAGATGTTCGTCCATTTTACGGCGCCGCGGACGTGTTCGTATTGCCGACACTCTATGAACCGCTTTCCAACGCTGTTTTGGAGGCGCTCGCGAGTGGCCTGCCGGTAATAACCAGTACACATTGCGGCGCGGCAGAGCTGATTACCCATGGTGTCAGCGGTTTCGTTTGCGACGCATTAGACGCCGACACGCTCGCGCTGCATATGATGGCATTGAATAACCGAGAATTCAGAGAATCTGCGAGCCGTGCAGCGCGTGACAGTGTCCAGCAATTTACACTTAGCGATATGTCGAATAGATACGTTCGACTTTATGAAGATTTATTGTCCGAGCGAAAATGAAACGCTTAATACCGCTCGGAGTCGATGAAATGATCAACGCTATAATGTTTACTTTTCCAGTTGTGCATCGGATCATTGACCCATGCGCAACTCCCTCGAATTTTCTGACCAATGAATAACGCCGCACTGAGCACTAGGGCGCTGTATCTTCGCCTGTTGCGTTACGTCTGGCCCTACCGCTGGGTGTTCCTAATTTCTGTCGTCGCGCTTGTGATCGGGGCGGCGACCGACACGAGCTTCGCTGCGTTGATGAAATGGATGGTCGACGGCACGTTCATTAACAAAGATGCAGGCGTGATGAAGTGGTTACCCTTCGCCATTATTGGCATCACGCTGATCCGCGTCCTAGCCAACTTCGCAAGTCACTATTCGATTAATTGGGTCGGCAATCGTGTTGTGATGGACTTGCGAAAATTGATGTTCACTCGGCTTATGCAATTGCCGCTGGGCTATTTTTCCGACCACGCCAGCGGCAACTTAATATCTAAATTTACCTACGATGTAAATCAAGTCAATTCTGCCGCGACCGGGGTGATCACGGTCGCGATCAAAGACACGCTTACCATCGTTGGGCTGCTGGCATGGTTACTTTACTTGAATTGGAAACTTACTCTGTTGGCGCTTACGGTAGCTCCATTGCTCGCGTGGTTCGTAAGAAAATTTAGCGTCAGGATGCGTCAAGTAAGTCGGGGTACGCAGCGTGCCATGGGCGGAATAACTCAAGTCCTCGATGAAAGTATCGAAGGGCACCGCGTTGTGAAAGTTTTTGGCGGGCAGGATTACGAAATCAATCGATTTCATCAGGCCATTAATCGGTTTCGATCGTTTAGCATGAAACAAGCTGCGGCGACGGCATCGAACTCGGCGATGGGCGAACTTTTCGCGGCGCTGATGCTCGCGTTGATCGTATTTCTGGTAACGCGCCAGTCTGCCGCAAATGAGACGACGGTCGGTGGTTTTGTATCGTTTGTTACCGCCGCGATGATGTTGTTGGCGCCGCTCAAACGGCTTACCAATATAAACGAACCTTTACAACGGGGCCTCGCCGCCGCGGAAAGCGTATTCGAGTTATTGGATGAACCCGCCGAAGTTGATACCGGCGTGATCGATTTCGGGCGCGCGCAAGGAAAAATTGAGTTTGAAAATGTAACGTTTCGCTATCCGGCAAGCGAAGCCGACGCCTTAAACAATGTTTCCTTCGTCGCCGAACCGGGTGAAACAATTGCGTTCGTTGGTTCATCGGGCAGCGGGAAAACGACGCTCGCCAATATGATCCCGCGCTTTTATCACGCGCAGCAAGGACGAATTTTGGTCGATGGCCTGGACTTGAGTACGATTCGCCTCGAAAGCCTCCGCGCAAACATTGCTTCGGTGAGTCAGGATGTGGTGCTGTTTAATGATACCGTTGCGGCAAACATTGCTTATGGCCCGCTTGCGAAAGCGTCACGCGATCAGATAATTGCCGCCGCGGAAGCGGCGTTTGCGATGGAGTTTATTGCCGCAATGCCCGAAGGGTTGGACACACTCATTGGTGAAAACGGCGTAAAACTATCGGGCGGGCAACGCCAACGCTTAGCGATCGCTCGTGCGCTGCTTAAAGACGCGCCTATCTTGATCTTGGATGAGGCGACCTCAGCCCTAGACACAGAATCAGAGCGGCAGGTTCAATTTGCGTTAGAAAACTTAATGAAAAGTCGCACGACAATTGTTATCGCGCATCGTTTGTCGACCATTGAGGGCGCGGACAAGATCATTGTGATGGAAGCCGGCCGCATTGCCGAAAGCGGTACCCACGCAGACCTTTTGCGCCGTGGTGGAGCGTACGCAAGACTTCATCGCGTTCAATTCGCGGCATAGGGAACTTCGGGTGTATTCTGAAGCTTCGAAGTGTGACGCGTAAACTTAGTATCCTGCATACGGAATCTTCTACGGGTTGGGGCGGCCAGGAGATTCGTATACTCACCGAAATCAAAGGGTTTATAGAACGAGGCCACAAGGTCACGTTGATTTGTCCGCCGGAAGCTGAACTTACGGCGGCCGCGAGAAACGATGGACTTGATCTGGTTTCGCTGCCGATTGATCGCAAGAGTCTCAAGGGATTGCGTTCGATTCGCGGCTGGTTGAACCCACATTTAGCTGACTACGACGTGATCAATACCCATAGCTCTACCGATAGTTGGCTTACCGCGCTTGCCCTTACTATGATGCCCATTAGGAAGCCTGTCGTTCGTACTCGACATGTATCGACCGCTGTGAATCGATCCGCTTCGACGCGCTGGCTCTATCAGCGTGCAACGCGACATATCGTCACGGCTGGCGAGGCGCTGCGACAGCAACTGCATCGCGACAACGGCTACCGGCTCGAGTTAATGACTTCGGTCCCAACCGGGATCGACTTGGTGCGATTTCGCCCGCTTGATCGCGCCGAATGCAGAAAGTCACTCGGGCTTGACGTAGCCGCAAACCTGATCGGCATCGTCGCGACCTTGCGCGATTGGAAAGGGCATGGTTATTTGTTTGAAGCAATGGCGCGGATTGCGCCGCGCTTTCAGAACTGGCAACTGATTGTGATTGGTGATGGGCCTTACGAGCCAAGCTTGCGTGCCAAAATCGCGGAGCTCGGACTGCAGACCAAAGTGAGTTTTGCCGGGCGGCAGCAGAACATCCCCGAATGGCTCAATGCGCTCGACTTGTTCGTGCTCCCGTCCTATGGCGACGAAGGCGTGCCCCAGGCAATTGTCCAAGCGATGGCGTGTGGCCTGCCAGTGATTTCAACGCCGATCGGTTCAATCGCAGAAGCAGTGATCGATCACGTCACCGGATTAATTGTTCCTCCGCGCGATAGCAATGCACTTGAACGTGCGATGGAACACTTAATTCAGAGCTCCGAATTGCGTTCCAAATATGGTGCAGCCGGACTGAAGCACGCTCGTGAACAATTTTCGCTCGAGCAGATGCTCAATCGAATGGAAGCCGTGTTCAATTCAGTTGCAAGCGCGAACTGAGATGTGCGGAATTGCTGGTTTTTTTGCGCATCGCCAAGTGGGACCGGAAATCATCCGTCAGATGTTCCATTCCTTGCAACGGCGCGGCCCGGATGCGCAACACGCGATGCTCTGGAATGAACAATTTCGCCCGACAAGTGGTGCGGCTCACAATGCGCTATTGCACACACGACTCTCGATTCGCGATCCTCGACCCGAGGCCGATCAGCCAATGCATAACGACGCCAAAGACATTTGGATTTGTTACAACGGCGAAGTATATGGTTGGGAAAAAGACGCCCAACGTTTGGCCAACGAAGGATTTAAGTTTCGCACACGCTCCGATACGGAGTTTATTCTCAATGCCTACCAAGCCTGGGGGCTGGACGCGCTTTTGCCGAAGCTACGTGGCATGTTCGCGCTGGTGATTCTGGACCTCAGAACGCGAAAGCTGCACCTGATTCGAGATCGTATGGGCCTTAAGCCGCTAATTTATTATTGGGCAAGCGGCGAATTTGCTTTTGGTTCGACCGTGCGGTCCGTATTACCCTTCCTGCCAAAACAGGAACGAGCGCTATCAGAAGAAGGTATCGACGCTTATCTGGCGCATCGATACATTCCGGCCCCAAGAACCCTATTCAAAAACATTCAACGATTGGAAAACGGCTACCGACTGTGTTTGGATATCGATACTACTAAGCTCGAGAAGCAACGCTACTGGTATCCCCAGCCGCTTGAAGGGAATTGGCGCGAAGCGCTAGACGATGCAATTAGCCTGCGAACGGCGTCCGATCGCCCTGTCGGTGTTTTTCTCAGCGGTGGAGTCGACTCAGCGGTCATCGCCGCACGCTTGAGCACGCTAGGTTACGGCAATATCAAGACCTTCACGGCTGGGTTCCCGAACACCACTTACGATGAAAGCGCCGAAGCCGCGGCGTTAGCGCGCCAGTTGGGGATGCCGAATCAGTGCATACCGATTGAGCATGATCTCAAACGAGATTTTTCTACCCTAGTGCGCGACCTTGATGAACCGTTTGCAGACCCGAGCGCGATTCCAACATGGTACTTAGCACGCGAGACCGTACGCCAGGCTACGGTTGTGCTGGGCGGCGATGGCGGGGACGAATTATTCGGTGGCTACAAGCGCTATCGGCAGCACGTGCGTTCCGCTTGGCGGCGTGGGCTGCGTACACCATTCGTTGGTTCGCGGTCATTGCAACTTTCACGTTTTCACAAACTGAAGGCGGAATCCGCGCTGTCGTGGGAAGAGGCTTACGCCCTGCGTTTTTCAGGCTTTGCGCCATGGCAACGGAAGGCGCTTCAGCCAGACCTAAGAAAAATTGACAACATATATTGGCGCTATGATTCGCCCCCGTCACGCGACCCGATTACAGCAATGCTGCAATTGGATTTCGATAATTACCTTCCAGAGTATATTCTGCGCAAAGCGGATTTATGTACGATGGCGCACGGCCTGGAGTTGCGGGCGCCACTGCTTGACCATGTGTTCGTGCAACACATACTTGGGATCGATACTCGCGAGCGTTTCACCAATCCGGCGAAACGATTGCTGGTAAGCGCGGCACCCGAAGCGACGGACGCATTGAATCGAAAAAAACGCGGTTTTAATCCCCCACTTTCTCAATGGCTCAGTCGCGATTTGTCGGAACATATGGATGAACTGGGCTCACGTTTATCGGTGCGATCTAACGGCCAAATGGATGCAACCGTCGTTCGCGAAGTTGTAACTCGCTATGATCGCGGCGAAAATCACTTTGCCGAACAGTTGCTACAACTATTAATTCTCGACGAAAGTCTGGGACAATTAATTGATGCAGCGCAGGCTAGCGATGACTAGCCGGTTTTGGGCCCGTCTGTGGGTACTCTCACGTGCGGTTCCTCGGCTATTCGTTCCCGGCCGCGTTCGTCCGACAAACATCCGACGCATCTTGATCGCGCAACATTTGTTGCTGGGCGATACGATCATGTTGGCGCCGTTGTTGAAGCGGCTTCGGCTTCGATATCCTGATGCAGACATAACGATGCTTTGTAACCCGGCGTATGTATCGCTGTTCGAGAAAAAGCCCTATGGCGTTACCGTATTGCCTTACGATCCTCGATCTCTTGCCGGCCATCGATGGCTTGGTAAGCAAGCGGCGTTTGATCTCGCCCTTATTCCAGCCGACAATCGATGGTCATGGATGGCGCGCGCATTGCGTTCAAACTGGATAGTCGCTTTTGCTTCCGATAAACGATCCTATAAAGATTGGCCCATCGACGAGTTCGTCAGCTTTCCATCGACGGCCGAAGCATGGGGCGACATTGCGACACGTTTGTGCGATGGTGAGTCACCGGCGGGTTACGTGCCTGCGGAATGGCCGCAACCCGGGTATGCGAGCTTTGATGAGCCCAAAATTCCTTATTGCGTATTTCACCTTGGCGCGAGTAGTCCGCACAAATTGTGGCCACCCGATAGCTGGCTGAAACTGATTTCCTGGGCAGAGGACTTAGGCTTAGAAGTGATCCTCACCTCCGGGCGCGGCGAAGAAGCGCTTCTCACCGTCGTTGATCCGAACAAACGCCGTCGGCACTATGCCGGCACCCTTGATCTTCCTCAGTTCTGGCAACTACTGCGCCGAGCGAATTTCCTTGTTTGTCCCGACACGGGCATCGCGCATCTTGCTCGCGTTGTCGGTACGCCAACCGTGGCCTTGTTCGGGCCGGGTTCACCGGAAGTTTCGGGACCCGGACGCTTCTGGAAAAACAGCGCATTTGTTGCCTTAACGGTCAAAGAAATAGCCTGCCGAGACCAGGATCTGTTATTTGAGCGCAAGCTAAATTGGGTGAGGCACTGTTGGCGTACGCCGGCCGAATGCGGCAACCCCATTTGCATCCAAGCCATCACCTTCGATCACGCCAGAAGAGCGCTCGCTCAACTGGGCATGACGCCGTTAGCGAGCTAGCCTGTGCGAGTATTATGGGTACATTCCGGATCTTGGAAAAGCAGCGCAGCGATTTCTTATATCGGCGTACACAACTCATGGTCGTTCGCGAAGGCGGGTTTCGAAACCCATCTGCTCATGCCGGAAGTTGGCCCTCCAGGCGACACGGATAGCGATCTAGTTAACTTCTATGGGCTAGCGCCGCGCCCGTTGTTGAATATACATCGCATAAACTTGCGCAGACATTGGTGGAATATTCAGCACCCCTACTTTTCGCTCGCTGAAAATAGGGCCAATGAATTGAGGCGCACTAAGCCACTCTTGGTCTTATCGCGAGAACAACGTTTTTTACCACAACTGGCACGTCTTGCCGCGAAACCAAACTGCCATTGCTTATTCGAAACTCATTATCTTTACGCCGATCAAACGTGGCGCAATTCCGCAAGCATTTCGCGCGGCGACCAAAAACGCGGCGCGTTGGAACGAAAATATCTGCCGCAAATTGACGGCATCGTCGCCATCACAGCGGATCAGCTAAAGCTGTACCAAAAGGCGTTGCCGGGATTACATGGGGTTGTTGCTCCGTTGGGCGTAAAGAGTTTACCTATGCCGAAAGCGGACGAGATTGAAACACGTCGGAAACGCCGCGTCGTCGCATACATAGGCCATTTAATGCGTTCCAAGGGCATTCCTGGAATGTTGTCGGTAGCAGGCGCGCTGTCAAAAGAAAATATCCGGATGGCCATGTTGGGCGGAACTCCGGAAGAGGCCGAAAGTCTGCAAAATTCGACGGAAGCTAAGGCGAGCCGCCTTTCCGCCACGCCATTTCTTCCGCCGGCAAGAATGTTCGAAATTCTCGCCGATACAGCAAGCATCGGTATCGTTGCACTGGAAGATGATTTCTTCAATCGCCATCTTACTTGCCCTGTTAAAGCATTGGATTTTCTTGCTCTTGGCATGCCGGTTGTCGCGAGCGATTTACCTTCCGTGACGTCCTCGGCAATGCTGCGTTATACTTTGTGCCCGGTGATGCAAACCAAATGTCGGAACAAATAAGCAAATTGCTAAGTGACGCAGATCTGTACCTGAGCGTTAGCAAATTGGCTGTTGCGCGGGCCGCGGAACTAAGCTGGGAATCGAGGGCGAAGCTTCTGATCCGCCCGTTTGCTGAGCTAAATTTCGCTGAGGGCACGGGCACTAAAGATGTCAATTGACACCATTGACGAACCGCAACGCGCGGTGGAAAAAACGAAGCCCCGCTTGGATTTGAAACTCCTCGTAATTTCCTTGCCGGGCGCGCACGTCAGGCAACGGTTGATGCATGCCCAGCTTGATCTTCCCGGTATGCCGCCCTATGTCATTCTTGACGGGATTGATGCTCGAAAATTCGGGCCTGACGAATTGGCCGCGAGCTACGACGACGTAACCGCACGCCAACATCTTGGGCGACCCGTTACGCTGCCTGAGATAGGCTGCTTGTTGAGTCATCTGAAAGCCTGTCGTTATATCGTCGAGCATAACATTCCCGTCGCCATCATATTTGAAGACGACGCGCTGATTGGGCATCAATTTCTTAAGGTGCTGGATCAGTTAATTCCTACGATGGCGCTGAATGAGCCAGAAATCGTGTTGCTAACGCACGTCGGTCGATATTCCGCATGGTCGCCGCGTAAAGTAGACAAGATCCATTATCTGTACAAACCGTATGCGGCATACGGCGCGCATGCCTACGTCATTACAATCGGGGCCGCACGCGCATTGGCAAAAGAACTTTTTCCGATTTACACATTCGCGGATGATTGGGGCAACATACAAAAGCTAAAATTGGCAAGAGTCTCCGCGCTGGTACCGTATTGTGTCGGTACTTCGATACTCGCGAATTCGTCGCAGATTGGAAATGAGCGATTCAATCTCGATTTTCGGTCGAAGACGAAACGACTATTACGAAAGTACGTTTATAAAAAATTTCTTTTTCAGATATTTGTGAAGCCGACACTTCGACTTAGAAAGTGTGATTCAACTTGGTGAATTGCTCTATGACTAGAACAAATTACCTTGCGTGTCGCCGCGACATTTCGTAGTGTCGAGCGTTGCAAAAATTTTGTCTATCGTTCCTCGACTGCCAGTGATTTTCTCGGGCAATTCAAAATTGCAAGTAGCAGCCGTTCTTGCCGCTGTGTTGTATTTGTTTGTCTTGCCATTTGGGCATGTCACGGCGCTACGCAACACCGCGTTCTCCGTAGCGTTTGTGCTGAGTATTTGTTTATGGGCAAGGGCAGAGCAAAAACAGATTCCGCTTTTCTGGCTTTTCTTAGGTTGGCTCGGTATTGCTAGCGCTTCTTTACTTTGGACCAATGATCCCGTCGCGACACTCGACGCGATCAAACGAGAAGTCGTTAAATCAGCAGCGACATTCTTCCTATTTTTCGTCGTCACACGAGAGTCGAATGCCTATCGAATTTGGGTGGTTGCGACTTGCGCGTGTTTGATCTTGATTGCCGCCATTGCAACGGTATCATTTCCAATTGGGGGTCCATGGAGTAAGGGATACTTGCCACCGCGCGGTGACTTTACGACCATCGCGCTCACGATAATCCCCCTGTTGGTTGGTTTTGCGTTCCGGCGCGCTCGGCACGAGCCCGTGCTCGTTGGGATAGTCATCGTTGCACTATTGGGAACGGTCTATTCGGGTTTCGTTACCCACAGTCGCGCGTTTTGGCTGGGCCTGCTGTGGCTGACCATTATTTGCAGCGCACTATGGGTTATGCGAACCAGAACATTTTATTGGCGCCAGGCAGTAGGGGTGCTATTGCTCATTTCTATCATCGGCGGATTTGCCGTCCTTGCCGCGAACGAACGTCAGCGAGACCTCTGGAGTTTTGAAGATCGAGCGCTTATTTATCCCCCAGTCATAGATAAGGTTATGAATAACCTGTGGCACGGCACAGGATTTGGCCATGAAACAGACAGGCAATGGTACGAGGCGCATCAACTTTTTCCCGAGGTCTATCATCCTCACAACATTGTCCTGAGCTATATGGAACAGCTTGGCTTGGCGGGATTGGTGTTGTTGGTTGCGATTTATCTAGCAATCGGACGCCCATTTTTCCGCGCTTGGCGCGCTCCCAACAACGAAATCGCCGTCGTCGGAATCATGGGCCTCGCGATGGCGAGCGGGGTATTTCTAAAAAACAATTTTGATATGTTCTTTGTGGGTCAAGACCTATGGCTATTCTTTGCGCATGCGGGAATCTATCTGGGTTTGTTGCAAAGAAAAGAAATTTTTTCTGAAGCGACGAATCTTCTGACTATAAAGAACGCGGCGCCGGTAACCAATTCTCAATAGTAATTGGTTTTGCATGTCCACGTAGCTGATAAGGCGGCGCCGAGCAGGCGCGGCAGAAAATTAACTCGAGTACGCGTTGCATCTCAATGAAAAAAATTTTGGTTATTCGGCGTGACAATATCGGAGATTTGGTCTGTACGACACCTGTATTCGAAGCGATCAAGGCCTGGAACCCGAATGTTGAGATTCACGCGCTGGTGAATAGTTATAACGCGGACGTGCTGCACGGGAATCCAAATATTTCGGAAGTACATATTTATGAAAAACTAAAACATCAAAGAAATCTCTTCGGTGTACCAGCGGCGATATTTAGTCGCATTCGTTTGCTGGCAAGGCTTCGGCGAATTAGATTTGACTATGCCATTGTTGCCGGAGCTGGATTTCAGCCGCGTGCGGTTGGTTATCTGCGCTGGATAAGGCCCATGCATGGAATTGGCTATGTCATGGCAAATCATTCGGCCTCACGAATTCTTGGTCAAGGTTTGCCCACGGAAACCGCCGCGGGGCTTCACGAAGTCGAGGCGACGTTTCATTTACTGTCGACGCTTGGTGTCCAAGGAGCTCCCGGCAAAGTGAAGATCTATCCAAACAAGACAAGGGCTGAAAATTCGAAAAAAAATAGCCGGTGCCAATTGTGCGTTGGCGTTCACATTAGTTCGCGAAAACCTACCCAGCGCTGGACAGTTGAGAATTTTATCGAATTCATTCGATACCTACGAGAACGTCACAACGCGCGGGTAATTCTGTTTTGGTCGCCCGGATCGGAACAAAACCGTAAGCACCCGGGCGACGACGGCAAGGCGACCGCGATCTTGAATCAGTTGAATGATGCCAATGTCTTGCCGGCGCCGACATCAACGTTGCGAGACCTAATCGACCAAATGGCCGCGCCCGACCTGGTCGTGTGCAGCGACGGCGGTGCAATGCATATTGCGGCGGGCCTGGCTAAGCCCATTTTATGTTTTTTTGGTGACTCGGATGCGGCGCATTGGCATCCGTGGGGCGTTCCTTACGAACTGTTACAGCCAGAATCCCGTAGGGTATCGGATATATCGGTTGCGGACGCAATAGGGGGATTTGAGAAATTACTAGTCGGCGTTAAACACGTCGGACTAGGCAATAATTAACGCCGCCGCGACCTTACGTCCTTCTGCAATAAGGATATTGTAGGTGCGACACGCGGCCGGCGTGTCCATGATCTCATAGCCAATCCGCGCGGCAATCAATCCTTTCAGTACCGCCGCCTTGGGAAAATGAATCGATTTTCCCGTGCCGATTAATACGATCTGCGGCGCGAGGCCTAGAACCATGTTTAATGCAGCATCATCAACCTCAGTTTTCACGAGCCAATCGTTTACTATTTCACTTGGCGTCACGATCAAATTTTGCTCGTAACGTTGGCCGTTAATTGCAATATAGCCTGCGCCGTAGCCGGTGATGAGATTTTGATTAGCGTTTTGGGCGAGATGGAGTTTCAAGTGTTCTGGCGACGGAGTGGCAGGGTCGGTATAATCATAACGGTTTTCTGCGCGAGCTTGCGATTCGCGCGAAGAAGCGCGCCAGCAGCGGATTTCCCGTCATTGAATTGATTCCGATTTCGGCAAATGCGCTAAGAGGTAATACCCATGCGGCTCGCAGCAAATGCATTGCCAGGAGCCAATATCCACGCGGCTCGTGGCACGATAACTCAATGAACCACCAAAGAATGTAAATGGAAGAATTTTCCCGAATTAAGCGCCTGCCGCCCTACGTTTTCAACATAACGGGCGAATTGAAGGCCGCGGCGCGTCGCCGTGGCGAAGACATTATCGACATGAGCATGGGCAATCCCGATCAGCCCACGCCACCGCACATCGTCGCGAAATTGATCGAAGCCGCGCAGCGCGAAAACACCCATGGCTACTCGTTGTCCAAAGGCATTCCGCGCTTACGCAAAGCGATTTGCAATTGGTACAAGACGCGCTTTGATGTCGATATGGATTCCGAGAAGGAGGCCATTGTCACCATCGGCTCGAAAGAAGGCCTCGCCCATTTGATGTTGGCGACGCTGGATTCCGACGACGTTGTTCTCGTGCCGAATCCGAGTTATCCGATTCACATTTACGGCCCGGTGATTGCCGGCGCAAATATCGTCACCGTGCCGATGATTCCCGGCGTGGATTTTTTCGACGAATTGGAAAAAGCGCTGAAGGCTTCGTACCCGAAGCCGAAAATGTTGATCATTAATTTCCCGAGCAACCCGACGGCGCAGTGTGTGGATTTGAATTTCTTCGAGCGCGTGGTCGCGATCGCGAAGGAATACGGCATTTGGGTCGTGCATGATCTCGCTTACGCGGACATCGTGTTCGACGACTACAAAGCGCCGTCGATCATGCAAGTGCCGGGCGCGAAAGATGTCGCGGTGGAATTTTTCACGATGTCGAAAAGTTACAGCATGGCCGGTTGGCGCGTCGGATTTATGGTGGGTAACCAGAAACTGGTCGGCGCACTGGCGCGCATGAAAAGCTACCACGATTACGGTACATTCACGCCGATTCAAGTTGCGTCCATCCTTGCGCTGGAAGGCCCGCAAGATTGCGTCGAAGAAATTCGTCAAACCTATCAAAGCCGTCGCGACGTGTTGGTGAAAGGCTTGCACAATCTCGGTTGGATGGTGGAAAACCCCAAGGCCAGCATGTACGTCTGGGCGCAAATCCCCGAGCCATTTCGCAAGCAAGGCTCGCTGGAATTCGCGAAAAAAATCTTGGCCGATGCCAAAGTCGCTGTGTCGCCAGGGATTGGCTTCGGTGAGTTAGGCGACGATCATGTTCGCTTCGCGCTAATCGAAAACGAAAACCGCATCAAGCAAGCGGTGCGCGGCGTGCGCGATCTATTCAGAAAAGAAGGATTGTCATGAAGCCTATGCAAGTAGGATTACTGGGCATCGGCACCGTCGGTGGCGGAACGTTCCGCGTGTTAAGCCGCAATCGCGAGGAAATCACGCGCCGGGCGGGGCGCGAAATTCGCATCACGATGGTGGCGGACAAAGCGATCGACCGCGCGCGCGAACTCGTTGGCAACAACGCCGAAGTCGTGGATGACGCGATGAAAGTCATAACGAATCCCAACATCGACATCGTGGTCGAATTGATCGGCGGTTACACGTTCGCGAAAGAATTTGTTCTGAAAGCCATCGCCAACGGCAAACATGTTGTCACGGCGAACAAGGCCTTGCTCGCGACGCACGGCAATGAAATCTTCGCGGCCGCGCAAAAGGCCGGCGTCATGGTCGCGTTCGAAGCGGCCGTCGCCGGTGGTGTGCCGATCGTCAAAGCGCTACGCGAAGGCTTGACCGCAAATCGTATCGAATGGATCGCTGGCATCATCAACGGCACCAGCAATTTTATTTTGTCGGAAATGCGCTCGAAAGGAAAAAGCTTCGACGAAGTGTTGAAGGAAGCACAGCAACTCGGCTACGCCGAAGCGGACCCGACCTTCGATATCGAAGGCATCGACGCCGCGCACAAACTTACGATTATGTCGGCAATCGCCTTTGGCGTGCCGATGCAATTCGACAAAGCCTACACCGAAGGTATTTCCAAACTCACCAAACAAGACATCGAATACGCCGAACAACTCGGCTATCGCATCAAGTTGCTCGGCCTGACGCGCCGCACCGCCAATGGCATCGAGTTGCGCGTGCATCCGACTTTGATTCCGGCCAAGCGCCTCATCGCGAATGTCGAAGGCGTCATGAATGCGATCCTGGTGAAAGGCGATGCCGTCGGCTCGACCATGTACTACGGCGCCGGCGCCGGTGCGGAGCCCACCGCCTCTGCGGTCGTCGCCGATCTCGTCGACGTCACACGCATGCACACCGCCGACCCGGAGCATCGCGTGCCGCATTTGGCCTTTCAACCCGATCAATTAACCGACACGCCCATTCTATCGATGGACGAAGTCGAGACATCGTATTACTTGCGCATGCGCGTGTTTGATCGCCCGGGCGTGTTGGCGGACATCACGCGCATTCTTGCCGACAATCACATTTCCATTGATGCGATGATTCAGAAGGAACCGTCGGACGGTGAAGAGCAAGTCGATATCATCATGTTGACCCATTTGTGTCGCGAAAAAAATATCAACGCCGCGATGAAAAAAATCGAAGCGCTCGATAGCGTCGCCGGAAAAATCACGCGCATTCGTTTAGAGGAATTGGGCTAAACATGCGCTACATCAGCACGCGCGGTGGCATGATGCCGCAAAGTTTCTCGCAAATTCTACTTGGCGGCCTCGCGCCCGATGGCGGCTTGGCAATCCCGGAGCACCTTCCAACGATAAATGCCGCGGAACTCAAATATTGGCGTGCTCTAAATTATCGCGATCTCGCTTTTGAGGTGATCAGCAAATTTGTCGACGATATTCCTCGCGATGACCTGAAAGCGCTGATCGACAAAAGTTATACCAAGGCGACGTTCGGTAACGATCAGATTACCCCGATGACCATGCTGGAAACGGGTTTGTATATTCTGGAATGTTCGAACGGGCCGACCTTAGCATTTAAAGATATTGCCATGCAATTGCTCGGCAATCTATTCGAATTCGCGCTCGAAAAAAACAACGAAGAGTTGAATATTCTCGGCGCGACATCGGGTGACACCGGCTCCAGCGCCGAATATGCGATGCGCGGCAAGCGCGGTGTACGCGTGTTCATGCTTTCGCCGCACAAACGCATGAGCGCATTTCAAACCGCGCAGATGTTTTCATTGCAAGATAAAAATATTTTCAACATCGCCGTACGCGGCGTGTTCGACGATTGTCAGGACATCGTCAAAGCCGTGAGCAACGATGCAGATTTCAAAGCGAAACAAAAAATCGGTACAGTAAATTCGATCAACTGGGCACGCGTTTGCGCCCAGACAGTTTATTACTTCAAAGCCTATTTCGCCGTTACTCGTAGCAATGACGAGAAGATCGATGTCGCCGTGCCATCAGGCAATTTCGGCAATATTTACGCTGGCTATTTGGCGCGGCGCATGGGATTGCCGATCCATCATTTGATTCTTGCAACGAACGAAAACAACGTCCTCGACGAATTTTTTAAGACCGGTGTTTATCGTGTTCGCGGCGCAAGCCAGGTGGCGCAGACATCCAGTCCGTCAATGGATATCTCCAAGGCGTCGAATTTCGAACGCTTCATTTTCGAGTTGGTTGGCCGCGATGGCGACGTCGTAAAAAAACTGTGGCAACAAGTCGACCAAGAAGGATTTTTCGATTTGCGCAACACACCTTACTTCGATGCGCTCGGCAAATCCGGATTCGTTTCCGGTTCCAGCACGCATCAAGATCGGCTCGAAACCATTCGCGAAATGTATCGCCGTCATGGTGTAGTCGTCGACACGCACACGGCTGACGGCATTAAAGTCGGCAGGAGTCACCGAGCAATCGGCGTTCCGCTAGTTTGTTTGGAAACCGCGTTGCCGGCAAAGTTTGCCGGAACTATTGTCGAAGCGTTAGGCTTCGAGCCGCCACGCCCAGCGGGATTCGACGATCTAGAAAAGCGCGCGCAGCGTTTTGAAGTGATGGATGTCGACACCGACGCGGTGAAAAGTTACATCGCAAAAAATACCGGATTGTAACGGCCATGCAAATAGTCAAAATCACGGCGACTGGCGGACGTATTGTGGAAGCCGATTGGCTTGCCCGCGCCGAATCCGTCCACCGGCAGTTGCGGCCGTATCTCCCTGCGGCGTACGGCAAACGCATGGCGGAGATTTTCTCGTCCGGTGTGGAAATGTGGGTTGCCGTCAAAGGTGATGCGGTATTGGGCGTCGCGGTATTTCGCATAGTCGAAAATACCCACGTTGGTAGAAAACTCTATGTTGACGATCTCGTGAGCGACGAAGCAAAACGCTCAACCGGCGTCGGCAAGTTATTACTCGACGCCTTAACGGAAGAGGCGCACAAACGCGGCTGCCAATCCATCGACCTTGATTCCGGCACGCAGCGTACCAATGCGCACCGTTTTTATTTTCGCGAACGTATGGCGGTAAAAGCGTTTTGCTTCACCAAATCACTTTAGCATACTGCGCCAGGAGCCTTATGGATATTGGCTCGCAGCCATGCATTGCCCAAGAAGCGCATCGGAATTGCCTGTAGGCACTGCCATCCGACAACCTATATTTATGTCATCCTGATTAAAGGAAGCAGCAATGACCCTACAAAAGCTGTTTGGCATAGACCTCCCCATTATTCAAGCGCCCATGGCCGGCGCACAGGCCAGCGCTATGGCGATCGCCGTATCGAACGCCGACGGGCTCGGCTCCTTGCCCTGCGCGATGCTGAATGCGGACGGCATGCGCAAAGAGCTAACCATCATCGCCAGTCAAACGTCGAAACCAATCAACGTCAATTTCTTTTGTCACGCAACACCCGCTATTGATTCTGAGCGCGAGAAAAACTGGCGCGAAAAGCTGGCGCCGTACTACGCCGAATTCGGCATTGATCCCACAACGATTCCAACCGGCCCGGGGCGTGCCACGTTCAATAGTGAAATGGCCGACGTTCTCGACGAATTCAGACCTAAAGTTGTCAGTTTTCACTTCGGCTTGCCGCCCGATCATTTGCTCGAGCGGGTACGAAAAATCGGCGCGAAGATTTTCTCTTCTGCAACCACCGTTGCCGAAGCGCTGTGGTTGGAAAGTAGAGGTGTCGATGCGGTAATCGCACAAGGTTTGGAAGCAGGCGGACATCGTGGAATTTTCTTGAGCGACGATCTAACCACGCAAATTGGCACCTTCTCGCTGCTGCCGCAGATTGTGCGAGCAGTGAAAATACCTGTCATCGCCGCCGGCGGCATCGCCGATGCTGCCGGCGTTAAGGCCGCGATGTTGCTGGGCGCGGCAGCGGCGCAAATCGGCACAGCTTATTTGCTTTGCCCGGAAGCTACTATCAGCACCATCCATCGCGATGCACTGAAAAGCCATGCCGCACGTCACACGGCGCTCACCAATATTTTCACCGGCCGGCCTGCACGCGGCATCGTCAATCGCGTGATGAAAACTCTTGGCCCAATCAATGCTGCTGCCCCCGCTTTTCCGCTCGCCACGTCGGCAATCGCGCCGCTGCGCGCAAAAGCCGAAGCACAAGGCTCGGGCGATTTTTCGCCATTGTGGTCGGGACAAAATGCAACGGGGTGTAAAGAAATTAGCGCCGCAGAATTGACGCGCGAGTTGGCGGGTTCAGTTACATCTCTATAAGAAACGCGCTGGAAGCCGCATCAATACTGGCTCGCAGCCATGCGCCCTAGACTGTCATTCTCGCATCGGCGGGAGTTCATGTTGACTTTGAACGGCCAAATGGATTCCCGCTTTCGCGGGAATGACACAAGGATGCGTTTTCGAGCATTCTTGCAATACTCGACTCTTATTACGATTCGTTGCGGGTAGTGATACGCCTTCGCAGGAATGATAGTGTGACTTGGTGCTGGTCATTCTTACTTGCGATAACCGCCAGATCATCAACAATCCGTTCCAGGCTACATTGAAAACTGAGCGATAGCCGCTTAATTTTCAATGTTATCATTATTCATTGACGCATTTTTCTGAGGGGAAAAATGGCGGCGAATGTACTCACTACGAGCTGCTGCATAGTCGGCGGCGGGCCGGCGGGAGTGATGTTGGGCCTGCTGCTGGCTCGCGCCGGTGTCGATATTATCGTTCTGGAAAAACACGCGGATTTTTTGCGCGATTTTCGCGGCGATACGATCCATCCTTCCACGCTGGAAATCATGCACGAGCTTGGTTTCCTCGATGAGTTCTTAAAACTTCCGCATCAACCGGTGCCGCGTTTGGTGGCGCAGTTCGGCAGCCAAGCCATTGCGCTGGCGGATTTTTCCCACCTTCCCACGCGCGCAAAATTCATCGCGATGATGCCGCAATGGGATTTCCTTAATTTCCTTGCGAGCAAGGCGCGTGCGTACAAAACCTTTCGCTTGATCATGCGCGCCCCTGCGACCGCGTTAATCGAAGACAATGGAAAAGTGATCGGCGTAACAGCATCGTCGCCCGCTGGCCCGCTGGAAATTCGCGCGGCGCTGGTGGTGGCCGCCGACGGACGCGACTCGACGTTGCGCGCGCAATCGGGACTGACTGTAATGGATTTTGGCGCGCCGATGGATGCGCTGTGGTTTCGCTTATCGCGACGCACCAGCGATACCGATCAAACTCAAGGCCGCTTCGATGCGGGGCGGCTGTTCGTGATGCTCAATCGCGGCGATTATTGGCAATGCGCGTTCGTCATTCCCAAGGGTTGGAATGAACGCGTGCGCGCCGCTGGGCTGGAGGCATTTCAACGCGATGTCGGCACGCTGCTGCCGTTTGCCGCGGAGCGCGCGCGAGACATTATGGATTGGGAGCAAGTGAAACTACTTACGGTACAGGTGAATCGGTTAACGACCTGGTGGCGCGCAGGATTTCTTTGTATCGGCGATGCCGCTCACGCCATGTCGCCGGTCGGTGGCGTGGGCATTAATCTCGCAGTCCAAGATGCCGTCGCGGCGGCCAATATTCTCGCTGCACCACTGCGCAAAAATCAGTTATCGAGTGATCACCTTGCTGCCATCCAAAAACGCCGCGAATGGCCGACTAAAGTCACGCAACGACTACAACTCGCGATTCAGAAAAGCGTCATCGCGCCCGCCCTTATCGCCAAGGGCGAATTTCGGCCGCCGCTGGCGCTGCGGTTGATTGCGAGTGTCCCGGGCTTAAATCGCATCCCGGCGCGCTTGATCGGACTTGGCGTTCGGCCGGAGCACGTTGAAACTCGTGAAGTTTAGTCAACGAACGGGGTTCTTGGTACGCTAAAATTGCCGCTGGGGTTTTTTGCTGTCATTCCCGCGTAGGCGGGAATCCATACTGAGTCCGAATTTGAGATGCCAAATGGATTCCCGCCTACGCGGGAATGACAAAGTTGAGGTGCGTGGAAATAAGTATCACGCATCTACGCGCGCCCTAAACAATCGATGGCAACCCTTCCGTCTGTACTTCAAACAAACGTCGATACTGCCCGCTTGGCCGCGCGATGAGTTCAGCGTGAGTGCCTTGCTCGACGATTCGGCCATGATCGAATACGAGAATACGATCTAGCCGTTGTACAGTGGACAACCGATGAGCAATGACTAATGTCGTCCTCCCTTTGGTGAGCCGGTCGAGTGCGTCGCGGATTAATGATTCGGACACGGAATCTAGGCTCGATGTTGCTTCGTCCAAAATCAAAATCGGCGTGCCGGCGAGAATCGCGCGAGCGATCGCGACGCGTTGACGCTCACCGCCGGAAAGTTTGATACCGCGCTCGCCCACCAGCGTTTCGTAGCGCAGCGGTAAGCGATCGATGAACTCATTGGCGTACGCGAGTTCCGCTGATTTCTCGACCTGCTCGTAGTCGGCGTCGGGGCGGCCATAAGAAATATTTTCCGCAAGTGAACGATGGAACAACACCGCTTCTTGCGGCACCAAGCCGATGGCTTGGCGCAAACTTTCTTGGGTCACGTGGGCGATGTCTTGGCTATCGATCAAAATACGCCCGCTATCAAGGTTGTAGAGCCGCTGAATCAGTTTAACGAACGTGCTTTTGCCGCTGCCGGAATGGCCGACCAGGCCAACGCGTTCACCTGGGCGAATCGTGATTGACAGCTCGTTATACAACGGC
>JANOLP010000104.1:0-20975 GCA_031419835.1 Pseudomonadota bacterium | reverse complement strand
GTCGTCGCGAGCTGCCCGTATCGGCACTACCAATACTGCACACGGACCATGAACCGCTGGCGCTCTTGCTGCCACATCCTTATGTCATCCTGAGCAACGCGAAGGATCTGCTTTTACGGCCGCAAAAAGCAGATCCTTCACGGAGTTTACCCTCGAGCGTAGCGAAGGGTTCGGGATGACATGTTAAAGATGACTATCCCGGTAGGGTTCATGAAAAGGAACGTTTGGTGTCGAAGCAATCTCGATTTTTGATACCACGAAGTACGAGATTGCTTCGACACCAAACGTTCCTTTTCATGAACCGAACCTCAAAGGTAGGGTGGACCAAAGCGCGAAGCGCTGGATCCACCAAACCATTGGCTACGAGACGCACGCGTTGATTTGCATGGTGGATCCGCTGCGCTTGATCCACCCTACAACCGCATGCCAGGTTCATGGTCCGTGGGCAGTATTGGCAGTGCCGATACAGGCAGCTCGCAATGATAGTGATCCACCCTGCCGGGCTGCGGGCCAGTGTTCACGCGGCTCGAATTAGAGATTGCGCTCGCGCATGGTTTTCGCGATATGTGGGCCCAACAACTTTGCACCCTGCTGCAGTCCGTCGACGACGTCGGGCATTTTTTTCATTAGTATCTCGTAGGTTCCCCACGCAAATTTCGCGTCGGCGGGAATATTGCCGTTGTCCAATTTGCTGGCGTCGGCGCCATAATCGACGCCCCAGTCGTCGATTTTTCGTTGATCTTTCGCAGAAATTATGTATACGTCGACATTCAATTGCGGCTTATAGCTTGTCGATCGCAACGGCGAAGCGACACCTGCTTCATTAATGATTACATGAATGATCGCATCGGCATCCGTTGTGACCTTGCGATAATCGAAATCCTTGGGCGCCGCGAAGCCCATATTTTGATCGCGTAATACGATCACTTCGTAATTTTGCGCTATAAGTCCTTGCTCCAGCGACGCCATTATCTCGCCGCCAATCGGGAGCGTATGTTCGCGCATTTTGTGGCTGAAGCCGTCGTTCTTGCCGGCGATGTCGGCGTGATGGATCGACTGACCAAATATGCCTAATAGAATGAGTGCACTACCAGATTTATCCAGAGTGAACTTGAGCGGATTTTGAATGGGCAGAATTGCAATTTTCTTGATAGGCGCGATCGGCGGCTCTTCTTTCACCTGTTCTTTGCCTTTGCTGGCGCAGCCGGAAAGTCCCGTGATTGAAATTGAGAGACAGAGAATTGCCAGCACGAATGATTTGATCGAAATCATGTTTTGTTTTCCTTGTTTTTTGAAATTGGAGCGCGCGAAGTTTTGCGACGCGCCGAGTACTGTAATCCCACGGCCACGGCTTGACAAGCTAACCGCAGCGGCGCTCTTAATTGTCTGTGGTAAAGTTACTTGTCGG
This sequence comes from Pseudomonadota bacterium, assembly GCA_031419835.1. Lineage (GTDB taxonomy): Bacteria > Pseudomonadota > Gammaproteobacteria > Burkholderiales > JALYOK01 > JALYOK01. The sequence continues at coordinate 19,567 of JANOLP010000104.1, read as the reverse complement.
AATGTTACATGCTGTCGATTGCGGTGACATATCCAAAAAATAATACTTAATCAATTCCAGGGAAGGAGCATCAAATGCGTATCGTTAAGGGGCTGGTAGGCATCATTCTGATTTGTCTATTGGGGGCTTGTGCGAGTTCGGTTCAACGTAGCGACCCAACGAGTAACTATGTTTATTCCGACGAGAAATTTCAATCTGTCGAGGTGGTCCTTTCCGAAAAAGGTAAGAAGGAACTCGCCGATAACCTTAAGTTCGATCCGGCGGAGTTGCAATTGCAAATCGCTCGTCTCATGGAAGAAAAAGAATTGATTCATGATCCATCGGAGAATCGCGTTCGCGTTGAAATCACTGACATTCGAATCCGAGGGACGTTTGTAGCGATAATGGTAGGGATTTTTGCGGGCGCCGACTATGTTAACGGGAAGGTTAGCGTGCTGGATTCTAGTGGGAAATCAAAGCATGAGTTCGTATCAAAAGCGTCATGGGCGCTGGGTGGGTGGGGTGGTGGTCAAGATAAATCCAGGCTGACTTGGATTTACGAAAAGTTTGCTGAAGTTACGGTAGATGAAATCATGGGCGTGAGGAAAGATAAGGCGAAGAAATAAATTTGCCGAGCGCCAGTTATTAATACGAATTAAAAATAGGGTGGATCAAGCGAAGTGGATCCACCAACACTCTAAAAATGTCGAACGATGTTCGACACGGTGGATCCGCAACGCTTGATCCACCCTACGTGGCCGTCGGGCTGTAAGCCAGTATTCATGCGCCTCTCCGGACAATCGCTAGCGCTGCACTATGCTCGCCACGGCCGCGCCAGCGAGCCCGCTGGATGCGCATACCATCCGGGATCGCGATAGTCGTTCGCCGCTAAAGTTTCACGTACTTTAATCATCGTGAACATGCCGCCCATGCTGATGGGGCCGAACGGTCCGTCGCCGCCCATCATCGGCAACGTGTTGTCGGGCAATTCCATTCGCATTTCCTCCATCTCGCCCATGCCGTTTTCGCCCATGGCCATATAGCCGGGGACGAGTTGCCGTGCACGGTTTTCCACACCGTGTTGTCGCACGCCGTGCATGTTTGGAACGTCGTGCCCCATGGCGTTCATGGCGTGGTGGGTTTTGTGGCAATGGAAGGGCCAGTCGCCGGGCGCGTCGGCGACAAATTCCAACGCGCGCGTACTGCCGACCGGGACGAGGACCGTGGTTTCCGGCCATTGCGCGCTCTCGGGCACCCAACCGCCGTCAGTACAGGTGACTTTCAGATTGACGCCGTGAATATGCATCGGATGATCGTGCATGCTTAGATTGCCAAGACGAATGCGCACACGGTCACCGAGTTTCGCGACCATCGGATCGATTCCGGGAAACACGCGGCTATTCATGGTCCACAAATTAAATTCAGTCATCGTCGCGGCCTTGGGTGTTTTCGCGCCAGGCTCAATGTCCCAGTTGTGCAGCATGATGCAATAGTCGCGATCGACTTTGTGGCTGTCATCTTTCGGATGAATGATGAACATGCCCATCATGCCCATCGCCATCTGCACGGTCTCATCAGCGTGGGGGTGATACATAAAGGTGCCGCTTTGCCGCAACGTGAATTCGTAAACGTAAGTTTCGCCCGGCGGAATCGGCGGTTGCGTTAGTCCCGAAACGCCGTCCATGCCGTTTGGCAGTAGGATGCCGTGCCAGTGAACGCTAGTGGATGCGGGCAACTTGTTGGTGACAAGCATGCGCACGCGATCGCCTTCGATCGCTTCAATGGTCGGGCCCGGTGTTGAGCCGTTGTATCCCCAGGCGTTGACCATCATCCCTTTCGCAAATTCACGCTGACAGGGTTCGGCGATCAGGTGAAATACTTTGAATCCATCTTCCATTTTCCACGGCAACGTGCTGCCGTTAAGCGTGACGACGGGGTTGTAATTCGCGACGGCGTTGTCGCTTTCAATTTTTGACTCCGCGCTGTTTGCGGCGGCGGTGTTTAGCGCAGCGCTTGCGCCGAGCAACTGCGCGCTGCCGATTAAAAGTTCGCGTCTATTCATTTCATACTCCTTCAATGATGTTTATGTTCGGCTGGCATTGGCTCTGCTTGCGGTGCGGGTGGTTCGGCAGCGCGGATTTCGCCGAGCGTGCTGCCGCCAATCGCGTGTTCGAGTTCGGCCCGTGCGAGCCAATAGGATTTCACCGTTTCGAGATAATCCCGTTGTGCGTCGAGTTGATTGCTGCGCGCGAGAAGCAAGTCGTAGACGCCGAGCAACATGCCGTTATTTAGCTTCAACGTTTCGGCGACGATACGTTGGTGCAGCGGGAGTAGCGTCGCGCTAAAGTGTTTGATTGACGTCCTCGCGTTTTCCATTTTTGTGTAGGCGCCGCGTACTTCGCCGATGACGTCGAGCGCTAGTGCCTCCAAATTGCGTTCGCTTTCGCGCAGCTCCGCCTGCATGCGAAGGCGGTTGCCTTGACCGCGATCCCATAGCGGCAGGCCAAGTTCGAGCTTGGGCCCATGAAGTTTCTCGCCATCGGTTTCTCGACTAAAGTCTAGCCCTAATCCGACTAAACTGAGATAGCGAAATTGCTGCGCCACGCCGAGGGCATCGGCCAATCGATCGACACGTTTTTTCGCCGCCGCGAGGTCGTAGCGCTCCTTTAGCGCTTTGCTTTCCAAGCGATTCAGCGTGGGCAACTCGTTGCCAGGCTCAAGGGCAATATTCGCGAGCTGCCAATCGCGTTGATCGCTCTTAAGTCCCAGGAGTCGACTGAGGTGCTCACGTGATTCGGCGCGAGCCAGCTCATGACGCGACGCCCCGAGCGTGGCTCGCCCTTGGAACTCTTGGCGCAGCGCCAGCTCTCGCTGGCCAATGTTGCCGGCCTGATATTGACGTTCAGCGAGGTCCGCGCTCACCGCTGCAGATTCGACGGCGTCCTTTGCAAGATCAACCGCAGCCCGATCGATAAAGGCCGTGAAATAGGCTTTCTTTGTCTCCGTCGCGAGCTGCAGAACTTGCTGAGCAGTGGTGAGTTTGGTTTCTTCAAATCGCGCTGTCGCGAGGCGTGAACGAGGCTTAAGCGTGAGCAAACTTAAAATGTCTTGCACAATGCCGACGCTGCGCCCGATACCAACGGCGGACGAGCGAAGGCTCAGCGCCAAACTCGGATTCGCGGGAAGCCCTGCCTGCACCAACTCACCGTAATTCATGCCGAGTTGTTCATAGCTCGCTTGTAGGCGGGGATTGTTAATCAGGGCAATGCCCAACGCTGTATCCAATGTCAGCGGCGCTTGCAGTCGATCGCTTACCAGCGCGTCGTGCGCAAGACGTTCGTCTTGGGAGTGCCGCCAAGAAATCTCTTGCGAAAGTCGAGCACCGACCAGAGATTGCACATCGTCAAAGCCCGGTTTCGGCGGCAACGGCGCGCAACCCGACAGCACGGCAAATAAAATGGATAGAAAAAGTTTTGCAACCATTAAACCCTCACTTGAAAAAAATCAAACCGCGAAACGCGCGGACGAATCGAGGGACGAACGGCTTAAATTTGGAAACTACAAAATCGTATCGGTATCGGCGGGTCGGTTGAAATGGCGTCGTGCCACACGCTAGGCGGGATGCACTTCGTGGCAGGGATGGCCTGTAGAGCCAATATCGGCGCGGCCTTTAGGCAAGTGGGTAAAATGAGAATATCAAATTGCGTGACCGACTGGCCATCGGTTATGCAGTGCAGCCGACATTCGCGGCGTGTTTGGTCCGTGTCGACATTACCACCGTGGCAACTTGGCGCGGCAACATTTGACTGCGATAAATCATGTTTGATTTGCGGCGCGAACTGCAAGCCCGCGTTCACCGCAAATGCCGTCTGCATGGTCAGCATCAAAAGCAACACGAGGTTGCTTATGAAGTGCAGATGGCGTCTGGTGAGAAACATATGGCTAGTGAAGTAAACGGCTTTTTTGCTTCAATTCGTTGATTGTATCGCGGATGCTATCGTCTTCTGCGGTATCGGAATCGATCTCAGCGAGCCGTTCGAAATCCGCCAGTGCCGCGCGGAAACAAAAAAGCTTTTGATACATCTGGCCACGATCACGCAACTGTTTCGCGTCGGTGGGATTGACAGCCAGAACCAGACTCGTCATCGCGATTGCTTTTTCCAATTCGCTGGATTCGACGTAGATCGCCTTCAAGTTGTGCGCCAGCCGAACCAGAATTTCCTGCGGTGTCGCCGGCCGCAACAACGGTGCTAGTGGAATTTCCGCGCTGCTTTCTCCGGCGCCTGCTTGTTTTAATCGCTCACGCAAATCAGCTTCGGAGAGGCTGGCACCTTTGTTGAACGGATCCAGCACAATCACGCCTTGATCGGTGGTGCACTTCGCCAGGAAATGCCCTGGGAACGATACCCCTTGCAGGTTGACGCCGATGCGTCGACCGATTTCCATATAGAAAATCGAGAGCGTGATCGGAATGCCCACACGACGATCGATGACATCGTTCAAAAAGCTATTGCGCGGATCGTAGTAATCGTCAAGATTGCCGGCATAGCCGAGTTCTCGAAACAAATAGTGATTCAGCATGCTGAGGAGGTGAGGCTTGCCGGCGTCGGACGGTAGGCGTTGGCGCAGACGATCGGCAATTTGATCGAGGCGTTGCAGATAGGCTTGAATGTCCAGATCGGGATATTCGTGCTGCGCGACGATTAATGCACACTCGCCCATATCAAACACCGAATCGGGTGCACGCACGAGTTTCGAAAGTTGTTGGTCAAGCGAAATCATCACCTAAATCATATTCTTTTTGTGACCGCTGTCAAATTTACTCTAGCCATGATGGAATACCGGTCATGAAATCTCACTATCGGCATCGTGGATTTGCGACGGTACTTTTTTCGACTAGCGCAATACTCGCTTCGTTACTCTATTCGCTCGACACGGATGGGTCGCAGCTTGATGGATCCGAGGCGTTCTATCTCGCCGCTGTTTCAGCGGAATTTCGTGGCGGCGAATCCGCGTATTCGTGCCGATTTTGGATCGCATCGTCGCCCTCGATGGTTGAATCACTGTTTGTTGTTCGGCCAAACGGCTTGTCAATTGAAACGCGTGGGGAGGCGATCGCTATCGCCGTGCGGAATCGACTTAATTCTTTGCTGTCCAACATGATTCACCAACACAAACGCATCGCGTTGTCATTCTGAGGCTGTCAGCCGAGGAATCTGCTTTTGTTTGCTTGAGGAAAGCAGATTCTTCGCGAAGCTCAGAATGACAAGGTAAGAAACTATTCTTTAGTGATCGTCCAAACGACCGCGGATTTCGGCGTGGTGTAGAACGGCGATTCCATCTGGTAGTTTACGTAGAGTTCGCCGTAGTCAGCGACGTACATGGTCTTGCCGTCCATGCTGAACTCGACGTCGTTGGTGCGCTCGAATCCGCCCAAGTTGCCCTTTTTCTGGTAGGCATTGGGTCCGGGATCGATGTTCTCGGCGAAGATCGACCATTTGATGCCGGCCGGGTTGAGCAATTCAATCTTCACGATCGCCGGCCACATCGGCCGCAGGCTTTCCGGACCGTTGTCGATGATGCCGAATACGGCGGTGAAAATCGTGTCCGTCGCGCCAAACGCCTTCGGCGACCAAGCCAAGCCGTCCATCGGATTGTTGGTATCCCATTCCATGATCGGGTTGATATAGCCGTTGGGATTGGGATTGGCGACGATCAGCGGCGTGCCGCGAACGCCGATCGAATGGTCGATGAAACGATACGGCGGCAGCGTCGGGATGAACGGCTTGTCGCCGATGTTCAACTGCGGATTCGGCCGCGTCGGGTCGAACTTGTTGCCGCGATAAACGTCCGGCCCGGAACGCTTGATGTTGACGAAGTTAATGCCGTCTTTATCCGGGAAACCGGCATCCTGACCTTTTTCGGTGACGATGAAGAGCCGCTCGGCCGAGTTGGCGACGCGGCGATTACCCTTGTCGTTATGGCCGTTGTCGCTGACCGCCAGGGCATTTTCAAAGCGCGAACCTTTCGGGCCAAATGCCACGCCGGACGAATTGCGCAAGCCCATGGTATATAGCTCCCAGTCGTCGGTGGTGTAGCTGCTGTCGGCCTTCAGTTTAGCTCGGTGGATAGCGCCGCCGCATGGCTTTTGTGCCTTGATCACTTGCCCGGGTTTAGATGCAGTCCCCTTGGGAAGATATGAGCCGGTGAGATTGCCTTGACTGTCGCGAATATTCAGTCCGGTCAACACGATGTCGCGGCACGGCGGATCACGCGGCAGCGCCGGAACGCCTGCGGGCGTGCGTTTTTCCCAGTAGGGATCAATGGCATCGGTCCAACCATGGATGTCCGGGTCGGAAAAACCCGAGTTGGTCGGCGCGCCAACCGCGTAATACAACCAACCGTCGCGGCAGGTGATGCCGCCCAGTGCGTGGTCTCCGATCGGTACCTCATTCATGATCAGTTTAGGCGTGCCGTTGACGCCGTCGATTTCCCAAATGCCGTAGCTATAGTCACCGACATAGGTGCGGCCATTTTCGGCGCAATAGCCAAGCTCGTTCAGCGCAAAGGATTTAAACGTGCCCAAGCCGACGTTGTCCTTAATCAGCTTGCCGCTCTTGTCGTAGACCTTCACGTGCGGCTTGTCGATGCCTTCCGGCGGAAAGCCGAACGTGTTACCCGAGATGGCGACCCACACATTATCTTGCTTATCGACGGTGATGGATGTGACGGTATCAATACCGGATGCGAACACGCCAACCTTATAGCCCGGCGGCACTTTGATCTTGCTGGGATCGGGTTTTACCGGCACGCGAGTCGACCATTTACCCGCGGGGCCGCCGGGATCCGCTTTTGCTCGATCCTGAGCCCATGCGGCTCCGGACACGAGTCCGAATGAAAATGCGAGAACTGCTGCGTATAGCTTCATGATGAACTCCTCCATTGAAGTTTGACCAACATTTTTCCGCTTGCTTGCAATACAACAACTATCGAGGCGCTGCGCTCCCGCAAGCGGAAAAGCGCGAGCCCTAATTTCTTTAACTAAAACGTTCGTATGTGGGCGACAATCGCGCGGATCAGGTTTTCACTCAATTTCTTTTCCCACGCGGGCATAGTGGCGATCTTGCCCATGTAGGCACCACCTTTCTTGATAATCAATACGAGATAGTCATCGGTGACGCCGGCCATGTATTCTTTGTTGGCGAGCGTTCCTATATGTGGGCTGAAGCCACCTCGATGACCTTCGCCGCCATCGCCACGGTAGCCATGACAGCCAGCGCACATCTGGTCGTAAATTTCTTGAGGATTGTTGGATTCAAGCAGCGCTGGGGCTGCGGGATTGGCGCTTGCAGCATCATTCTGCGCAACCGACGTGATGGACGGGGAAAATAACAGCATCGCGAAGACGACAGCCGACAATTTCATTTGATTCCAACCTAGAAAACAGGCAATTCGAAGATCTTCTTACACCAGTTCCGACGTTGTAGCCGAAACGACATCCCTCATGGGGTGTAAGGGCATTCAGTTAGTCGGCAAGACTATATTCCTGCGAAGATAGGACGTCAATCATCATCCTTCTATCGGCGAAGCGCATTAGAAGCACGCCGACTTAAAAGTTGTAGCCCACTCCCACTCGCGCCCGAATTCCGGGTTGCTGGAATCCAACAAATTGCTCGTAGCGTTCGTCGAGCAAATTATCGATCGCAAACGTCGCTAATAAATTGCGCCATTTGTAATTCAGTGCCACATCCACCCGAGTGTAAGAATCGAGTTTCACTTCGCCGGTGGGGATCGACGAATCAAACGCTTTACCGACGTAAGCGGCGTTGACGGCAAGTTGTAAGTTTTCTAAGATCGAGTAATTGACCGATAGCCCCGCGCGATGCTTGGGACGATTACGCAGATTGATATCCGAGTCTTCGACTTCTAGATCGACGAAGGTGTAACTCAATGCGATGCTAAGCTTGTCCAGCGGGCGTACTTTGAACTCTAACTCTGCGCCGTCGGCGTTCACGCGATTGCGGTTTACCAGCCGGAAAGTGGCGAAGTCAAAGTCGATCAAATTCTTATACTTGGTTTTAAATAGCGCCGCGTTAAAACTTGCGCGATCGCCCCAAAACTCTTGTTCGAAGCCAATCTCCGTGCTCTTGCTAGTTTCGGAGAGTAAATCCGGATTACCCGCGATGGGGTCGCCGAGCGCAAAAAAACTGGGCGGCTTAAAGCCTTCGGCATAGTGTGCTTTAAGCGTGGTTTTTGTGCCCGGAAAAGTGAAACGCACGCCCGCGCTCGGGCTGGTTTCGCTTGGTTGATCGGAGATCGAATCGCGTCGCACGCCAAGGTGAATTATCAATGGTTCGATAGGTTTGATTTTCGCTTCAACGAACGGTGATTTCGTTGTGCGAGTGAGGCTGAAATCTCGTGGCTGTGGGCCGAAGAAATCCAGTGTGCCGCGATTTTTTCCGACCTCACGTAAGTGCTCATAGCCGACGGTGATATCGGTATTCAGCGGCAGCCTAAATAGCGCGCTCACCAGGGCAGATTTGCGCTCGAAATCGATGTTGGAAGTGGCCGCCGGAATTCCCGTAAAGGGATCGTTAGGATCAGCAGGCGCGATGGCGGGCGTATTCTTGTCCTCGTCCCGTTGGTAGTTTGCTAGCTTTAGGTTTAGCTCGATCTTCTCGGTGAGATCATAAGAAAAATCCGCGCCGTAAATCGTTTCTTTAGCGTCGCGAAGTTCAAGGTCGCGGTTTACCGCAAGCCTGACGCCGCCACTGGATTCCGGAAACGCAGTACTCTCGCGATCGTTAAAACGACCATATAGTCGAATATCGCTCGACTCGGTTGGCTGAAAATTTAACGAGCCATGAAACGATTTGAGATCGAGTTCGCCGCCGTCTTCTTTTTCGCCGTCCTTCAATGCCGACGCGCCGATTATTCCTTGCATCCAATTATTTCCAAACCTAAGCGATCCCTGCGCTTGGCGATATCCCTGACCACCCAATTCGCCGCGGGCAGATCCGCCAACGCCATCAACCTTGCCGCGTTTGGTGACGATATTGACGATGCCACCCATGGCATCCGCACCATACATCGCGGAGCCTGCGCCGCGAATGATTTCCACACGCTCGATACTCGACGGATCCAGCGAGGAAAGATCGTAGCCACCACCGCGATTGTTTGTAGGGTCATTGAGTCGCACGCCGTCGATCAAAATCAGCGTGTGATTCGGCTCGCTGCCGCGAATGTAAATATTCCCTTGGCCACCCGCGTTGCCCACTTGATCTATTTGTAATCCAGGGATTTGCTGGAACAATTCCACCGCAGACGCTGGATTGCGCGCAGCGATTGATTTCTCATTAATTATCGTCACGCCTTGGGAGGTTTCGCGTAATTGCACCGGCGTTCGGAAAGCCGATACTTCTTCGGTTGGCAGGGTATAAACGGGCAGGGCGGGCTCTTGCTGCTGCGCCAGCGCAGCCGACGTGCCCATCGTCGTTACTACAACTACGATATAGAGCAATCGATGGCGCTGCATGGCTCTCTCCTCCGCTGGTTCATCAACTGAGTTCGTAGGGTGAAAGCGACAACTAACGCTGCTGCAAGCAAGTTCAAACGCGATCACCCGTTTATGCCGTCTAATTTAGCCCTTCGGCCAGGCTTGGTCAATGACTGGCACGAAAACCAATTGCGCCCAGGGCCTTGCCGACCATATATGGTATACCGCGCGCGCTGCGCCCAAGATGCAGGTTTTTGCAATTTGTTGGACAGTGCTTTAAATTTTGACGCGAAAGGTTGCGTTTCGTACTCTCAAATCACGATGGGTTCGCATTTTCATAATTGCGTAGTTGCGCCCACTTGCTGAGTGAGCTTTGTCAGAGCAGTTTAATACGCGGCCTACTCAGGCGCACTTCAAAATACCTTTGACATAGCGACCTAAAGCGGTAATTGAATTTCCCCATACCGACGACTGCTTGTAAAGTTTAGCTGCCTTTCGTCCCGGACGAGCCGTGTGGGAAATGCTCGGCCTTTGGGGCCGTCCGTCACTGCTTTGTAAATACCGCAGGCGACAATAATGCCCTGTACCAACTCAAAGTAAGCCGATTTGTGTTCCGCTTGGCCCGTGGCATGATTGAGCCATCGGTAGTCCTCCCAGCCCTTGCCCTTGGTTTGTGCTTGCGCGATCATATGTTTGGCGAAGGCACGTCCATCGGCATCGCGAATCTCATAGATATTTTGACCACGCGTACTTGGGTTTCGCCCATAAGCAAGTCGTGTGCCCTGTAGGTCGATCACCCAAACATAGAACTCATCGAACATAAATCCGCCATTCGGATTGTCGAAATCGTCGCAGGCCGCTTGGATGCCGACTAGATTTACATGCGCGACGCCACGCTTAACCAGATCAACCGCAATGTCCCTGCCCTTCGTCCAATCCAGCCGGAATTGACTGATGGCTTCATCCAATTGTTGTGCTTCCATTTCGAATGATGCCGCGACTGCCGCGGCCTGTTCGACCATGGCGGCATTTTGCTGGGACTGCGATTCCATCGCGCCGATCGCTGTCGTCACTTGTTCGACACCGAAGTTTTGTTCGCCGCTTGCCACCGCAATCTGCCGGACGTGTTCCGTAACTTGCCCAGAACTTACCTTGACTTGATCCATAATCTGCTTCAATTGACCGACCATTAGTACGCCGTCAGCGACGCGCTGGGTCGACGCGTCAATGAGTTGCTTGATTTCCTTGGCTGCGGCAGCGCTACGCTGCGACAACGCGCGCACTTCATTGGCCACCACACTAAAGCCGCGGCCCTGCTCACCGGCGCGCGCCGCTTCGATGGCCGCGTTGAGCGCGAGGATATTGGTTTGGAACGCGACGCTCTCGATCAGTGTGGAAATGTCGCCAATGCTGCGCGAGCTTTCCGTAATCTTCGCCATCGTGTGACTCACGTTTTGCATGCTTTGTGCGCCGCGCGTGGCAATCTCGCTGGATTGCAGGGCGAGTTCAGTGGCCTGATGGCAATGTTCATTGTTCTGCTTAATGGTGGCCCCGAGCTGTTCCATCGTCGCTGCAATCTCCTCCACGCTGCCCGCAAGTTCCGCCGTGCTCGACGCCAGTTGCTGGTTTCCCTCAGCAATTTCACTGGCGCCGCTCAGTACCCGGTCTGAACTACCGCGAACCTGACTCACGATGTCGGCCAAGCCGCGTTTCATTCCATAGAAACTGCCCATCAATCGCCCGATTTCACCGGAGGCATAGGCATCGTCGCGCGCCGTCAAATCCCCGCGACCGATGGATTCGATCGCCTCATGCAGGTGGTCAAAGCGTTGTTTGGTTAACAGCCAGAGACCCGCCAGGAGATACACCGCCGCGACGCCGAGGACGACACTTAAGATCGCCCCACCCGTAGCGGTTCCCACGACGCTAATGAGCAGTGCGAGGGCAAAGACGGCGCTTACGATCGCGAAGCTGAAACGCAAGCTCAACGCGCTGAGTAACGCGGCGGCTGGTCTCAATAGGAATTCGATGTAATACGTGATACGACACATAAAACCTGTCATCAAGGCTCCAAGTTAAGACTGCCCAACCAATTGTTGTTGCCAAAAAGCCGAATTCCACCCGAGTTTCAGTCGCTGCTCAAGTTCGGCCGCAGGTAACGGATGGCTGAACAAATAGCCTTGCGCTTCGGAACAGCCGTAATTGCGCAAATACTGCAACTGTGCTTCGGTTTCCACCCCTTCCGCAGTGACCTCAATCTGCAAGGTGCGGGCCATGGCCATGATGGCGGTGACGATAGCCGCATCGTTACGGTCGGTGGTGAGGTCGCGGATGAACGACTGGTCTATCTTGAGTCGGTCTACACCGAATCGCTTTAGGTAACTTAGATTCGAGTAACCGATGCCGAAATCGTCAATGGCCAGTTGTACACCCATGTCGCGAAGCCGTCCAAACACGTCGTGGGTGTGTTCGGCTTCCTGCATAAAAACCGTCTCTGTCAGTTCGAGTTCGAGAGCGTGTGCCGACATTTGTGTCTGCGCCAAGATCGTCGCCACTGTCTGGACAAAGTCATGCTGGCGAAATTGGCGACCGGACACGTTCACCGCAACACGCAAGTCGGGATAACCACTGCGCCGCCAGACTTCATTTTGGCGGCACGCCTCGCGCAGGATCCATTTGCCGAGATTCACGATCAGGCCGCTCTCTTCCGCATAGGGAATAAACTGCATCGGGCCGATCAGACCTAATTCCGGATGATCCCAGCGCACCAGGGCTTCGCTCGAGGTAATGGCGCCGGTCGCCAAATCGATTCGGGGCTGATAGTACAGCTTGAATTCGTGTTGATCGATGGCCTCACGCAACCGTTTGCCAAGATCGACGCGGTGGCGTACGGCGTGTTCCAATTCGACATTGAAGAATTGATAGCCATGCCGCCCACTGGCTTTGGCGTGATACATGGCAGTATCGGCATTTTTGAGGAGTGTTTCCGCGTCCGATCCGTCATCGGGATAAACGCTCACACCAATGCTCGCCGTGACCTCCAACGTGTGATTGCCCACCGCAAACGGCTGCGCGAACGCTTCCAGGATCTTCTCCGCAGTGGCCACGATACTGGCACGTTTCGGCGAACCCTGGAGCAATACGATGAACTCGTCGCCACCTTGGCGCGATACCGTGTCACTGTCGCGCACACAACGCTTCAAGCGCTGCGCGACCTCACGCAAAAGTTGGTCGCCTACCGTGTGGCCGAGCAAATCATTGATATTTTTGAAATGGTCTAGGTCGATGAATAGGATCGCGGCGCGGGTGATCGAGCGTTGTGCCTGCATCAAACTCTGTTCGATGCGGTCGCGCATCAGCACCCGGTTCGGTAGATCGGTCAACAAATCGTGGTGCGCGAGATGGCGCAAGCGCTCATCGGCGCTAAGGCGCTCCGTCACATCGCGGGACACGATAATGATGCGATCCACCTCGCCGGAATCGTTACGCACCGCATTACCTTGTGATTCGATGAATCTCACGTTGCCGTCAGGTAATAAGAATCTGAACTGGGCGGGTCGCCCCTGTCCGGTGGTTAGCGTGTCATGAAAGTGTTGAATCACCCGCGCGCGATCATCCAGATGAATCTGCGCAAACGAATCGCTGCCTGGCAGTAAGACGTCATCACCAAACAAGTCGCGATAGGAGGGGCTGTTGTACAGGCGCTTGCCGTCACTATCAATGACAGCGATCAGATCGCTGACATTTTCTGCGATGAGCCGAAATCGCTGTTCGCTGGCACGAAGCGCCTGCTCGATCTGTTTGCGCTCGGTAATGTCCTGTGAGATGGTCAACAGGTATTCGGCGTTGCCTTCGGCGTCCAGCATCGGAATCTTTTGCGTATGCAGGACGTAGGATTGGCCATTAGGCAGTAGCGTGGTTTCTTCCGGTATGTCCAGCGGCTGTTTGGACGCCAAAACTTCATTGTCTCGCGCCGTCATCAAGGCCGCTTGTGCCGCTGGGAACCTGTCTTGATAGCGTTTGCCGCGGCAATCGTCGTGCGTGAATCCGAACAGTTCTTTGCCGGCGCGGTTCACGAGCACGCAACGCAAGTCTCGGGCATCTTTGACAAACACCATATCAGGAATGTGTTCGACAATCGAATCGAGGAAACCCTGGGCATGGCGCAACGCATCTTCGTTGTGCTTACGCTGGGTAATGTCGATATTCGTGCCAATCGCGCGCAGGACGCGACCCTCCGCATTGCGCTCGATGGCTTTGCCGCGGCTGAGGATCCATTTCCATTCGCCACGGTTGGTTTTTACTCGATGTTCGACGTTATAAGACGCGGCTTCGCCTTTCAACACCGCGACAATCGGCTGACGCAGGGTTTCGAATTCTGTGGGGTGGACCAACTGTGAAAGGTTGATAAATGACGTGACGGTCGCCTCACGCGGTCCGCCCAACATCACCGACCACCCCTCACTTAAGTAAATCACGTCCTTAACAATGTCCCAATCCCAGATCGCCGTGTCAGCGTTTTCCAAGGCAAGATTGAGGCGCTCGTGAGACTGGTGTATTTCATTCACCATCTGACTGAACGCGAGCTGCAGCTGGCCGATTTCGTCCTGGCTGGTGATCGCAATCCGATGACTGAAATTACCCGTACCAACCGTGCTGGCTGCGCCGGCCAATTGATCGATCGGTTTAACGATGAAACGTCGGGTCGTGACGAGCACAAAGCCAATAAAGACAACCAACCCAGTAATGTTTGCAATCGCGGTATATATCGATCGTTGGGCATGCTGCAATACCTTTAGCGCGTTGGCGCTAAGTTCCGAATCGGCATGGCGAGCGACGTCTTTACGCAGTGAATCGGCGAGTGGTTCGTAGGCAAATACGGCGTCGAGGGTGTGACTTTGTGTGGCGGGATCAGTTTTGGACCCGAGGGTTAAAACGGTTGCAAAACCGTGTTCGACCTGCGCCAAGGCACGTCGTTGACGCACAATAAAGCCCAGGTGTTGGCTCTCCAAGCCCTCAGTGGGTGGCGTGTCGCCCAGGGTTGCACGCAAATCCGTCAGGGCGGCACGGGCGTGTGCCAACGCTTGGCCCGCTTCGCCGAGATGATCTTCGTTTTGTGTCAATGCAAATGTCGCCAATTCGCCCACTGCGCGAACCCGTGCGATATCAAATCGCGCATTGAGTGCGACTTGCGCGGCATCGCGATTTTGAATCGCGGCGTCACGCTGTTCATCGAATGCCAGCATGAGGCCGTTGGCGGTCAGCAGCGCGGCCACGATCAGCGCGATCGTGGAAATCGTGATCACTTTATGATCGACGAGTCTTAACATCGCGTTGTCATGCCACGTGTGCGTTGCACCTTGCAAACGGTAGACGCGAACCCTACCTTGTCACATTGCATCATCATCACTTCAATTGTTCCTTGCGCGGAAACTCCGTCTTTGACAAAACGTGAAGGCGTGTTAGCGCGCATGTCTCGTTCGTAATTCGATACCGTTCATCCCCACATTTTGCGTCGCCAGTCCCTTCCCACGGATTTTGCTATTGTCGTGCAGACCAGTACACGGCGGCGTCAGCGCCGAGCACGGTACTCAGAAGCGCGGCTCGCGATCCGCCCAATTTAGAATCCAATACTTCATAATGATTCATCTTGCTTAAAGTGTGTTGGTCTGGGCCCACCTAGAGGGAGTCTGTAGCGCCATACCAGGGAAGTACAACTGGTAGTTATTGCGCCCGCGATTTTTAGCTACGTACATCGCAATATCGGCGTGAGTCAAGAGCGTTTCCACGTCATGAGCATCGCTCGGATAAAAGCTGATGCCGATACTGGCGGATACGGCCACCTCATGGCCGCCGCACGGCGCTTTTTTCGACAGTGCTTCCAACAGCTTGCGGGCTGCAAGGATTGCGTTTTCCGGACCAGTGATATCTTCCAAGAGCGCGATGAATTCATCACCCCCCATCCGAGTGATAATGTCTTTGTCGCGCAAACATGTTGTGATGCGGTCAGCGACGGTTTGCAACAGCACATCACCAACCGCATGGCCATAGGTATCGTTAACTGCTTTGAAGCCGTCCAAATCGATAAACAATAATGCCAGTTGAGTTCCGTGGCGCGCGGCGCGGTTAAGCGCCTTGTTACAGCGGTCCTCAAAGGAGGTTCGATTCGGTAACCCGGTAAGCGCATCGTAATGAGCAAGCTGATGGAGCCGCTGCTCATACTCCTTTTGGATCGAGATATCGTTGAATACACCCACGTAATGAGTTACGTGGCCACCCTCATCCTGCACCGCGCTGATACTAAGCATTTCGGGATAAAGCTCCCCGCTTTTGCGCCGATTCCAAATTTCACCCTGCCAGTGGCCGGTTTTTCTTACGGTTCTCCAGATCGAGCGGAAAAAAGCCACATCGTGATGACGGGACGCGGGGTAGCGCGGAACCGACCCCATGACCTCCATCTCCGTGTAACCAGTAATTACGCTGAACGCCCCGTTAACAGAGATGATGCGGCGCCGATCATCCGTAATGACCACGCCCTCGGCCATGTGGCTCATGGCATTCGCGGCAACGCGTAGCTCCCGTTCCACCTTTATGCTTACCGAAATGTCGCGAAGGATCGCAAGGTGAGCAGGCAGCCCACCCCATTCGGTGTCGCTATAGCTTATTTCAACCGGTATCTTCCGCCCATCAACGTGATTGATGGTTTGACGCGTGTTGATAGAAGCAGCGGTAGTCTTGCTGTTGGGGATATTCAACTTATCGTGCGTATGAGGCAGATAATTGCCGTACCGGGATCCGATTAGAGTCTCTGCGGACACGCCCGTCATCTGCACGGCACGTTGATTTACCTCTAATATTGTTCCGTTATCTCGGTCCACGACGATCAAGGCGTCGCTCGCGTTAGTAAGTAGCGTTCGATATTGTTCTTCGGACTGCCGAATGCTTTTGAGAATGCGGACGGAAATATACGCGCCAAGGCAAACAAGCAGGGCAATGATGCCACTGACGGTAAAGAACAACAGCCGCGTCACCGACCGCGCCACGTCGCCTAGCGTCGCGGTGAAGGCCGCTTCTAGCGGGCGTACTGCGTCGTTAACGCTTTCCACTTGTTTCAATATTGCCTGTACTTCTTGGCCAGGGGCCGCAGTTTCGACCTGCTTGCGCAGGATACCAGCTAGCTGTTGCAATGCCACCATCTGTTCATCGCCCTGAGTCCACAGGCCGACGACCCGCTTAAAGAAAGGAAATTCGGCACAACAGCGAAACAGCGTAATCAGACCCGGGATGTCATCGGGGTGATTACCGCCTTCGGTAAAGCCTTGCGTTGCGACGGCGTGGTCATACGCGGGTTTTTGCAGCTCGATTCTTGCGATCCGGTCGCCAAGGGGAATAGCCACGGCCGCCTCGAACTTCCGCAGGTATTCCGGGTTGCGTGTCTCCCCGTAACGCTGCAGCAGGAACACCGCATCGCGTTGTGCCTTGGACCACAGACCTTCACCCCCCACATAGGCGCGTACCCACGACTGGACACTTAGGGCGGTAAGGGTGAGTGCGAGCGAGACGATCGTGATCGAAACAAAGATCACCAAAATGGGAACTAGTTTTCGTTGTAACCGCAAACGCGAAATCTTTATCTGATTCATTGGGATGCTCTAAAACAACAGGCACGCGCCGCTAACTGAATTCCACTGAGGAAACACATGACCTGATGCCAACAGAGCAAGTCCTTGAGGAGGCCAATAAAAGCACTCTGATAAGTTAATACCCCTGTAACAGTGCGAATACGACGGCACGTTGCGTAATCCTAAAAACGGCAATTGGAATAGTCAAAATTGAGAGATTTCACAATTTTACAAGCACTTGACGTAATTGATAAATTCACCATTTTGGTTCATTGCGGAGCAATTGAAAAACCTTACATTTCAGCACGTTGCGTTTAAACCTGAATTTCAATCGCCGTTTTTAGGGTAATAGTATCTTGTTCAGAGCCTGAATGATATATAATATTAGATAACAGCGTTAATATAATGATTATTATAAT
Organism: Pseudomonadota bacterium; assembly: GCA_031419835.1. Lineage (GTDB taxonomy): Bacteria > Pseudomonadota > Gammaproteobacteria > Burkholderiales > JALYOK01 > JALYOK01. The sequence continues at coordinate 2,051 of JANOLP010000104.1, read as the reverse complement.
AAATTTAACGGCCTATAACAAATAATATTCCTTATAACGACTTAATTTAAAACACAAAGTCATGTGAGCGAATTTAAAGTAACGAAGTTGTGTAAATATCTGTTAACTTTTGTTAATTACGCTATCGATTCCTCATCCTTTGTTATTGTCCGGGTGAGGATCAACTATCATCGGAAAAATCTAGTCCAGACAATAAAGCCCCCAAATCTTTTTAACCCTTATCGATCTGCAGCATTTAATGGAGTTCACTATGAGTGACGAGTTTGTTCGAACGGGCACACTAATGGATACAAAAAGTTATCCTGTGTGGGCTCAGGAAATGATCCACGATTGTTTTGCTAGCAAACAAGCCGTGGTTCAGCATGAGTTTTACCGAAAAATGCGCGACGCAGAACTCACGGAACGCCAAACCCGCGACTTTTTAGTCGGCGTGTTTCCCGTGATCGAGCAGTTCCCCCAATACATGGCCATGAATCTCCTTAAGTTGCAATACGGCCGCAGCAAGGGGCACGACATGGCGCGTAAGTATCTCATTCGCAATATTCGCATCGAACAGAACCATGCCGATTACTGGGTCGAATGGGCGGAGCTCAGCGGCGTCAGTCAGCAAGAGCTGATCTATGGCGCTGTCCCAACCCCGTCGCACGCGCTCTCCCATTGGTGTTGGCATACCTGTGATCGCGACACCCTGGCGGCGGCGATGGCGGCAACCAACTACGCCATTGAAGGGGCAACCGGGGAATGGTCGAGCGTCATTTGCGCCAACGACACTTACGAAAATTTGTTTGCGCCCAATGTACGCAAGAAAGCCATGAAATGGCTCAAGCTGCACGCGGAGTACGACGATACGCATCCCTGGGAAGCGCTCGAGATTATCTGCACGATCATGGGCAATAATCCAACGGCGCGTGGCATCCATCTGTTGGGATCGTGCATCCGTAAGAGTTACGACTACATGGCGCTGATTCTGGATCACGCTCTAGAAAGCAGGGATGTGAAGGAAACCCGTTATTCGCCCTCGTATTTAATGGAGCATTGGGAACGCCGCCGCGCGGCCTAATGCCTCGCCGGTCACAATAAAAAAAGACGTTTCATCCCTCATCGGGCGTTCGCTACAGACGCGAACGCCCTGTGTTTTTTTGAGCGATCGCAAACCCGCACCCTTGCTAGACCTGCCTACCGTCGTAAATTGCACTAAAAACAAGTGCCCCCCTAAACCATCAACATTATGTTCTGGTCTGAACGCTCACGATTGCGTCAGCTTGGGGCTAGTGAGCCGACACTGAAAACCGCAATTCCTACGTCCGGAGTTGGCCGAAATTTCTGAACGAAATACCCCCCAATCGTTACCGATCTGGTCCGGAATACGGACTTGAAAGTATCGAACATTAGCCATTCTCTAACTGTGGTTACAGCGCTATCGACGCGGAAGGAAATTAAGCGGCAAGCCGGGACAATGCCATTGCATTTCATATAATCGCCCCAGTCCAGACGAGGTGATATACGCCGTTCGAAGATCCGCTCCGCCGAAGCAGATATTGGTGACCATGAGATCGAATTCCGGTACCGGTATGGATGCGCGCACGGTTCCGTCCGGTGCGATCGCCGTCACGCAACCAGTTCCGAGCGTGGCGACGACTACGTTGCCTTCGGAATCAACGGCGAGCGAATCGAGGCGTTCGTAGCCGCTAAATTTGTAAAGGAGGCGGCCCGGCCAGAAGAGGTGAGGGCCCGGCGCGAGTTTGCCTGGACTCTCGATATCAAAGGCCCACACTCTTGCGGCACTGGTCTCGGTGATATAGAGCGTCTTCTCGTCGGCTGAAAGGCCGATGCCATTCGGCGCATCGATTGGATGGACGATCTCGACGATGGCGCTGCCGTCCGGCTGAGCATAGTAAACCGCCCCTCGGTCCATCGTGCGCCCACGGCGTTTTCCGAGATCGGTGAAATAAAATCCACCATGGGCATCAAATATCAAATCATTCGGCCCTTTCAACGGTACCCCGTTGCACTCGGTGTATAGGGTATCGACTTTCCCGGAAGCGATGTCG